>NZ_JBWKVA010000007.1:0-302966 GCF_059421425.1 Pseudomonas sp. GW821-FHT02H09
GACGCTCTGCGTCACCTCTACAGCGGACGCAGAGCGTCCGGGGCGGCATTCCCACGCAGAGCGTGGGAACGATCAATTTCAGGACTAGACATGCCGATTGCTACTTATTAATAGCTGGTTTCCGGCAGGCTGGCGATGATCGAGCGGTAGCTGTTCATTCGCTGTTGTTGCACGCGGCCATCTTCCAGTGCCTTGAGCAGCGCGCAACCAGGCTCGCGGTCATGCTTGCAGTCACGGAAGCGGCAGGTGCCGATCAGATCATTGAACTCGATGAAGCCCGCTTCGACGTCGGCGCGGCTGACATGGCCCAGACCGAATTCACGAATCCCCGGGGAGTCGATCAGTTCGCCGCCGCCCGGGAAGTGGAACAACCGCGCAGTGGTGGTGGTGTGGGTGCCTTGGCCGGAGAGTTCGGACAACGGGCCGACCCGGGCTTCGACTTCCGGTAGCAGGCTGTTCACCAGCGAGGATTTGCCGACGCCGGATTGGCCGACGAACACGCTGATACGGCCGTCCAGTTGAACTTGCAACTGCTCCATGCCGTCGCCGTGGTGGGCAGACACTTCCAGCAGCGGATAACCCAGCTGTCGATAGACCGCCAGCAAGGCATTCAGCGCCGGAGCATTTTGCTCATCGATCAGATCAGCCTTGTTCAGCAGCAACAGCGGGCGAATGCCGGCATGCTCGGCAGCCACCAGATAACGGTCGATCAGGTTGGCGTGGGGTTCGGGCAGCGGGGCGAAGACGATCACGATCATGTCGACGTTGGCAGCGACTGGCTTGAGCTGGCCGCGACTGTCCGGGCGACAGAGTTCGGTGTTGCGCGGCAACTGCGCAACGATCACCCCGATACCCTGGTTGCCGGCACGCCAGACCACCTGATCGCCGGTGACCAGCGCAGGCAGATTGGCGCGCAAGTGGCAGCGGAATACCTGGCCGGCCAGTTCGCCGTCGCGGGCTTCGACCTCGACCTGCACACCGAAGTGCGCGATCACCAGCCCGGTTTGCTCGGGGCCAAGATCGCCGCCCTCGAGTGCTTCCACGGCAGAGGATTCGCGTTTGGCGGCGCGGGCGGCGCGCTCGCCTTGAATCTTTTCGATGCGCCAGTTTTGGCGACGATTGAGCTGGCGTTTGGCCATGGGTGTTCCGTGTCGATAAGGCGTCGGTTAGGTAAAACGGCCGCGAGTTTAGCACGCCCTGCCTACGGGCTAGGCTAAACTGCGCAACTACGCCGAGGAGCCGACATATGCAAAACCCGCAGAATCTGATTTGGATCGATCTGGAAATGACTGGTCTGAACCCTGATACCGACGTCATCATCGAAATGGCAACCATCGTCACTGACAGTAATCTCAATACCTTGGCTGAGGGCCCGGTCATCGCCATCCACCATAGCGACGAAATCCTCGCCGGCATGGATGAGTGGAATACCCGTCAACACGGCGGCTCCGGGCTGACTCAACGGGTTCGCGAAAGCAGCATCAGCATGGCCGAAGCCGAAGCACAGACCATCGCCTTTCTGGAGAAGTGGGTACCCAAGGGCAAGTCGCCGATCTGTGGCAACAGCATCTGTCAGGATCGCCGCTTCCTTTATACCCATATGAAAGCCCTGGAAAGCTACTTCCATTACCGCAATCTTGATGTGTCGACCTTGAAAGAACTGGCCGCACGCTGGGCTCCTGATGTACGCGACAGCTTCAAGAAGGGCAGCACCCACCTTGCGCTGGACGACATCCGCGAGTCGATCGCCGAGTTGCAGCATTACCGCAAGAACTTCATCAAGTTCTGATCGGTTTGGCGGTATCGGGTCTGACCTCTTCGCGGGCAAGCCTCGCTCCTACAAGCCAGGTGTCGGGCACGCCATTGCGGTTCGACGCCAATCTTGTAGGAGCGAGGCTTGCCCGCGATGAAGGCGACGCGGGCTATCCGAATGAATACGCTTACGCCCTCTTTTGGTGCTCACGCCAACTGGTTAGACTGCGCGCCCTCCTGCTCGGATCGCCACCATGTTGCTGATGCTTTACCTGATTGCCATTACCACCGAAGCCATGACGGGAGCCTTGTCTGCCGGTCGTCGCGGCATGGATTGGTTCGGTGTGGTGCTGATCGCATGCGTGACGGCGCTCGGTGGTGGTTCGGTGCGCGACGTACTGCTGGGTCATTACCCTCTGACCTGGGTCAAACACCCTGAATACCTGGTACTGACCTCGATCGCGGCGCTGGTGACGATCTTTATCGCGCAGTGGATGCGCCACCTGCGCTCACTGTTCCTGGTGCTCGACGCCGCAGGTTTGGTGGCTTTCACCCTGATCGGCTGCATGATCGCCCTGGAAATGGGCCACGGTATGCTGGTGGCCTCGGTCAGTGGGGTGATCACCGGGGTGTTCGGCGGCATTTTGCGGGACATCTTCTGCAACGACATTCCATTGATCTTCCGCCGCGAACTCTATGCCAGCGTCTCGTTCGCTGCTGCATGGTGCTATCTGTTCTGCGTCTACCTGCAATTGCCGGCTGAGCAGGCGATTCTGATTACCTTGTTCGGCGGATTCTTGTTGCGCTTGTTGGCGATCCGCTTTCACTGGGAAATGCCGAAGTTCGTCTACAACGACGAGCACTGACGGTTGGCGTGCTGCTTGAGCGCCCACTCCACATGCTCGCGCACCAGTTCTGAGGGGTAATCGCGCCGCGCCTTCAACGCTTCCAGCACCGGAATGCTTGAAGGTGCATTTCCAAGCCCCACTGCCAGATTGCGCAGCCAGCGCTCATAACCGGCTCGCCGCAACGGTGAGCCTTCAGTGCTGCTGAGGAACTTGTCTTCATCCCACATAAACAACTCGGCCAACTGGGCATTGTCCAGATTGTGCCGGGGCTTGAAGTCGCCTTCTCCCGAAGGGCGGGCGAAGCGGTTCCACGGGCAGACGATCTGGCAGTCATCACAGCCAAACACCCGATTGCCGATCAATGGCCGCAAATCCTCGGGGATAGCGGATTTCAGTTCGATGGTCAGGTAGGAGATGCAGCGTCGAGCGTCCAGTACATATGGACCGACGAAGGCATTGGTCGGGCATATGTCCAGGCAAGCAGTGCAGCGACCACAGTGCTCAGTGGCGTGGGGTGGGTCTACCGGTAGCGGCAAGTCGACAAACAGCTCGCTGAGAAAGAAATAGCTGCCGGCCTTGCGGTTGAGCACCAGGGTGTTTTTACCGATCCAGCCGAGCCCCGCCTGTTCGGCGATGGCTTTTTCCAGCACCGGAGCGCTGTCGACGAAGGCGCGATAGCCGAACGGGCCGATGACCTTCTGGATGCGCTCTGCCAACTGCTGCACGCGTTTGCGGATCAGCTTGTGGTAATCGCGACCCAAGGCATACCGCGAGACATAGGCTTTTTCCGGCTGAGCCAGGCGCTGAGCCATATGGGTATCACCCGGCAGGTAGTCCATGCGCAACGAAACCACCCGCAGCGTACCCGGCACCAACTCCTCGGGATGGGAGCGTTTGCTGCCATGGGCGCCCATGTAGTCCATTTCGCCGTGATACCCGGCGTCGAGCCAGCGCTGCAGGTGCTGCTCATGCTCGGCCAGGTCCAGGCCGCTGATGCCAACTTGTTGAAAGCCCAACTCGCGACCCCAATCCTTGATTGATTGGGCGAGGGCGGGAAGGTCGACAGTAATAGCAGGCATGAGACGAGAGAAACCGGGGCTGAGGTGCGTATAATTCTGCCAGACATCGGAGCCCGAAGACGCATGCCGCAGACAAAACACGATTTACCCGACGTTCAGCACCTCGGGCCTGGCAACTTGCCGCAGCTTTCTGCGCGCTCGCCGAGCGCCCATAAAGGTCAGTTCGGCCATGTATTGTTGATCGGCGGCGACCGGGGTCTTGGCGGTGCCATCTTATTAAGTGCTGAAAGTGCCCTGCGCAGTGGCGCGGGCCTGGTTTCAGTGGCGACCCGCAGCGAGCACGTGCCGGCAGCCCTGGCGCGGCTACCGGAAGTCATGACGGTGGGTACACATTCTGCCAACCAACTGATGGGGCTGCTTGAGCGGGCATCGGTATTGGTGGTTGGTCCGGGTTTGGGGCAGGCTGCCTGGGGGCGGAGTCTGTTGTCGGCGGCGGCCAATGCGCCATTGCCGCAAGTCTGGGATGCCGATGCACTGAACCTGCTGGCCAAGGGTGGGCTGGAATTGCCAAGGGGCTGTGTGATAACTCCGCATCCGGGCGAAGCGGCGCGTCTGTTGGGGCTTTCGACAGCGGCCGTTCAGGCAGATCGTCTTACTGTTGCGCGCCAATTGAGCAAGAAATACTCGGTGGTGGTCATTCTCAAAGGTGCCGGCAGTCTTATTGCCAGCCCGGACGGTCGCCTGGCGCTGTGTGATCGTGGTCATCCGGCAATGGCGACGGCGGGTCTGGGGGATGTGCTGGCCGGATTGGTCGGCGCGCTGCTGGCTCAGGGCATGGAGGCTTACGATGCAGCCTGTCTGGCGGTCTGGCTGCACGCCAGCGCTGGCGAGCGTCAAGGCAAATTGGGCCGGGGGCTGGCGGCCAGTGATTTGATTCCAGCCATTCGTCAGTTGCTGGAGGAGCAATCACCGTGTCTGAAGTAACGCTGTATCTGGCCGATGAAGAAGCCATGATCAAGTTGGGGGCGTGTATCGCTCAAGTCACCCAAGGACTTGGGGTGATCTTCCTGGACGGTGATCTGGGGGCGGGGAAAACCACCTTGTCGCGGGGCATCATCCGTGGCCTGGGGCATATGGGGGCGGTCAAGAGTCCGACCTTTACCCTGGTTGAACCTTATGAGATCGGCGAGGTTCGGGCTTTCCATTTCGACCTCTATCGACTGGTCGATCCGGAGGAGCTGGAATTTCTCGGCATCCGTGATTACTTCGAAGGCGATGCACTGTGTCTGATCGAATGGCCCCAGCGTGGTGCAGGCTTTTTGCCAAAGCCCGACCTGACCATTACCATTAGCCCGCATAACAGCGGACGTTCGCTGAGTTTGTTGCCCCAAGGCTCGCGTGGCGAGTTGTGGTGTGCCGCTTTGGCATTGGAATTCAAATAAATGATGGGGTTAGGTATGCGCTTTCGCGCGTTGGTTGCTGTCGTAGGACTATTGCTTACGGCACTGGCCGTCGACGCTGTGGCTGCCACACAGGTCCGTAGCGTACGCCTGTGGCGCGCACCGGATAACACCCGACTGGTGTTTGACCTGTCCGGTCCGGTCCAGCACAGCGTTTTTACCCTGACGGCGCCAGATCGCCTGGTGATCGACATCAATGGCGCGACGCTTGGCGGCCCGCTGAATGTCTCCACCGCCAACACCCCGATAACCTCCATGCGCTCGGCCCAGCGTACGCCGACCGACCTGCGGGTGGTCATCGACCTGAAAAAAGCCGTCACGCCGAAAAGTTTCATCCTGGCGCCCAATGCGCAGTATGGTAACCGGCTGGTGGTCGATCTATTCGACAACGCTGCTGATGCTGCACCGACCCCGCCGCCGACCAATGTTGCCACCGTGCCTGCGGTGCCAGTGACCCCGGTCGAGCCTTCCATCAAGCTTCCACCTGCGCCGGCCGGCAAGCGCGACATCATTGTGGTGATCGATGCCGGTCACGGTGGTGAGGACCCGGGTGCTTCCGGCTCCCGCGGCCAGAAGGAAAAAGACGTGGTGCTGGCGATCGCCAGGGAGTTGCAGCGTCAGGTCAGCGGCATGAAAGGCTTCCGTGCCGAGCTGACCCGTACCGGTGACTATTTCATTCCGTTGCGCGGACGTACCGAGATTGCCCGCAAGAAGGGCGCAGATCTGTTCGTTTCGATCCATGCCGATGCGGCGCCGTCAGCCGCCGCCTTCGGTGCTTCGGTGTTTGCCTTGTCCGAGCGCGGCGCCACCTCCGAGACCGCTCGTTGGCTGGCCGACAGTGAAAACCGCTCCGACCTGATCGGCGGTGCCGGTAATGTCAGTCTCGATGACAAGGACCGGATGTTGGCCGGTGTGTTGCTCGACCTGTCAATGACCGCCTCGCTGACCTCAAGCCTGAACGTCGGCCAGAAGGTCCTGAGCAACATTGGCCGGGTCACGCCGTTGCACAAGCAGCGCGTCGAGCAGGCCGGGTTCATGGTGCTCAAATCTCCGGATATCCCGTCGATCCTGGTAGAAACCGGATTTATTTCCAACGCCAACGAAGCCTCGAAACTGGCAGCGTCCAACCATCAGCAAGCGCTGGCCCGCTCTATCAGCAGCGGTGTTCGCCAGTTCTTCCAGCAGAATCCGCCACCTGGCACTTACATCGCCTGGCTGCGTGATTCTGGAAAAATTGCCCAAGGGCCACGTGATCACCGGGTGAGTCCGGGTGAAACGCTAGCGATGATTGCCGTGCGCTATCAGGTTTCGGCCGCCACCCTGCGCAGCGTCAACAATCTGCAGAGCGATGAACTGAAAGTCGGTCAGACCCTGACCATTCCGGGTACTGAACTGGCGGCCAAGGAATGAGTGAGATGCTGAGCAATCGCGCGCGTATTGAGCTGCTCAGCCCGCGGTTGGCGAACCAGATCGCCGCCGGCGAGGTCGTCGAGCGCCCGGCGTCAGTGATCAAGGAATTGCTGGAAAACAGCCTGGACTCCGGTGCCAAACGTATCGATGTCGACGTCGAGCAAGCCGGGGTCAAACTGTTGCGCGTGCGTGACGATGGCAGTGGTATCTCTTCGGATGACCTGCCATTAGCCCTGGCGCGACATGCCACCAGCAAGATCCGCGACCTGGAGGATCTCGAGCGCGTGATGAGCCTGGGGTTCCGCGGTGAAGCACTGGCGTCCATCAGTTCGGTAGCGCGCCTGACCCTGACCTCCCGTACCCGCGATGCCGACCAGGCCTGGCAAGTCGAGACCGAAGGCCGTGACATGGCGCCCCGCGTCCAGCCGGCGGCCCATCCAGTGGGTACTTCGGTGGAAGTGCGCGATCTGTTTTTCAACACCCCGGCGCGGCGTAAATTCCTCAAGGCCGAAAAAACCGAGTTCGATCACCTGCAAGAAGTGATCAAGCGTCTGGCGCTGGCGCGTTTCGACGTGGCGTTCCATTTGCGCCATAACGGCAAGAGCATCCTCAGTCTGCACGAAGCTCATGACGACGCGGCTCGCGCCCGGCGTGTGGCAGCGGTTTGCGGTGCCGGATTCCTCGAGCAGGCGCTGCCGATCGAGGTTGAACGCAACGGTCTGCGCCTGTGGGGTTGGGTCGGGTTGCCGACGTTCTCCCGAAGCCAGGCGGATTTGCAGTATTTCTACGTCAACGGCCGCGCCGTGCGCGACAAGCTTGTGGCCCATGCGGTGCGTCAGGCTTACCGGGATGTGCTGTTCAACGGTCGGCACCCGACCTTTGTGCTGTTTTTTGAAGTCGACCCGGCGGTAGTGGACGTCAACGTGCACCCGACCAAGCACGAAGTGCGTTTCCGTGACGGGCGCATGGTGCATGACTTCCTGTATGGCACCTTGCACCGCGCCTTGGGCGACGTGCGTCCGGAGGATCATCTGGCCGCCCCAGCCGCTGCCGCCGGCATTGTCCGGCCAAGCGGAATCGAGGCCGGCGAGTTCGGACCGCAGGGCGAAATGAGTCTGGCGGCCAATCTGTTGCTGGAACAACCCCGGCCTCAACCGACATTCAATGCGCCGGGCTCAGGCGCCGGGGCGGGTTATCAATACCAATACACGCCGCGGCCTCAATCGGCGTTGCCGGCCGCCGAAGCCCAGAGCGCTTATCGCGAGTTTTTTGCGCCCTTGCCGGAAAACGCGGCAGTGTCGCTGCCGGACGGCCAGGGTGATATCCCGCCTTTGGGGTATGCGCTGGCGCAGCTTAAAGGCATCTATATTCTCTCGGAAAACGCCCAGGGCCTGGTGCTGGTGGACATGCACGCGGCCCATGAGCGGATCATGTACGAGCGGCTGAAAGTCGCGATGGCCAGCGAAGGCCTGAGCGGCCAGCCATTGCTGGTGCCTGAGTCGATTGCGGTCAGCCAGCGCGAAGCCGATTGCGCTGAGGAACATGGCAACTGGTTCCAGCGTCTGGGCTTCGAATTACAGCGTCTGGGCCCGGAAACCCTGGCAATCCGGCAAATCCCGGCACTGCTCAAGCAGGCCGAAGCCAACCGTCTGGTTCATGACGTCCTGGCAGACCTGATGGAATACGGCACCAGTGACCGGATTCAGGCGCATCTCAATGAATTGCTCGGGACCATGGCCTGCCACGGCGCGATTCGCGCCAATCGACGCCTGGCCTTGCCGGAAATGAACGGTCTGCTGCGCGACATGGAAAACACCGAACGCAGCGGTCAATGTAACCATGGCCGACCGACCTGGACCCAATTGGGCCTGGACGATCTGGACAAACTGTTCTTGCGCGGTCGTTGATGAGCCAGCTCCCTCCAGCCATATTTCTGATGGGCCCGACTGCTGCGGGCAAGACCGATCTGGCCATCGAGTTGAGCAAAGTATTGCCCTGCGAGTTGATCAGCGTCGATTCGGCGCTGGTCTACCGCGGCATGGACATCGGCACCGCCAAGCCTTCGAAAGAACTGTTGGCCGAGTTTCCCCATCGGTTGATCGATATTCTCGACCCGGCGCAGAGCTATTCAGCGGCTGATTTCCGTACCGACGCCCTGGCCGCGATGGCGGACATCACCGCACGCGGCAACATTCCGCTGTTGGTGGGCGGGACAATGCTCTATTACAAGGCTTTGCTCGAAGGTCTGGCGGATATGCCGGCGGCCGATCCGCACGTGCGCGCAGAAATCGAGGAGGAGGCTGCACGCCTTGGCTGGCAAGCCCTGCACGACCAACTGGCGGTGATCGACCCGGAATCTGCGGCGAGAATCCATCCCAATGATCCGCAACGACTGAGTCGGGCGCTGGAGGTTTATCGAGTCAGCGGCCTGAGCATGACGGCCCATCGGCAGCGACAATCTGCGCAAAGTACTGAAGCAGCCGCTTCGGGACGCGGACAATTGCCCTATACTGTCGCAAACTTGGCCATCGCTCCGGCGAACCGTCAGGTACTGCACGAGCGTATTGCACAAAGATTTACACAAATGTTGGAACAGGGATTCATTGACGAGGTCGTAGCTCTGCGTTCAAGAAGTGACCTGCATGCCGGGTTGCCGTCTATACGTGCTGTAGGCTATCGACAAGTCTGGGATCACCTGGATGGCAAGCTGACGTCAGCCGAGATGCAGGAGCGCGGCATCATTGCCACGCGCCAATTGGCGAAGCGCCAGTTCACCTGGCTACGCAGCTGGGCTGACCTGCATTGGCTGGACAGTCTGGATTGCGACAATCTGCCGCGCGCCTTGAAATACTTGGGAACGGTCTCCATATTGAGCTGAGTCCTTGCAATTGCCGTCTATCCTTTGGGGGAGTGGCGGCCAAAAGCCATCTGTTTTCTAATTTTTTTATTATTGATCCTTAAAGGAGTGCGGCACATGTCAAAAGGGCATTCGCTACAAGACCCTTACTTGAATACTTTACGTAAAGAGAAAGTTGGGGTTTCCATTTATCTGGTCAACGGGATCAAACTGCAAGGTCAGATCGAGTCCTTCGACCAGTTCGTGATTTTGCTGAAAAATACCGTCAGCCAGATGGTTTACAAACACGCTATCTCGACAGTGGTTCCGGTTCGTCCAATTCGCTTGCCTAGCGCAACCGAAACCGAACAGGGTGACGCTGAGCCAGGTAACGCCTGATAGGAGTCTCCTTTGTTCTTTGAGCGCCACGGTGGTGGTGAGCGGGCAATTCTCGTTCACTTGGATGGTCAGGACCCTGAGGCGCGCGAAGATCCGCAGGAGTTTCAGGAGTTGGCAATATCGGCCGGCGCCGAGACCGTCGCGTTTTTTAACGTGCCGCGTAATCGGCCAACCGCCAAATACCTGATTGGCAGCGGCAAGGTCGAAGAGTTACGCGACCTGGTCAAAGCCGAACAGGTAGATCTGGTGATTTTCAATCACATCCTCACACCCAGTCAGGAACGTAACCTCGAACGTGTTTTCGAGTGTCGCGTGATTGACCGCACGGGTCTGATTCTCGATATCTTCGCCCAACGCGCACGCACCCATGAAGGCAAGCTCCAGGTAGAGCTGGCCCAGCTTGAGTACATGAGTACGCGGCTGGTTCGTGGCTGGACTCACCTTGAACGGCAGAAAGGCGGTATCGGTCTGCGTGGCCCGGGTGAAACCCAGCTCGAGACAGACCGGCGTCTCCTGCGGATTCGCCTGCGGCAGATCAAGGGGCGTCTGGAAAAGGTCCGCAGCCAGCGTGAGCAATCGCGTCGTGGCCGCAAGCGTGCTGACATTCCGACGGTTTCACTGGTGGGTTATACCAACGCCGGCAAATCGACGCTGTTCAACTCGGTGACGGACTCCGATGTCTTCGCGGCCAACCAGCTATTCGCCACTCTCGACCCGACCCTGCGCCGCCTCGAGCTCGAAGACCTCGGTCCCATCGTGCTGGCCGATACCGTGGGTTTTATCCGCCATTTGCCGCATAAGCTGGTCGAGGCGTTTCGGGCTACGCTGGAGGAGTCGAGCAACTCCGACCTGTTGTTGCACGTGATCGACGCCCATGAGCCCGAGCGTATGGCTCAGATTGAGCAGGTCATGGTGGTGCTCGGCGAGATCGGTGCTCAAGACTTGCCGATCCTGGAGGTCTATAACAAACTCGATTTGCTTGAGGGTGTGGAGCCGCAGATCCAGCGCGATGCCGACGGCAAGCCGCAGCGGGTCTGGTTGTCGGCCCGGGACGGTCAGGGATTGGATCTGCTCAAGCAGGCTGTCGCAGAATTGCTCGGCAACGATTTGTTCGTCGGCACCTTGCGCTTGCCCCAGCGTTTTGCTCGACTGCGTGCTCAGTTCTTCGCTTTAGGCGCAGTACAGAAAGAAGAGCACGATGAAGAAGGCATCAGTTTACTGGCTGTTCGCTTGCCACGGGTCGAGTTGAATCGACTGGTGAGTCGCGAAGGAATGCAACCGCTGGAGTTCATCGAGCAACACACTTTGCAATAAAAGCCTGAAAAAGCGGTTGTGCCGCTGTAGCAGGCATTCTGTAGCATTGGTCGGCGCGCCGCGGGCGCGTCTTTGCTTTATCAGATGGAGAGCGCTATGGCTTGGAATGAGCCGGGTGGCAACTCGAATAATCAGGATCCTTGGGGTGGTAAGCGCCGAAATAATGGCGACCGCAAGGGGCCGCCAGATCTCGACGAGGCCTTCCGTAAGCTACAGGAAAGCCTGAATGGGTTGTTCGGTGGTAGCAAGAAACGTGGTGACGATGGCGGTGGTTCAAGCAAGGGCGGAGGTTACGGCTTGCTTGGTATCGGCCTTGTCGTGCTGGCGGCCATCTGGCTGTACAGCGCGGTTTATGTCGTAGACGAGCAGGAGCAGGCCGTGGTGCTGCGCTTCGGCAAGTACTATGAAACCGTCGGCCCGGGTCTGAACATTTACTTCCCGCCGATCGATCGCAAGTACATGGAAAACGTCACGCGTGAGCGTGCCTATACCAAGCAGGGTCAAATGCTGACTGAAGACGAAAACATCGTCGAAGTGCCGCTGACCGTGCAGTACAAGATCAGCAACCTGCAGGACTTCGTGCTGAACGTCGATCAGCCGGAAATCAGCCTGCAACACGCGACCGAGAGTGCCCTGCGCCATGTGGTGGGTTCCACCGCGATGGACCAGGTGCTGACCGAGGGGCGTGAGTTGATGGCCAGCGAAATCAAGGAGCGTCTGCAACGCTTCCTCGATACCTATCGCACCGGTATCACCGTCACTCAGGTCAACGTTCAGAGCGCTGCCGCTCCCCGTGAAGTCCAGGAAGCCTTCGATGACGTGATCCGCGCTCGTGAAGATGAGCAGCGTTCGCGCAACCAGGCTGAGACCTACGCCAACGGCGTGGTGCCGGAAGCTCGTGGCCAGGCCCAGCGGATCCTCGAGGATGCCAATGGTTACCGCGACGAGACCGTCTCTCGCGCCAAGGGTGAGGCCGATCGCTTCACCAAACTGGTGGCCGAGTACCGCAAGGCCCCTGAGGTCACCCGTCAGCGTCTGTACCTGGACACCATGCAGGAAGTCTTCAGCAACACCAGCAAGGTGCTTGTGACCGGTAACAAGAACGGGCAGAGCAACCTGCTTTATCTGCCGCTGGACAAGATGATCGAAAGCGGTCGTAGCGGCACTGCACCGGCAGTGGGCGCGGCAGCAGCTGGCAACAGCGATGTGAGCCCGCGCAGCGCAGCGGATTCGCAGCAACAGCAAACGCGTACCAGGGAGAGTCGCTGATGAGCAATAAATCGCTGATCGCCCTTATTGTCGGCGTCATCGTGGCTATCGCTGCCTGGAACTGCTTCTACATCGTGGCTCAGACAGAGCGTGCGGTGCTGCTGCAGTTCGGTCGCGTGGTTCAGACTGATGTTCAGCCGGGCCTGCATGTGAAAGTGCCTTACGTCAACCAGGTGCGCAAGTTCGACGCGCGCTTGATGACGCTTGATGCACCGACGCAGCGCTTCCTGACGCTGGAAAAGAAAGCCGTCATGGTCGATGCCTACGCCAAGTGGCGCGTGAAAGATGCCGAGCGCTTCTACACCGCGACATCCGGCCTCAAGCAGATTGCTGATGAGCGACTCTCGCGTCGTCTGGAATCGGGCCTGCGTGACCAGTTCGGTAAACGCACCCTGCATGAAGTGGTTTCCGGTGAGCGCGATGCGCTGATGGCGGACATCACTGCTTCGCTCAATAAAATGGCGGAAAAAGAGCTGGGCATCGAAGTTATCGATGTTCGGGTCAAGGCCATCGATCTGCCGAAGGAAGTGAACCGCAGCGTGTTCGAGCGTATGAGCACCGAGCGTGAGCGTGAAGCTCGCGAGCATCGCGCCAAAGGTAACGAGCTGGCAGAAGGCATTCGTGCCGACGCCGATCGTCAGCGTCGCGTGTTGCTTGCCGAGGCTTATCGTGAGTCGGAAGAGGCTCGCGGTGATGGCGATGCCCAGGCCGCTTCGATTTACGCCAAGGCCTATGGTCAGGATCAGGAGTTCTACGCGTTCTACCGTAGCCTGCGTGCCTACCGTGAAAGCTTCACGAACAAATCCGACGTCATGGTTCTGGACCCAAACAGCGACTTCTTCCGTTTTCTGGAAAAAGCCAAGCCTTGATGGGGCGCCCCGCCGAGCGGCTAATGCGCTTGGCGGGGTGATCCTTTGGGAAAACGAGTGTATGATGCGGCAGCCGGGAAATTCCCGGCTTTTTTGCGTCTGCACGTTTGATTGGCTGAAGTTCGCTTGAGAACTTGGCAAGATTTTTCGAGGAAAGTGCTGTGTAGCCTGGGTTCAGGCTGTTGTCCGACTGGGTTTGCGTCGGATGCAATACTTTCTGCTTTACTCAAGGCTCGCCCAGAAGCGTGCCGCCCGGATCACAGGGGAATGGCGTAATGGCAACGGTAGACCGCTGGCTGCTGCCAGATGGCATCGAAGAAGTACTTCCGCCGGAAGCGGCGCGTATTGAAGTAGCGCGTCGTCAGGTGTTGGATCTGTTCCAGAGCTGGGGCTATGAGTTCGTCGTCACCCCGCACATCGAATATCTGGAATCCCTGCTGACTGGAGCAGGCCAGGATCTCGATCTGCGGACCTTCAAGGTGATCGACCCGCAGTCGGGCCGACAGATGGGCTTTCGCGCCGACATCACCCCGCAAGTGGCGCGTATCGACGCGCATACCTTGCGTCGCGAAGGTCCGAGCCGCCTATGCTATGCCGGTAGTGTTCTGCATGCGCAGCCGCGTGCCTTGTCGTCCTCGCGCAGCCCGATTCAACTGGGCGCCGAGTTGTACGGCGATGCGAGTCCGAGCAGCGACGTTGAAGTCATCAGCTTGATGCTGGCGATGCTGCAACTGGCCGATGTGCCGGATGTGCACATGGATCTTGGCCATGTGGGTATCTATCGTGGTCTGGCCCGTGCCGCCGGTTTGTCCGGTGAAGTGGAGCAACAGTTGTTCGACGCTTTGCAGCGCAAGGCGATCGATGAGGTCATTACCTTGACAGAAGGCCTGCCTGCCGATCTGTCGGGCATGCTGCGGGCGTTGGTCGATTTGTGTGGCGGCCGTGAAGTATTAGCGGCTGCCCGTGAGCGTCTGGCCAATGCGCCGGCTCCTGTTCTGGCTGCGCTGGATGACTTGCTGGCGATTGCCGAGCGTTTGTCCGCGCGTTTCCCGGAGTTGCCGCTTTACTTCGACCTGGGTGAGTTGCGCGGTTATCACTACCACACCGGTGTGGTGTTCGCAGTATTCGTACCGGGTGTTGGCCAGTCCATCGCTCAGGGCGGTCGTTATGACGATATTGGCGCCGACTTCGGTCGTGCCCGTCCGGCGACTGGCTTCTCTACCGATTTGAAAACCCTGGTGACCCTGGGGCGTGCTGAAGTCGAGCTACCGTCTGGCGGTATCTGGATGCCTGACAGTACGGACGCGGCACTCTGGCAGCAGGTTTGCCAGTTGCGCAGTGAGGGTCAGCGTGTTGTTCAGGCGTTGCCTGGGCAACCTTTGGCCGCCGCCCGTGAAGCGGACTGCGACCGGCAATTGATTCTGCAGAACGGGCTTTGGCAAGTATTGCCGCTGGCCTCTTGAGTTTTCCTGCCGGCCGCTGCCGGCACCAAGTTTGCGCGAATGAGGACAAGTGTTATGGGTAAGAATGTCGTAGTCCTGGGCACCCAATGGGGTGATGAGGGCAAAGGCAAGATCGTTGATCTGCTGACCGAACATGCTGCCGCCGTAGTGCGCTATCAGGGTGGCCACAACGCCGGTCACACGCTGGTGATCGACGGCGAGAAAACCGTCTTGCACCTGATCCCCTCGGGCGTACTGCGCGAAGGCGTGCAGTGCCTGATCGGTAACGGCGTGGTGGTTGCACCTGACGCCTTGCTGCGTGAAATCATCAAGCTGGAAGAGAAAGGCGTACCGGTGCGCGAGCGCCTGCGTATCAGCCCGTCCTGCCCGCTGATCCTGTCCTACCACGTGGCGCTGGACCAGGCCCGTGAAAAAGCCCGTGGCGAGCTCAAGATCGGTACTACCGGTCGCGGTATCGGCCCGGCTTATGAAGACAAGGTTGCACGTCGCGGCCTGCGTATCGGTGACCTGTTCCATCGCGAGCGTTTCGCCGCGAAGCTGGGTGAGTTGCTGGATTACCACAACTTCGTGCTGGTCAATTACTACAAAGAGCCGGCGATCGACTTCCAGAAGACACTCGACGAGTGCATGGAATACGCCGAGCTGCTCAAGCCGATGATGCTGGACGTGACTGCCGAGCTGCACGACCTGCGTCGCGCCGGCAAGGACATCATGTTCGAAGGTGCCCAGGGCTCGCTGCTGGACATCGACCATGGTACCTACCCGTACGTCACCAGTTCCAACACCACGGCCGGCGGCATCGCTACCGGTTCGGGTTTTGGTCCGATGTACCTGGATTACATTCTGGGCATCACCAAGGCTTACACCACTCGCGTGGGTTCGGGTCCATTCCCGACCGAGCTGTTCGATGACGTTGGTGCGTTCCTGGCCAAGCGTGGCCACGAGTTCGGCGCTACCACCGGCCGTGCTCGTCGTTGCGGCTGGTTCGATGCCGTGATCCTGCGTCGCGCCATCGACGTAAACAGCATCTCCGGCCTGTGCCTGACCAAGCTCGACGTGCTCGACGGTCTTGAGACCATCAATATCTGCGTGGGCTACAAGAACCAGGATGGTGCAGTCATCGACGCACCGACCGACGCCGACAGCTACATCGGCCTGGAGCCAGTGTACGAACAAATGCCGGGCTGGACCGAGTCGACCCTGGGTGCCAAGACCCTGGAAGAGCTGCCAGCGGCTGCTCGTGCTTACATTAAGCGCGTCGAAGAGTTGGTTGGCGCGCCGATCGACATTATTTCGACGGGGCCGGACCGCAACGAGACCATCGTTCTGCGTCATCCGTTTGCTTAATAAGTCGTTGATGTAAAACGCAAAGGACCCTTTATAGGGTCCTTTGTCGTTTCTGTCTGTTGGACGGCACGACCTTTGCTGTGATTATCCTTTCCAGGGTGCCATCAATTTAATGGCGTCAACGTAGAGGGATTTCCTGTGTCGGCCGTTCTCTCACTGTTACAAAGCCGTTTACTGCGGCCTGTGTTCGTTACCCTTGGTATCGCCCTTTTGGTGCAGGTGCTGGTGGCTGTTGCTCTGACTCGGAGTACGGTGACCGCATTGGAAGCTGATCTCGGTACCCGACTGGGTGTCGATAGCCAGAAACTGTCTGGCGAGCTCGAGCAGGCGGGGCGTGAAGTCACGTCGAGCCTCGACAGTCTCTCCACCAGTACCCGTCAGCGCCTGACCGCGGGTCTGTCCTCGCGACTGAAGGATGAGCAGTCGCAACTGCGTGCTGCACTGGAAAAGGATCTGAAGGACTCGGCCAATGATATGGCCCAGCTTCTTGCTTCTGTGGCTCCGCGCGCGATGTGGGACAACGATGTCCCGACCCTTTCCGAATTCGCTCGACGTGCCCAGCGCAATCCCAACGTGCTGTTCGTGGTGTATGACGACGCCACCGGCCAGCACCTGACTCGCTATATGAATCGGGAAAACCCGATCAACAAGGCCCTTCTGGAGAAAGGCCAGGGCGAGCGCGCGATGGATAAAGTGCTGGATGCGGCGAAGCACGATTCTTCGGTCTACTACCTCGAAGCCTCGATCAGTCCCAATGGCGTGGAAATCGGCAAGGTATTGATGGGGGTCTCCACGGCTTCGGTAGAGACTGATCTGGCGGCTTTGGATAAACGCTTCTCGACCTTGATTGCCAGCAGTGATCAATTGGTTGGCGATAGTCTCAAGGGCGCAGCGGCTGATAGCGCAACCGCTATGCGTGGGCGCTTGCAGTCGGCGCAAACCACCGCCTCGCAGATGAAGGACAACACCACCAGCACCGTGCAGGAGGCTGCAGCAACGTTGCGCTGGCGGATCGGCATGGGCCTGGCATTGGTCGGGTTTGGTGTCTTGCTGTTGCTGGCGGTGGTGCTGGGACGTCGGGTGGTCAACCGGTTGCATCTATTGATCGCGGCGCTGAATGATTTGGCAGCCGGTGAGGGTGATTTGACCAAGCGCGTCCAGCTCAACAGCAAGGACGAGATCGGCGACATGGCTGCGGCGGTCAACCGCTTTGTGGATAAGTTGCAGCCAATTGTCCGCGAGGCAGGCGATGTAGCGCAGCGCACGGGTGTCGAGATTGGCGCCATGACCCTGCGCAATGCCGGTGCCGATGCGGCAGCAACGGCGCAGCGGGACGAAGTCGCGGAGAGCCTGCGTGCGTTGTCGCAAATGGCCGATGAGGCCCAGGCCGAGAGTCATGCCATGCAGGCGGCTTTGAAGCAGGTGGTGGATATCCGTCAGGCGACCGACGAGAACACCCGTACATCGGCGCAGGTCGGAAGCTTGATCGAGGCATTGGCCGGGCAGGTGGATACCGGCGCCAAAGTGATCGAGCGACTGGCGCAACAAAGCGAGCAGATTGAAGTGGTGCTGACGGTGATTCACGGAATTGCCGAACAGACCAACCTGCTGGCGCTGAACGCGGCCATTGAAGCGGCGCGCGCCGGCGAAACCGGGCGCGGTTTTGCGGTGGTGGCCGATGAGGTGCGGGCGCTGGCGAGTAAGACTCAAAGCTCAACCGGCGACATCCAGGCGCATATTGGGGCCTTGCAGCAGGGGGCGCGCGAAGCGGTAGCGGCGATTGGTCAGGCGGGTCGTCAGGCCAGCGAAGGCTTGCTGGTGTTGCGTGACAGTGCGCGCTTGCAGCAGTCGGTGCAGTCCTCGGTTGAGCAGGTCCATGCGGCGATTGGTTTGGCTACCCAGGCGGCGGCTCATCAGGCGAAAGGTGCGCACGCGGTACGTGGGCGGGTCGAAACCATCCATGCCCAGGCAGAGCGCGCGGCTCAGGCGGTGGTGGAGACAACCGCCAGCGGCAAGGTGCTGGACGGTCTGGCGGCGCAACTGAAGGCGAGTCTGGGGCAGTTCAGGGCATAGATGTTGCCTGTTCCATCGCCATCACGCCCTGAGCCTTTCCGTCAGCACGGCTTTGCTGTGTCCGGCTCGCTGATCAAAGGCGAGCCGTGCCGAGGCAAGGCCTGTAGATAAACGTTTTCGTCGTACACGGTGCTGGTTTTCCAGCACCGATAAACGATCCGGATCCACTTGAACGCCAGTGCCCTGAGGGCCGCTTGGTAAGAGCTGCCTTTGGCCCTTTGCTGGCGATAATACGCCTCTGCCCACACCGATTGATTGATGCTGTGGGCAGCCCATTCAACAAAGGTCTGGCGCAAAAAAGTTGCGCATTGATAGCGCCAGTGGACGATTTTTTTCTTGCCACTGCGTTCGGTGACCGGGGCGATCCCGGCATATCGCTGCACCGCACTGGCATCCTTGCCGCGAACCCGCAATTCCAGCCACAACAGCACAAGACAAAGCGCGAGCAATACCGCAGACAGCATCGCTGCATTGGCGTTGCTGAATTCCAGCTCGAACTGCTGGTAAATCGCTGTGGTAAAGGTTTGCAGGCCGATGATCGACAGGGCGCCGAACTCCACCAGCATGTGCAGGGCGATCAGCAGTGATCCGGCCAGTAAAGAAGGCCAAAGCAAGGGTAGGGTGATCCTGAAGAGCACCCCCCCACAAGCGGCGCCCAGGCAAGTTGCTGCGCTCCAGCAACCAGGCCAGAGACAAGCCGATCACGCCGATCATCAGCCACAGCGTATTGCGCAGTAAGCCAAAGACATAGGGGCGCCACAGTAAATGCAGTGCCTGGGCCCAACCGGCTTGCCAGGCTTTGAGTCCGACATACAGCAACGGCAGCAGGCTCAGCACCACTAACAGCAGCACTGGTAACAGCAGCCAGATTGATGGTCGTTTGCGCCGTGGCATAGAACCCCTGTGGTTTGCGGAGGCGGCTAGCGATGCGCTCATCAGTTCAGGCCAGCGTCACGTTCCAGATCCAGCGCTTGTTCGGCGTTGCCGAGGTCGGCCGGGGTGACGTTTGGTGGTTGCAGCTGGTTGAAGGGTTTCAGGCCGCGGTCCGACATGTTGTTGCCGTAGACCTTACCGAAGGCGCGCAGGCTGCGCAGATTCGAAAACCAGAAACGCAAAAACCCGCTTTCGCGGGTTTTTGTGAAGCTTCAAAGCAATGCTCTGAAGTTTGAATTGGTGCCCAGAAGAAGAACTCGAACTTCCACGACCTTGCGGTCACCAGCACCTGAAGCTGGCGTGTCTACCAATTTCACCATCTGGGCAGTATCAGCAGCGTTGTACGCCGTTGATGGAGCGCACTATACGTAGAGCGTTTTGATCTGTAAACCCCTGTTTTGGTTTTAATAAATCAAACGCCTGAAATGCAAAAACCCGCTTTCGCGGGTTTTTGTGGGAGCCTGAAGATTGATGTAATCTCCAGCTCTAAATTGGTGCCCAGAAGAAGACTCGAACTTCCACGACCTTGCGGTCACCAGCACCTGAAGCTGGCGTGTCTACCAATTTCACCATCTGGGCAGTATCGACAACGTCTGCGTCGTCGATGGCGCGCACTATACGGACCACGTTTTTAACTGTAAACCCCTGTTATTAAAAATACTTGGAAAATTTCGCGAGCGGCACTCAGGTGAGCTTTCTATGCTTGGCAAAGAGCTTTTCAAGTGCTGTCGGAGCCTGAAATTTCCCGTTTCAATACGTGTATGCCAAACTAACCCGCATATAGACAAGGTGAAAACTCTCTAATGGCCGATTGGCAGTCCCTCGATCCCGAGGCCGCTCGTGAAGCGGAAAAATATGAAAACCCTATTCCTAGCCGCGAATTGATCCTTCAGCACCTTGCTGATCGAGGTTCGCCGGCTAACCGCGAGCAGTTGGTCGAAGAGTTTGGTCTGACCACAGAAGACCAGCTCGAAGCCCTGCGTCGCCGCCTGCGCGCCATGGAGCGCGATGCTCAGCTGATTTATACCCGCCGCGGCACTTACGCACCGGTGGACAAGCTCGACCTGATCCTCGGTCGCATCAGCGGTCACCGAGACGGTTTTGGCTTCCTGGTCCCGGACGACGGCAGTGACGATCTGTTCATGAGCCCGGCACAAATGCGTCTGGTGTTCGACGGTGACCGTGCGCTGGCCCGGGTTTCCGGTCTGGACCGTCGTGGTCGCCGTGAAGGCATGATCGTCGAAGTGGTTTCCCGTGCCCACGAAAGCATCGTTGGCCGGTACTTCGAAGAAGGCGGCATCGGCTTCGTCGTTGCCGACAACCCGAAGATTCAGCAAGAAGTGCTGGTCACGCCGGGTCGCAATGCCGGCGCCAAAGTCGGTCAGTTCGTCGAAGTGAAGGTCACTCACTGGCCAACGCCACGCTTCCAGCCGCAAGGCGACGTGATCGAGGTAGTGGGCAACTACATGGCGCCGGGCATGGAAATCGACGTCGCGCTGCGTACTTATGACATTCCTCACGTCTGGCCTGAAGCGGTGCTCAAAGAAGCCGCCAAGCTCAAGCCGCAAGTCGAAGAGAAAGACAAAGAGAAGCGCATCGATCTGCGCCATCTGCCGTTCGTCACCATCGACGGCGAAGATGCGCGCGACTTCGATGACGCGGTCTATTGCGAAACCAAGCCTGGCAAGCTGCGCCTGTTCTCCGGTGGCTGGAAGTTGTACGTGGCCATCGCCGACGTTTCCAGCTATGTGAAGATCGGTTCGGCGCTGGATGCCGAGTCGCAGGTACGCGGCAACTCGGTGTACTTCCCCGAGCGCGTTGTACCGATGCTGCCGGAGCAGTTGTCCAACGGCCTGTGCTCGCTGAACCCGAAAGTCGACCGTCTGGCCATGGTGTGCGAGATGACCATCTCGAAAACCGGCGAAATGACCGATTACCAGTTCTACGAAGCGGTGATCCACTCCCAGGCTCGTCTGACCTACAACAAGGTCAGCACGATCCTCGAGCAGCCGAAAACCAGCGAAGCCAAACAGCTGCGTAGCGAATACGCGGATGTCGTGCCGCACCTCAAGCAGTTGTATGCACTGTACAAAGTGTTGCTCGGCGCACGGCATGTCCGTGGAGCGATCGACTTTGAAACCCAGGAGACCCGAATCATCTTCGGCTCCGGGCGTAAAATCGCTGAAATCACTCCGACCACTCGTAACGATGCGCACAAGCTGATCGAGGAGTGCATGCTGGCGGCCAACGTGGCCACCGCTGAGTTCCTGAAAAAGCACGAAATTCCTGCACTGTACCGGGTCCACGATGGTCCGCCGCCGGAGCGTCTGGAAAAGCTTCGCGCGTTTCTGGGTGAGCTTGGCCTGTCGCTGCATAAAGGCAAAGACGGTCCGTCGCCGAAGGATTACCAGGCGCTGCTCGCCGGTATCAAGGATCGTCCGGATTTCCATCTGATCCAGACCGTCATGCTGCGTTCGTTGAGTCAGGCGGTTTATAGCGCCGATAACCAGGGCCACTTCGGTCTGAATTACGAAGCCTATACCCACTTCACTTCGCCAATTCGCCGTTACCCGGACTTGCTCACGCACCGGGCGATTCGCAGTGTCATCCATTCCAAGCAGAACACCCCGCACGTCAAGCGTGCCGGGGCGATGACCATTCCGAAAGCGCGCATCTATCCGTACGACGAAGCGGCGCTGGAGCAGCTCGGTGAGCAATGCTCCATGAGCGAGCGCCGTGCCGACGAAGCGACTCGTGACGTTGTGAACTGGCTCAAGTGCGAGTTCATGAAGGATCGCGTTGGTGAGTCTTTCCCGGGTGTGATTACTGCCGTGACAGGTTTTGGTCTGTTCGTTGAGCTGACCGATATTTATGTCGAGGGTCTGGTTCACGTCACCGCCTTGCCGGGCGATTACTACCACTTCGATCCTGTGCACCATCGCCTGGCCGGTGAGCGTACCGGTCGCAGCTTCCGCTTGGGCGATACCGTCGAAGTGCGGGTCATGCGGGTTGATCTGGACGAGCGCAAAATCGACTTCGAGATGGCCGAAAAAACCATCAGCGCGCCGATCGGTCGCAAGAAACGTACGGCGGGTGTTGATGTGCCTGCGGCGAAACCTGTTCCTGAGCCGGCAGCGGCCAAGACCGGGCGGCGTACCGCGGCGGACAAGAAATCCAGCGAAGCTTACCGTCCAAGCGATGCTGCGGCGAAAAACGCTGAGTTGCGCAAAAGTCGTGAAATGAAGCAGGCGTTGCTGAACGAAGCGAAAAGCGGCGGTAAAGCGGCGTCTGAGGGAAAGTCCGGAAGGTCGGGATCAACCAGCTCGACGGGCAAGCCAGCCAAACCGAGTAAACACCGTAAAGGCCCGCCGAAAGCGGGCTCGGCTCCAGCCAAAAGCGGCGGGGCGCGTAAACCTAAGGCCAAGTCATGAGTCAGTTGGAAAAAATCTACGGCGTGCATGCCGTAGAAGCGTTGCTGCGTCATCACCCTAAACGCGTCAAGCAGATCTGGTTGGCCGAAGGCCGCAGCGATCCGCGCGTTCAGACGCTGATCGAGCTGGCCAATGAAAACCGCGTTGCGGTCGGTCAGGCCGAGCGTCGTGAGCTGGACGCCTGGGTTGAAGGCGTGCACCAGGGCGTGGTGGCGGACGTCAGTCCAAGCCAGGTCTGGGGCGAGGCAATGCTCGACGAGCTGCTCGACCGTACCGAAGGTGCGCCGCTGCTGCTGGTGCTCGATGGCGTGACCGATCCGCACAACCTCGGTGCTTGCCTGCGTTCTGCTGATGCGGCCGGTGCGTTGGCAGTGATCGTTCCGAAGGACAAGTCAGCCACCCTGACCCCGACTGTACGAAAAGTCGCCTGTGGCGCCGCGGAAGTGATTCCGTTGGTGGCGGTGACCAACCTGGCGCGTACTCTGGAGAAACTCCAGCAGCGCGGCCTGTGGGTCGTCGGTACCGCGGGTGAGGCCGAGCAGGACCTGTATCAGCAAGACCTGACGGGGCCGACCATCCTCATCATGGGGGCGGAAGGCAAGGGCATGCGGCGCCTGACCCGTGAACATTGCGACTACCTGGTGCGCCTGCCAATGGCCGGCAGCGTCAGCAGTCTCAACGTTTCCGTGGCCACCGGCGTTTGCCTGTTCGAGGCTCAGCGCCAGCGCAGCGTTAAAGCCGCAGCGGCCGCCAAAAAGTCCTGATCCTGCTGTAGTTTCATTGTGGTTGGCCTGATTTCTATGCCCCACACCACACCCTGTGGGAGCGAGCTTGCTCGCGATAGCGGAGCGTCATTCAACATATTCATTGAATGTCGAGCCGTATTCGCGAGCAAGTTCGCTCCCACAATGGTTTGTGTCAGGGCAAAAATTGATGGTGTGAACGAACTGTTCAAATAATCACCAATTGCCTTGCGCCTCTTACGCCCCTTCTCTACAATTGCGCCCCTTGCTGTGACGGCAGGCACACATGTGTCGACCTCTGGCAAGACACACAAGTGTCATTCACTCCTTGTCTGACCGCTTTTGAGCGGCAGGCTACAACCCGTAAGGAGCATTCATGCGTCATTACGAAATCATCTTTTTGGTCCACCCGGATCAAAGCGAGCAAGTCGGCGGCATGGTTGAGCGTTACACCAAGCTGATCGAAGAAGACGGCGGCAAAATCCACCGTCTGGAAGATTGGGGCCGTCGTCAACTGGCCTACGCAATCAACAATGTTCACAAGGCTCACTACGTGATGCTGAACGTTGAGTGCACTGGCAAGGCCCTGGCCGAGCTGGAAGACAACTTCCGCTACAACGATGCAGTGATCCGTAACCTGGTCATCCGTCGCGAAGAAGCCGTTACCGGCCAATCCGAGATGCTCAAGGCTGAAGAAAACCGCAGTGAGCGCCGTGAGCGTCGCGACCGTCCTGAGCACTCCGACAGCGCCGATGGCGTTGATGGTGATGACAGCGACAACAGCGATAACGCTGACGAGTAATCCACGGACCTTTTGAGGAGCCAATTACATGGCACGTTTCTTCCGTCGTCGTAAATTCTGCCGCTTCACCGCTGAAGACGTGAAAGAGATCGATTACAAAGATCTCAACACTCTGAAAGCTTATGTATCCGAGACCGGCAAAATCGTTCCAAGCCGCATCACCGGTACCAAAGCTCGTTATCAGCGTCAGCTGGCCACCGCTATCAAGCGCGCCCGCTTCCTGGCCCTGCTGGCCTACACCGACAGCCACGGCCGCTGAGACCGGGCAGTCGACACGTAGTAAGGGATTGAATGCATGCGCGCCTTAGCTGAGTTCATCATGCGCGGTCGCATGCAGGCCACTCTGGTAGTGGCTGGATGTGCAGCATTGCCGTTGTTGTATTGGTTGGGTGCTGCCGCGGGAAGTCTTGTGCTCCTGCGGCGCGGAGTCAGGGATGCCGTTGGCGTCCTTGCTCTTGGACTGCTGCCAGCGTTGATCTGGTGGCTTTATTCTGATGATCCACGCGCACTTATGGTGTTGCTCGGGTCGTCGGGCCTTGCGTTGGTTTTGCGCGCAAGTGAGTCCTGGAACCGTGTGCTGCTGGTCAGCATAGCGATGGGACTGGTGTTTTCAGTGGTGTTGGGTGCGGCATTCCGCCCTCAGATCGAAAGCCTGGCGCAGGAGTTGGTAAAAATCCTGCCGCTGGCGCTTGGAGATCTCTACCAGAAGTTTTCGGTAGAAGAGCGAGCGCGTCTGGCATCACTGATTGCACCGGTCCTGACCGGCCTGATAGCAGCCTTGTTGCAAATCGTCAGTGTGCTGAGCCTGATTGTCGGGCGCTACTGGCAGGCGTTGTTGTACAACCCTGGTGGTTTTGGTCGCGAATTTCGCGCCATCCGAATCCCGCTGGGGCCGGCGATGTTGCTGCTGGCGTGCATGCTTCTGGGGCCGAACTTCGGTAACCAGATGGCCATGTTGACGCCGTTGTGCAGCGTACCGCTGGTGTTCGCCGGGCTGGCCCTGATTCATGGGCTGGTGACTAAAAAGCGACTGGCCAGGTTTTGGCTGGTGGGGTTGTACGTAACGCTGTTGCTGTTTATGCAGCTGATCTATCCGTTGCTCGTGGTGTTGGCCATTGTCGACAGCCTGATTGATTTTCGCGGTCGTTTGGCGCCGAAAGACGCCGATAGCGCGAACGGTGAAGGTTAAAAGTTAAGAGGATTTCCACATGCAACTGATCCTTCTGGAAAAAGTCGCCAACCTGGGCAACCTGGGCGACAAAGTGAACGTTAAGGCTGGTTACGGCCGTAACTACCTGCTGCCTTACGGCAAAGCTACCGCTGCGACCGCTGCCAACCTGGCTGCGTTCGAAGAGCGTCGTGCCGAGCTGGAAAAACTGGCTGCAGACAAGAAAGCTTCGGCTGAAAGCCGCGCTGCCCAACTGGCCGAGCTGGAAGTGACCATCACTGCCACCGCCGGTGACGAAGGCAAGCTGTTCGGTTCGATCGGCACCCACGACATCGCTGATGCACTGACCGCCTCTGGCGTTGAAGTTGCAAAAAGCGAAGTTCGTCTGCCGAACGGCACCATCCGCAACGTAGGCGAATTCGACGTAGCCGTGCACCTGCACGCTGAAGTTGAAGCCACCGTACGCGTTGTCGTGGTAGCAGCTTAAGCAGCACTTGATCGGCTGGTACCCTTGGGTGCTTGCCGGTAACATCGGGCACGATCCTGTTTACAGGTCGTGCCCTTTGTCTTTCTGCTGATCCTGATTGTCTCTGGTTATAAAACCTTTCCTGATTCCAAGTGGCCATGAACGATATCTCCTCTCCTGAGCAATACGATCTGCAAACCGCTGCCCTGAAGGTGCCGCCGCATTCCATCGAGGCCGAACAGGCTGTGCTCGGTGGTCTGATGCTGGACAACAACGCCTGGGAACGCGTGCTCGATCAAGTCTCCGACGGTGATTTCTATCGACATGACCACCGCCTGATCTTCCGGGCAATTGCCAAACTGGCGGATCAGAACTCACCAATCGACGTGGTGACCCTGTCCGAACAGCTGGACAAGGAAGGTCAAAGCTCCCAGGTCGGCGGCCTCGGCTACTTGGGCGAGTTGGCGAAGAACACGCCGTCGGTCGCTAACATCAAGGCCTATGCGCAGATCGTCCGGCAGCGGGCCACCTTGCGTCAGCTGATCGCCATCAGCACCGAAATCGCCGACAGCGCCTTCAACCCGGAAGGGCGTACCGCCGAAGAGATTCTTGACGAGGCCGAACGGCAGATCTTCCAGATCGCCGAAGCGCGGCCGAAAACCGGCGGCCCGGTCAGCGTCAACGACCTGTTGACCAAGGCCATCGATCGTATCGATACGCTGTTCAATACCGACAACGCCATCACTGGCCTGTCCACCGGTTATACAGATCTCGACGGGATGACCAGCGGCCTGCAGCCGGCCGACCTGATCATCGTCGCCGGCCGTCCATCCATGGGTAAGACCACCTTCGCCATGAACCTGGTGGAAAACGCCGTACTGCGCAGCGAGAAGGCTGTATTGGTCTACTCGCTGGAGATGCCAGGCGAATCGCTGATCATGCGTATGCTTTCGTCCCTGGGTCGGATTGACCAGACCAAGGTCCGTGCCGGTCGCCTGGAAGACGATGACTGGCCGCGCCTGACCTCGGCAGTCAATCTGCTCAACGATCGCAAGTTGTTCATCGATGACACCGCCGGCATCAGCCCCTCGGAGATGCGTGCGCGTACTCGGCGACTGGTGCGTGAGCATGGCGAGGTTGGCTTGATCATGATCGACTACCTGCAATTGATGCAGATTCCAGGCTCCGGCGGTGACAACCGGACCAACGAGATTTCCGAGATTTCCCGCTCGTTGAAAGCGTTGGCCAAGGAATTCAACTGCCCGGTAGTTGCGCTGTCTCAGCTCAACCGCTCCCTGGAGCAGCGTCCGAACAAGCGCCCGATCAACTCCGACTTGCGGGAATCCGGAGCGATCGAGCAGGATGCCGACGTCATCATGTTCGTCTACCGGGACGAGGTGTATCACCCGGAAACCGAGCACAAAGGCATTGCTGAAATCATCATCGGCAAACAGCGTAACGGCCCGATCGGCACCACTCGCCTGGCGTTCATCGGCAAATACACCCGTTTCGAAAACCTCGCGCCAGGCAGTTACAACTTCGAAGACGAATAACCCTGTGGCGAGGGGGTTGCCCCAATGCCCTGTAGGAGCGAGCTTGCTCGCGATGGACTCAAGGGCGGCGTGTTTATTTAGAAAACACGCGTTATCGTTAACGTCCATCGCGAGCAAGCTCGCTCCTACACACAAATGCCCGTGAAGTAGTTGCCACCAATTTCCGACCATAGCCGTCGGAATTGGTCAAAATTTGTGCTATATTCCGCGCCCGCGATTTTTCATCTCAACACCGGTCATCGACATGCAAGCAGCCAAGCCGTTATTTGACTATCCCAAGTACTGGGCCGAATGTTTCGGACCGGCGCCATTCCTGCCAATGAGCAGGGAGGAGATGGATCAGCTCGGCTGGGATTCCTGCGACATCATCATCGTCACCGGTGATGCCTACGTCGACCATCCGTCGTTTGGCATGGCAATCATCGGCCGGCTGCTGGAGTCCCAGGGCTTTCGCGTCGGGATCATCGCCCAGCCAAACTGGCAGTCCAAAGACGACTTCATGAAGCTCGGCGAGCCGAACCTGTTCTTCGGTGTCGCGGCCGGCAACATGGACTCGATGATCAACCGCTACACCGCCGACAAGAAAATCCGTTCCGATGACGCCTACACCCCCGGTGGCATGGCTGGCAAACGTCCGGATCGCGCGAGCCTGGTTTACAGCCAGCGCTGCAAGGAAGCCTACAAGAATGTGCCGATTGTTCTCGGTGGCATCGAAGCTTCCTTGCGCCGCATCGCGCACTACGATTACTGGCAGGACCGGGTGCGCAACTCGATCCTGATCGATGCCTGCGCCGACATTCTGCTGTACGGCAACGCCGAGCGAGCGATCGTCGAAGTCGCCCAGCGTCTGTCCTACGGTCACAAGATCGAAGACATCACCGACGTGCGCGGCACCGCGTTCATTCGTCGTGACACGCCGCAAGGCTGGTACGAAGTCGACTCCACGCGCATCGACCGTCCGGGCAAGATCGACAAGATCATCAACCCGTACGTCAACACGCAAGACACCCAGGCCTGCGCCATCGAGCAGGAAAAGGGTCCGGTTGAAGATCCGGAAGAAGCCAAGGTCGTGCAGATCCTGGCGAGCCCGCGGATGACCCGCGACAAAACCGTGATCCGTCTGCCGTCGGTAGAAAAGGTCCGTGGCGACGCTGTTCTGTACGCCCACGCCAACCGCGTGCTGCACCTGGAAACCAACCCGGGCAATGCCCGCGCGCTGGTTCAGAAGCACGGCGAAGTCGACGTCTGGTTCAACCCGCCGCCGATTCCGATGACCACCGAAGAGATGGACTACGTGTTTGGCATGCCTTACGCACGTATTCCGCACCCGGCGTATGGCAAGGAGAAGATCCCGGCCTACGACATGATCCGTTTCTCGGTGAACATCATGCGCGGCTGCTTTGGCGGCTGTACCTTCTGCTCGATCACCGAGCACGAAGGCCGGATTATCCAGAACCGTTCCGAAGAGTCGATCATTCGCGAGATCGAAGAAATTCGCGACAAGGTCCCAGGCTTCACCGGCGTCATTTCCGACCTCGGCGGCCCGACCGCGAACATGTACCGCATCGCCTGCAAGACTCCGGAAATCGAATCCGCGTGCCGCAAGCCGTCGTGCGTATTCCCCGGCATTTGCCCGAACCTGAACACCGACCACTCGTCGCTGATCCAGTTGTATCGCAGTGCCCGTGCCTTGCCGGGTGTGAAGAAGATCCTGATCGCCTCCGGCCTGCGTTACGACCTCGCGGTCGAGTCGCCGGAATACGTCAAAGAGCTGGTGACCCACCACGTCGGCGGTTACCTGAAGATCGCCCCGGAACACACCGAGGAAGGTCCGCTCAATCAGATGATGAAGCCGGGCATCGGCAGCTATGACAAGTTCAAGCGGATGTTCGAGAAGTACTCCAAGGAAGCCGGGAAAGAGCAGTACCTGATTCCGTACTTCATCGCCGCCCACCCGGGCACCACCGACGAAGACATGATGAACCTGGCCCTGTGGCTCAAGGGCAACGGTTTCCGTGCGGACCAGGTGCAGGCGTTCTACCCGTCGCCGATGGCCACCGCCACCGCGATGTACCACTCGGGCAAGAACCCGCTGCGCAAGGTCACTTACAAGAGCGACGCCGTGACCATCGTCAAGAGCGAAGAGCAGCGTCGCCTGCACAAGGCGTTCTTGCGTTATCACGACCCGAAAGGCTGGCCGATGCTGCGTGAAGCGCTGACCCGCATGGGCCGCGCCGACCTGATCGGGCCGGGCAAGAATCAGCTGATTCCACTGCATCAGCCGGCGACCGACAGCTACCAGAGCGCCCGTCGCAAGAACTCGACACCGGCCGGTAGCCATAAAGTGGCCAAGGACACGACCACTAAAATCCTGACCCAGCACACCGGTTTGCCACCGCGTGCCAGTGACGGCGGCAACCCGTGGGACAAGCGTGAGCAGGCGAAGGCGGCGGCGTTTGCCCGCAACAAACAGGCAGCCAAGGAGCGTATGGACGCGGCCAAAGGCAAAGGCAAGAAGCCTGAGCGCAAGCCGGTCGTACCGCGTTAAGCGCAGCCAGCGATAAAGAAAACGCCAGCCTTCGGGCTGGCGTTTTGCTGATCGTTCCCACGCGCCGCAAAGGAATGCCTCTTGGGACGCTCCGCGTCCAGTGACGCGGAGCGTCACGGGCTGCATTCCCACGCAGAGCGTGGGAACGATCAACGCAGGAGCGTGGGAATGATCAACGCAGGAGAGTGGGAACGATCATGGGAGCGCCACAATTATGTGCAAGCGCTCCAATGCAGAATCTCCCCTCGCCCGATTTTGGTGCTGTACTGCCCTGAGCAACCGATGAAAGCGCCCGACTTGTCTGGATGGCATAAGTCTTGCGCGCTTTCATTTATGTCCAGGCTCGCAGGAGGCACGCCGTGTCGATTCATGTCGCATTGCACCATGTCACGCATTACCGATACGACCGCGCGGTCGAACTCGGCCCGCAGATCGTTCGCCTGCGTCCGGCGGCCCACAGCCGCACGCGGATTCTGTCGTATGCGCTGAAGGTTCTACCGGAGCAGCACTTCATCAACTGGCAACAAGATCCCCAGGGTAATTACCTGGCGCGACTGGTGTTCCCGGAGAAAACCAATGAGCTGCGGATCGAGGTCGATCTGTTGGCCGAGATGGCGGTGTTTAATCCGTTCGATTTCTTCCTTGAGCCTTATGCGGAAAAGATTCCTTTTTCCTACGCTGCTGACGAACAGCGTGAGCTGGCACCGTACCTGGAAACGCTGCCGCTGACGCCGAAGTTCAAGGCATATCTGGGCGGCATCGACCGCACGCCGCTGCCCAGCGTCGACTTTCTGGTTGCGCTGAATCAGCGTTTGAGCGAAGACATCGGCTACCTGATTCGCATGGAACCGGGTGTGCAGACGCCCGAGCAAACCCTTGAGAACGCTTCCGGCTCCTGCCGTGACTCCGCCTGGTTGCTGGTGCAATTGCTGCGCAACCTCGGTCTTGCAGCGCGGTTTGTCTCCGGTTACCTGATTCAACTGACCGCCGACGTCAAAGCCCTCGACGGGCCATCCGGCACTGAAGTGGATTTCACCGACCTGCATGCCTGGTGCGAGGTGTACTTGCCCGGTGCTGGCTGGATCGGCCTGGACGCGACGTCAGGGCTGTTTGCCGGTGAAGGGCATATCCCGTTGGCCTGTAGCCCCGATCCGTCCTCTGCCGCGCCGATCAGTGGCTTGGTCGAGCCGTGCGAGTGCGAATTTACCCACGAAATGTCAGTGGAAAGGATTTGGGAGGCCCCGCGGGTCACCAAGCCCTACACCGAAGACCAGTGGCTGGCGATCCAGGCATTGGGTCGGCAGATCGATGCTGACCTGCTCGAGGGCGATGTACGCCTGACCATGGGCGGCGAGCCGACCTTCGTTTCGATCGACGATCCGGATGGCGCTGAATGGAACACCGCGGCGCTGGGGCCGGATAAGCGCAGGTTGTCCGCTGAGCTGTTCCAGCGGATGCGCAAACACTACGCGCCCAAGGGGCTGGTGCATTTCGGGCAGGGCAAATGGTACCCCGGCGAACAACTGCCGCGCTGGTCGCTCAATTGCTATTGGCGCCGCGATGGCGTGCCGATCTGGCACAACAGCGCGCTGATTGCCGATGAACAGCAAGACTATGGTGCTGATGGTGAGCTGGCCGGGCGTTTTCTGGCGAGTGTGGCCGAGCGCTTGAAACTGCCGACACGCTTCGTGTTTCCGGCCTACGAAGACAATTTCTATTACCTCTGGCGTGAAGGCGCCTTGCCGCTGAATGTGAGCGCCGAAGACTCACGCCTGGGCGACGAGCTCGAACGTGCCCGCCTGCATAAAGTCTTCAGCCAGGGCCTGGATAAGGTTATCGGCCAGGTCCTGCCGCTGGCGCGCACTGCCAAGGGTGATCAATGGCAGAGCGGTCGTTGGTACTTGCGCGAAAACCATTGCCGACTGGTGCCGGGTGATTCGCCGCTGGGCTATCGCTTGCCACTGGCCTCGCAGCCTTGGGTGACGGCAGCGGAATATCCGTTTGTGCATCCCACCGATCCGAATCAGGACTTGCCCCGGCTGCCCGATACCGCGCAGCTGCAGGATCATGGCGATCCGGCGCTGAGCGATGAGCGCATACCAAAAATCGATGAGTCCGCTGACTGGCTGACCCGCACCGCGTTTTGCGCCCAGGCGCGGGAAGGGCGCCTGTATCTGTTCATGCCACCGCTGGAGCGGGTCGAAGACTATCTGGAGCTGGTCAGTGCCATCGAGGCGACCGCCGAGGAGCTGCATTGCCCGGTGTTGCTGGAAGGCTATGAGCCGCCGAGCGATCCGCGTCTGAGCAACTTCCGCATTACGCCGGACCCGGGTGTGATCGAGGTCAACGTGCAGCCCTCAGCCAGTTGGGACGAGTTGGTGGAGCGCACCGAGTTTCTCTATGAAGAGGCGCGGCAGACGCGACTGTCCACCGAGAAGTTCATGATCGACGGCCGCCACACTGGCACCGGCGGCGGTAACCATTTCGTACTCGGTGGCGCGACACCGGCCGACTCACCATTTCTACGTCGCCCGGACTTGCTGCGCAGCCTGATCAGCTACTGGCATAACCACCCGTCGCTGTCCTACCTGTTCTCCGGGTTGTTTATCGGCCCGACGTCCCAGGCGCCGCGTGTGGACGAAGCGCGTAACGATGCGTTGTATGAGCTGGAGATCGCCTTTGCGCAAATGCCCGAGCCGGGTGAAGAGTGTCCGCCATGGCTGGTCGACCGCTTACTGCGCAACCTGCTGATCGACGTCACCGGTAACACCCACCGCGCCGAGTTCTGCATCGACAAACTGTATTCACCCGATGGTGCTACTGGCCGCCTTGGGCTACTGGAGTTGCGGGCGTTCGAAATGCCGCCCCATGCGCGCATGAGCCTGGCCCAGCAACTGCTGCTGCGAGCGCTGGTGGCGCGGTTCTGGCGTGAGCCTTATGCGCCTGGCAAGTTGGCCCGTTGGGGCACGGAACTGCATGACCGCTTCCTGTTGCCACACTTTATCGAACAGGATTTCGCCGACGTCATCGTTGATCTGAACGCCGCCGGCTATGCCGTGCGCGCCGAGTGGTTCGCCGCGCATCTGGAGTTTCGTTTTCCGAAGGTCGGCGATTACACCGTCAGCGGCATCCAGCTGGAACTGCGTCAAGCCCTCGAGCCATGGCATGTACTGGGTGAAGAGGGCGCGGCCGGAGGCACGGTGCGTTATGTCGATTCGTCGCTGGAGCGCTTGCAGGTCAAGCTCAACGGCTTGCCGCCGCAGCGCTATGTGCTGACCTGCAACGGCATCCCGGTGCCACTGCAACCGACCGGGCGGGTCGGCGAGTTCGTCGCTGGCGTGCGTTTCCGCGCCTGGCAGCCGGCCAACTGCCTGCAACCGACCATCCCGGTGCATGCGCCGCTGGTGTTCGACCTGCTCGATACCTGGATGCAACGCTCGCTGGGTGGCTGTCAGTACCACGTCGCCCATCCGGGCGGGCGCAACTACGACAGCTTGCCGGTAAACGCTAATGAGGCCGAGAGCCGACGGATGGCGCGTTTCTTCCGCCTTGGCCACAGCCCTGGCACCTTGCCGGTACCGACCCTGACGATCAACGATGAGCTGCCGATGACGCTCGATTTGCGACGTTTCTAAAGCAGACACGACGCCCGGATTTTTCGCATATCCGGGCGTCATCTGTCTGCGCTAATCTGACTTTTCCTTGCTGTCTGCCGAGCTTTCCATGCCTGACCTGCTTGACCGCTACCCGCTGACGGCGGGCACTTATCACGAAATGCTCGACGACAGTGGCGCCGTGCGTGCGCACTGGCGGCGGCTGTTCGACCAATTGCAGCGCAGTACACCTGCGCAACTGGTTCAGCGTCAGGCGCTGCTGGCCCGGCAGATCCAGGAAAATGGCGTCACCTACAACGTCTACGCCGACCCCAAGGGCGCTGATCGCCCGTGGGAGCTGGATTTGCTGCCCAATGTGATTGCTGCCGATGAGTGGCAGCAGCTCGCCGCCGGCATTGCTCAGCGGGCGCGCTTGCTCAATGCAGTGTTGGCGGATCTGTACGGCCCACAACGATTGATCGCTGAAGGGCTGCTGCCGGCCGAGCTGGTCTTCGGTCACAACAATTTCCTCTGGCCTTGCCAAGGCATTCAACCGCCTGACGGGGCCTTTCTGCATCTGTACGCCGTGGACCTGGCGCGTACTCCCGATGGACGTTGGTGGGTGACGGCTGACCGGACTCAAGCACCGTCGGGTGCCGGTTATGCGCTGGAAAACCGCACCATCGTCTCGCGAGCCTTTCCAGAGCTGTACCGCGATTTGCAGGTGCAGCATCTGGCCGGGTTTTTCCGCACCTTGCAGGAAACCCTTGCTCGCCAGGCACCGAGTGATGATGAAGCGCCGTTGGTGGTGCTGCTGACGCCGGGGCGTTTCAACGAAAGTTATTTCGAGCATCTGTATCTGGCACGCCAGCTCGGTTACCCATTGGTCGAGGGCGGTGATTTGACCGTACGCAACGCCACGGTCTATCTGAAGACGCTGAGCGGTCTGCGTCGGGTGCACGCCATCATGCGTCGGCTCGACGATGACTTCTGCGACCCGCTGGAACTGCGCACCGACTCGGCCCTCGGTGTTCCGGGCCTGCTCGAGGCCGTGCGCCAAGGCCGGGTGCTGGTGGCCAATGCCTTGGGCAGCGGGGTGCTGGAATCGCCGGGATTGCTGGGGTTTCTGCCACGGATCAATCAATTCCTGTTCGGTGAAGAACTGATCCTGCCGTCCATCGCCACCTGGTGGTGCGGTGAGGCGCCCGTGTTGGCTGAGGCGCTGGAGAAGTTGCCGGAGCTGCTGATCAAACCGGCCTTTCCCTCACAAAGTTTTGCTCCGGTGTTCGGTCGCGACCTGAGCGATGAACAGCGCCAGGACTTGGCCGAACGCATGCAGGCTCGGCCGTACGCCTATGTCGCGCAGGAGTTGGCGCAGCTGTCCCAGGCGCCGATCTGGCAGGCCGAAGACGGCCAGTTGCAGCCGCGCGCCATTGGCATGCGGGTGTATGCGGTGGCCAGTGCCGGCGGCTATCGCGTGCTGCCCGGTGGTTTGACCCGGGTGGCGGCCGAGGCTGACGCCGAGGTGGTGTCAATGCAGCGCGGCGGTGCGAGCAAGGACACCTGGGTGTTGGGTGAGCGTGCGCCCAATGGCGAGCATTGGAAGACCCAGCGGACCATCGGCGTGCATGATCTGGTGCGCCGCGATCCGTACTTGCCTTCGCGAGTGGTGGAAAACCTGTTTTGGTTCGGCCGTTATTGCGAGCGTTGCGACGACAGTGCCCGTCTGCTGCGGATCATGCTGGCGCGGTATGTCGACGGTGATGACCCGCAGGCGTTGCAGGCCGCGGTCGATCTCGGCGAGAACCTGATGCTGTTGCCGGACGAAGGCGAGTTGCCTGAGCGGTTGTTGGCGGCGTTGCTCGGTGACGACTGGTCATTCAGCCTGCGCTCCAACTTGCAGCGCTTGCAGTGGGCGGCCTCGCAAGTGCGCGGCAAACTCTCGCGGGAAAACTGGCAAGCGCTGGTGGAACTGCAACGCGAAGCCATGGCGCTGGAAACAGACGAACCGGATTTTGGCGAGTTACTGGATTTTCTCAACCGCTTGGTGATGTCGCTGGCGGCGCTGTCCGGGTTTGCCCTGGACGACATGACCCGCGACGAAGGCTGGCGCTTTTTGATGATTGGCCGTCGACTTGAACGACTGCAGTTCCTCAGCAGCAGCCTGGCGGCGTTCCTGCGCGGTACGGCGGCGTTTGATCAGGCCGGTCTGGAATGGCTGCTGGAGCTGGGCAACAGCAGCATCACCTATCGCTCGCGCTACCTGGCTGTGGCGCAGTTGATCCCCGTGCTCGATCTGTTGCTGCTTGATGAACAGAACCCCCACGCAGTGTTGTTCCAGTTGAAGCTGGTGATGCGAACCCTCAAGCGTTTGAACGACGACTTTGGCGTGCCGCGAGAAACCGGGCTCGTTGAACTGGTCGAGCGTTTGGCGCGCGTTGACCTGGGCTGCCTGGAAAACGCCCTGTTCGGCGAGTCCAGTGTGCGCGCCGCCCTTGATGGCCTGGCGGACCTGCTGCAAGAAGTCGCCGATGTCAGCGGGCAAGTGTCCGACCGCCTGGCGTTGCGGCATTTTGCCCACGTCGATGATGTCAGCCAGCAAACGGTGTCCGTCTGATGAGCGCCCATTACCAGATTCTCCACGATACTCACTACCACTACGACAGCCCGGTGTCGCTGGCCCAGCAGCTCGCTCACCTATGGCCGCGACCCTGTGCCTGGCAACGTTGTACCGAACAACAACTGCTGATCAGCCCGGAGCCGAGCTCGCGTCGCGACGAGCAGGATGTGTTCGGTAACCCGTTGACCCGGCTGGCCTTCGAACGGCCCCACGATGAGCTGCAGGTCAACGCCCGGCTCACGGTCGAGGTGCTGGCCAGGCCCGCGCTGGATTTCAACCAGTCACTGGCTTGGGATGCGACCCGTAGTGCGCTGACTTACAGCAGCCAGCCGATTTCCCCAGTGCTGCTGGAAGCCTGCCGTTATCGCTTCGAATCGCCTTACGTGCATTTGAAAAGCAGCTTCGTCGAGTTTTCCGAGAGCTGTTTCCCTCTCGGCCGGCCGTTGTTGCTGGGCGTTCAGGCGCTGATGGAGAAGATTTTCAGCGAGTTCACCTTCGACGCCGAGGCGACCCAGGTCGCAACGCCGCTGGTGGAAGTGCTGGAGCGTCGGCGTGGGGTGTGTCAGGACTTTGCGCACTTGATGCTCGCGTGCCTGCGTTCCCGTGGGCTGGCGGCGCGTTATATCAGCGGCTACCTGCTGACCCAGCCACCACCTGGCCAACCGCGCCTGATCGGGGCGGATGCGTCCCACGCCTGGGTTTCGGTGTTTTGTCCGGTGCTGGGCTGGGTCGACTTTGATCCGACCAACAACGTGCAGCCAGCGCTGGAGCACATCACCCTGGCCTGGGGTCGGGACTTTTCCGATGTATCGCCGCTGCGCGGGGTGATTCTGGGGGGCGGCAGCCATGATCCGGAAGTGCGGGTGACGGTGATGCCGTTGGAGTAACGAAGATCCAATGTGGGAGCGAGACTGCTCGCGATTGCAGTCAGACAGTCACACAAATGTTGGATGTGCAGCCGCTATCGCGAGCAGGCTCGCTCCCACAAGGGGATAGGCTAGTCGTTTCTGGCTGGGGGATTCAGGATTGGACTGTGAGGGTCAGCAGCGTAACTGCTGACCCTGGACACAGATCCGGAGGGCCTGATCAGATCATCGGGCCTGGAGGGACTCAGGCGTCAGGAGCCTGATCTTTCGGTGCTTCAACATCATCGGCAACCACTTCACCTTCTGCATCCGGGTTCAGGGCGGCTGCTTCTTCTTCAGCTGTAGCTTTCTTGCGTTGAAGCTTTTCCTCTTTCTTCTGCTCTTTGGCCAAGTCTCTCTGACGTTTGGCGAACGAGTAATTAGGTTTAGCCATGGGCGATCCTCTGGGGTCGAAGGTGAGGTTGAGCGGCGCGTATTCTGCCTTTAAACAGGGCTCAAGGGTTAGCTGGGTTTTTGCCCGACCCATTTTGGCGGCACCAAAGGTTTCCACGCATCCAGTACATCCAGCAACTCTTGCGGCGATTCGCTCACTTGCAGCATGGCACGGTGATGGTCGCGAACGAAGCCTTCGCCGACGACATGATCAAGAAAACCGGTGAGTTTCTCGTAAAAACCGTTCACTTCCAGCAGGCCCAGCGGCTTGCCGTGGTAACCCAGTTGGCCCCAGGTCCAGACTTCAAACATTTCTTCCAGGGTGCCCAAGCCGCCGGGCAGCGCGATAAAGGCGTCGCTCAACTCAGCCATACGGGCTTTGCGCGCATGCATGCCGTCGACCACTTCCAGGCGGCTCAGGCCTTCGTGACCGATTTCCGAGTTCTTGAGGCTTTGTGGAATGATCCCTATCACTTCACCGCCGGCTGCCATTGCAGCATCGGCGACGATGCCCATCAAGCCAACGGCACCGCCGCCATAGACCAGGGTCAGCTTGCGTTTGGCCAACTCGCGACCCAAGGCCACGGCTGCTTCACGGTAGGCCGGATTGTTGCCGGTACTGGCACCACAAAATACACAAACAGACGCTAAAGACATGCCTTACTCCAAGGTCAGTGACGACCTCAGAGTAATGGCTGGCTGGTGGCTGTCCAAGCTTTAAACCTCGCGTTGCGGCTTTTCATAGGTGCCGCTGGCACCGCAGGCGTAAGCGGCAAGCAAAATGCGAAAAAGGCTACTAAGGTGCATGACAGGCGCTCCGGATGGGGATGACGACCTGATCATAGGGTGCTGCCTGGCGTCTGGCCGGTTGATTGTTTCAATGAGTGTAATAGCCCGAAAGTTGTATACAATTTCTTGATTCAGGTCATAGGAACTTGCGCCAATTTCAGGCAATCTTCACTCCATGCGTCTTTTTTCCTAACCCTGCCTTGGAGATTCACCATGTTTGCCAAACTCGTTGCGGTTTCCCTGCTGACACTGGCTAGCAGCCAATTGATGGCTGCAGAGTGCAAGGTCGATGTCGACTCCACCGATCAGATGTCCTACAACACCAAGGAAATCACCATCGACAAGAGCTGCAAGACCTTCACCGTCAACCTGGCGCATTCCGGCAGCCTGCCGAAGAACGTCATGGGTCATAACTGGGTACTGAGCAAAACTGCAGACATGGCCGGCATCGCCACCGACGGCATGGCCGCCGGTATCGACAAGAACTACCTGAAGGAAGGTGACGAGCGCATCATCGCCCACACCAAAATCATTGGCGCTGGCGAGAAAGATTCGGCGACTTTCGACGTCTCGAAACTGACCGCGGGCGAAAGCTACCAGTTCTTCTGCTCGTTCCCGGGTCATAACTCGATGATGAAAGGCGCTGTTGTCCTGAAGTGATCACATCGCGAGCATAAAAAAGCGTCCCTGAGGGACGTTTTTTTTTGTGCTTGGCAATTGAGGAATCAATGATCGTTCCCACGCTCTGCGTGGGAATGCAGCCCGTGACGCTCCGCGTCACAGAAGCGGACGCAGAACGTCCAGTGAGGCATTCCCACGCAGGAGCGTGGGAACGATCTTGCGGTTTGCGGTTTACGGCGCGAACGGCATCACACGCTTGTGATGGGTTTTGTTGTACGTATCGCAGATGATCTTGAACGCCTCTTCACGCACCGGCTGGCCATGCAGGAAGGCATCGATCTCGGCATAGGTCACGCCGTGGGAGGCCTCGTCCGGTTTGCCGGGCGATAGGTCTTCCAGGTCGGCGGTCGGGATTTTCTCCACCAGTGACTCCGGCGCGCCGAAGTATCGAGCGATGGCCCGAACCTGATTTTTCACCAGCCCGCTCAGTGGTGCGAGATCGCAGGCACCGTCGCCGAACTTGGTGAAGAAGCCCATCACTGCTTCCGCCGCGTGGTCAGTCCCGATTACCAGACCCTGAGCCGCGCCGGCGATGGTGTACTGCGCGACCATGCGCATCCGCGCCTTGGTATTGCCCAGGACGAAATCCACCGAGACCGCGTGCTTGCCTTCAAAGGCCGCGACTTCGCTGGCCAGGGCCTTGACTGCCGGGCCGATATTGACCGTGTGGCGCTCGTCCGGTGCGATGAAGTCCACCGACGCCTGGGCGTCGTGCTCGTCGAACTGGATGCCATAGGGCAGGCGCACCGCGATGAAACGGTAGTTATTGTCACCTGTACGTTCGCGCAGCTCGCGCGCCGCGCGCTGGGCCAAAAGACCGGCGGTCAGGGAGTCGACGCCGCCACTGATGCCCAGCACCAGGGTCTTGAGCCCGGAATTGAGCAGGCAGTCCTGGATAAAGGTGATCCGCCGGGCGATTTCCGCCTCGAGGGCAGCGTGATCGGTAAAGGGCGGTTGGACCTTGAGCTGTTCAGCAATCTCACGCTGTACGGCTTGCATGATTCACTCCTTGCTTGATTTGCCAAATGGGGCGGCAGGTACTTTGAAAACGTGGCGCAAATAGGCGACAAAATTCGGGTCTTTGCAATGGCTCTTGGCCGCTTCATCGGAGATTTTCGCGACGGGCTCACCATTGCAGGCGGTCATTTTAAGCACGATGCTCATCGGTTCGACACCGGGAATATCGCACGTCAGGTTGGTGCCGATACCGAAGCTGACATTGATCCGGCCACGCAGCGCGCGAAATATCTCCAGGCACCTGGGCAGTGTCAGGCTGTCGGAGAACACCAATGTCTTGCTCATCGGCTCGATACCCAGGTTGTGGTAGTGAGCGATGGCCTTTTCGGCCCAGAGGATCGGGTCGCCGGAATCGTGGCGCAGGCCGTCGAACAGCTTGGCAAAGTACAGATCGAAGTCGCTCAGGAAGGCATCGGTGGTGATGCAATCGGTCAGAGCGATCCCCAGCAGGCCTCGATATTCGCGAACCCAGCAATCGAGCGCAGCGATCTGGCTGTCGATCAGCCGTGGGCCGAGTTGCTGGTGGGCCATGATCCATTCGTGGGCCATGGTGCCCAGCGGCTTCATGTCCAGTTCGCGAGACAGGTGCACGTTACTGGTACCGACGAATCGCCCGGGGAAGTCGTGCTTGAGCACGTTGACCACTTCTTCCTGGACCCGATACGAGAAGCGCCGACGGGTGCCGAAGTCGGCGACTTGCAGGTGTGCCAGTTCATCGGCGCTGGCATTGGCTGTCAGCCAGTCGAACTTGCGGTACAGCTGCTCGCGGGCCTGTTCCAGGACAATTTCGCGGTAGCGATAACGGTTACGTACTTCGCTGACAATCGCCAGCAGTGGCACTTCCAGGAGGATGACATGCAGCCACGGACCGCGCAGGCGGATGAATAACTCACCATTTTCGATGCCGGTGTGGACGTAGCGCAGATTGACGCGGAACAAGCCGAGAAAACGCAGAAAGTCCGGCTTCAGGAAACTGATGTGTTCCAGAAAACTCAATTGATCGGCGCTCAGGCTCAATTCGGTGAGACGCTCGATCTGAAATCGAATCTCCGCCAGATAGGGGCGCAGATCCTCGCTGTTACGGCAGCGAAACTCCCATTCGACTTCAACATTGGGGTAGTTGTGCAGCACCGCCTGCATCATGGTCAGCTTGTAGAAGTCGGTGTCGAGCAGGTTCTGCACGATGCGATCGGCAAACACACTCTCGCTCATAACGGGAATCTCCAGACTGGTCGCCGCTTGCGCCGCGGTATTTCAGCTATTTCAATGAATAGGGCTAGTGGCGCATATCAGCGGCCCGCTTTGCCAGTGTTTTTTAAGACGCCTGCGGACTTTCGATTTGCTCCAGCATCCAGCGCACAAAATCCCGGACCTTGGGCACTTCCGCTGAATGCTCCGGGTAGGCCAGGTAATAGGCGTCCTTGCTGGGCATTGCGTGTTGCCACGGGATGACCAGTTTGCCGTCGGCCAGCTCTTCTTCCACCAGAAACCGCGGCAACAGCGCCACGCCGCAGCCGACCTGGGCGGCGCGGATGCACATATAAAAGGTTTCGAAACGCGGGCCGTGATAGCTGTGTTCGGTCTGGTAACCCTGGCTATCGAACCAGTCATGCCAGGCCTGGGGCCGGGAGGCATTTTGCAGTAGCACCAGTTCGCTGAGTTGCGTCGGGTCTGTAAACGGTTTGTCCGGCAGGCTGCCCGGCGCGCACACTGGCACAAGCTCTTCGCCGAACAGCTTCAGGCATTCGGTGCCGGGTCGCGAGCCCTGGCCAAAGTAGAAGGCCAGATCGCTGCGGCCTTGCAGCAGGTCGTCGGCTTCCTGCTCGTTGCACAGGTCCAGATGGATATGCGGATGACGCAGGCGCCAGCCCTTGAGCCGCGGCACCAGCCAGCGTGCGCCGAAGGTCGATGGCGTCGAGACCCGCAGGACTTCGGTTTCACCGCCGTAGGAGCGCAGGTAATGGGTCGACATCTCGACTTGGGTGAGGATTTTGCGTACTTCAACCAGATACAGATCACCGGCCGGCGTCATTTGCAGGCGTCGACGAACACGACGAAACAGCAGGTGCTGGAGCAGCTCCTCAAGCTGTGCGACCTGTTTGCTGACCGCACTCTGGGTCAGGTTCAACTCTTCGGCGGCGCGGGTGAAGCTCAGGTGACGGGTGACTGCTTCGAAGCACTGCAATGCGGTGATCGATGGCAGATAGCGTTTATTCAGCATGGGATGGTCCCTTGTTCTTGTCTCAGCGCTGCTATGCCGATGCAGCATGAATAAACGGAATGATATCTCGCCTAAAGGTCGTTTGTTGGCAAGTCTCGGGCCAGCTACAAATACAGGCCTGAGTAGTCGCCTTTACGGGCTACGAAAATTCTGTTTTTCATGTTTAAGGAGTAACCCATGGTTGCCGCATTGCTTGATCGTCTAGGTGTAAACCCGGCCTTGTATCAAACCGGTAAACAGCCCGTTCATACGCCGATCGACGGCAGCCTGATTGCCTCCGTGAACTGGGAAGGCGCCGCCGAAGTCGAGCAGCAGGTCAGTCGCGCAGAGCATGCGTTCGAGCTCTGGCGCAAGGTGCCGGCGCCGCGTCGTGGCGAGCTGGTGCGCCAGTTGGGCGATATTTTGCGTGAGTACAAGGCCGATCTTGGTGAACTGGTGTCCTGGGAGGCCGGCAAGATCACTCAGGAAGGCCTGGGTGAAGTGCAGGAAATGATCGACATCTGCGACTTCGCCGTAGGTCTGTCTCGCCAACTGTATGGTTTGACCATCGCTTCCGAGCGCCCGGGCCACCACATGCGCGAAACCTGGCATCCGCTGGGGGTGATCGGGGTGATCAGCGCGTTCAACTTTCCGGTCGCGGTCTGGGCCTGGAACACCACGCTGGCGCTGGTCTGCGGCAACGCGGTGATCTGGAAACCGTCGGAGAAGACCCCGCTGACCGCACTGGCTTGTCAGGCTTTGTTCGAGCGCGTGCTGAAGAACTTCAGTGATGCACCGGAGTACCTCAGCCAAGTGATCATCGGCGGTCGCGATGCCGGTGAAGCGTTGGTCGATGATCCGCGTGTGGCCTTGATCAGTGCCACCGGCAGCACCCGCATGGGCCGCGAAGTGGCACCGAAAGTCGCTGCCCGTTTCGCCCGCAGCATTCTTGAGCTGGGCGGTAACAACGCGATGATCCTGGGCCCAAGCGCCGACCTCGACATGGCCGTGCGGGCGATTCTGTTCAGCGCGGTCGGTACTGCCGGTCAGCGTTGCACCACCCTGCGTCGCTTGATCGCACATGAGTCGGTCAAGGACGAGATCGTTACCCGCCTGAAAGCCGCTTACTCCAAAGTGCGCATCGGTCATCCGCTGGAAGGCAACCTGGTCGGTCCGCTGATCGACAAACACAGTTTCGAGAACATGCAGGACGCGCTGGAGCAGGCGTTGAGTGAAGGCGGCCGGGTATTCGGTGGCAAGCGCCAACTGGAAGACAAATTCCCCAACGCCTACTACGTGTCTCCGGCCATCGTCGAAATGCCGGAGCAGAGCGATGTAGTCTGCACTGAAACCTTTGCGCCGATTCTGTACGTGGTGGGTTACAAGGAATTCGCCGATGCGCTGCGCTTGAACAACGCCGTGCCGCAAGGCCTGTCGTCGTGCATCTTCACCACGGACGTGCGTGAGGCCGAGCAGTTCATGTCTGCGGTGGGCAGCGACTGTGGTATCGCCAACGTCAACATCGGCCCGAGCGGCGCGGAAATCGGTGGCGCCTTTGGCGGTGAGAAAGAAACCGGTGGCGGCCGTGAGTCCGGCTCCGATGCATGGCGCGGTTACATGCGCCGCCAGACCAATACCGTCAACTACTCGCTGGAATTGCCGTTGGCCCAAGGCATTACTTTCGACTGAGTCGATTGTTTGATGATGATCGTTCCCACGCTCCCGCGTGGGAATGCAGCCAGTGACGCTCTGCGTCACGGCCGAAGCAGACGCGGAGCGTCCAGTGAGGCATTCCCACGCAGAGCGTGGGAACGATCAACGAGGGTTGGTTAGGTTTCATTTTCGGAGTCTGGCAATGCCGTTACGCGAAGAATGTCTGTGGGAAATACTGACGCCGCAAAGGCCTGACAACGCCGCGCTCAAAGGCGAGGTGACGGTGGATGTCTGTGTGATCGGCGCCGGTTTCACCGGTTTGTCGGCAGCGGTGCATTTGCTTGAACAGGGCAAAAGCGTCTGTGTGCTGGAGGCTCATCGCGCCGGCCATGGCGGTTCGGGACGTAACGTTGGGCTGGTGAATGCCGGGATGTGGATTCCCCCGGACGAGATTGAAGCCGGTTTCGGTGAAGCGATCGGCAGTCAGCTCAACCGTATGCTCGGCGCGGCGCCATCACTGGTGTTCAGCCTGATCGACAAATACAACATCGATTGCCAGTTGCGCCGCGAGGGCACGCTGCACATGGCCCACAACGCCCGCGGCGAAGCGGATCTGCGCAGTCGTGAAGAACAATGGAAGCGTCGCGGTGCCCCGGTGGAGTTGTTGACGGGGGCTGCCTGCGAAGCTGCCACCGGCACAAAGAAAATCGCCGCCGCCTTGCTTGACCGGCGTGCTGGCACGCTCAATCCAATGGCCTATACCAGCGGTCTGGCCAAGGCTGCGGTCGGTCTGGGTGGGCAGCTGTTCGACCATTCGCCGGTCACTCGGCTTGAGCGTCAGGGCCAGCGCTGGTCGGTGCAGACTGCACAGGGTTCGGTGCTGGCCGAGAAAGTCGTCATTGCCTCCAACGCCTACACCGAAGGCGACTGGACCGAGCTGCGGCGTAACTTCTTCCCCGGGTATTACTATCAAGTGGCCTCAAAACCGCTGACCGAGGACGCGGCGCAACAGATTCTGCCCGGCGGCCAAGGCTCCTGGGATACCCGGCAGGTACTGAGCAGCATTCGTCGGGATGCCGACGGGCGCCTGTTGCTGGGCAGTCTGGGGAATGGCAATCAGAAACCGGCCTGGTTCTTGAAATCCTGGGCCGATCGGGTTCAGCAGCATTACTTCCCTTACCTCAAACCGGTGGAATGGGAATACACCTGGACCGGTTGCATCGCCTTTACGCCCGATCATTTGATGCGCTTGTTCGAACCGGCGCCCGGTTTAGTGGCAGTCACCGGCTATAACGGTCGCGGCGTAACCACCGGCAGCGTGGTTGGCAAAGCCTTCGCCGATTACCTGTGTAACGGAAATCCTCAAGCCTTGCCGATTCCCTTCGCGCCCATGCAGCCACTGGCAGGGGTTGGGCTGCGCAGCTGTTTGTACGAGGCGGGCTTCTCCCTGTATCACGCGGGCCAGTGCTTGCGGATCGTTATCTGATTGTCGAAATCCGGTGCTGGATGCGGCGCTTTTCAGCGAAGCGGCTAGCCTGTAGTGGTGCGGGTTGTAGCAGTCTCGCACCGACAGTGTGCACTTCGGTGACGCAGGTTGTTACAGGGTGGTTGCACGTCATTAAGTGTCTTGGTTGCAATGATGGCACTTGTTGGTTGCGCCTTTTAAAAATAAAGGTTTCACCTCTCGCGGTTTAGACGGTTGCACGCCCAATGAAAAAGGGCTCGAAACAGTCGAAATAACAATATAAGAGCGACTTTTTTCAGAATAAAAAACCTATGGCACGGCCCTTGCTCTGCGCTTGTAGCTGAATCAAAGCTTCCGCTGAAGTTGCTGTGCTAACTAAAAAACCTCAGGAGCACCATCACATGTCGCAGACGTTTTACAGGAAAGGTTTTCTGGCACTCGCAGTCGCTACTGCATTGGGTGTTTCTTCGTTTGTTCAGGCAGATGTCAAAATTGGTGTGGCAGGTCCGATGACCGGTGCTAACGCTTCCTTCGGCTTGCAATACATGAAAGGCGCGCAAGCTGCGGCGGATGCAATCAACGCCCAGGGCGGCATCAACGGCGAAAAAATTGTGCTGGTCCAGGGCGATGACGCCTGCGAACCGAAACAGGCCGTAGCTGTCGCGAACAAGATGGTGCAGGACAAGGTTATCGGCGTTGTCGGGCACTTCTGCTCGTCGTCGACCATCCCTGCTTCCGAGGTCTATTCCGACGCAGGCATCATCGCAATCACTCCGGGTTCTACCAACCCGGCGGTCACCGAGCGCGGCCTGCCTGCCATGTTGCGTTTGTGCGGGCGTGATGACCAGCAAGGTATCGTCGCGGGTAACTACATCGTCGACGTCCTGAAAGGCAAGAAAGTTGCCGTCATCAACGACAAGGACACCTACGGTAAAGGCCTGGCGGACGCGACTGCCAAGCAGTTGACCGCGCGTGGCGTGAAACCGGTTCTTGAAGAAGGCTTGACCCGTGGCGAGAAAGACTTCAGCGCCCTGATCACCAAAGTCCGTTCGGTAGGCGCTGATGTCCTTTACTTCGGCGGCCTGCACCCGGAAGCCGGCCCACTGGTTCACCAACTGCGCGAGCAAGGTCTGAAAGACGTCAAGTTCATGTCCGATGACGGCATCGTGACTGACGAAATGGTCACCACTGCCGGTGGTGCTCCGTTCGTCGATGGCGTGTACATGACCTTTGGCGCTGACCCGCGTCTGATTCCAGACAGCAAGGCTGTCGTGGATACCTTCCGCAAGTCCGGTTACGAGCCTGAAGGCTACACCCTGTATGCCTACGCCACGGTGCAAGCCCTGGCTGCCGGCTTCAACGGCGCCAAGTCGAACAAAGGTGAAGAAGCCAGCAAATGGCTGAAAGCGCACCCGGTGGAGACCGTGATGGGCAAGAAGGAATGGGATAGCAAGGGCGACCTGAAAGTCTCCGACTACGTGGTTTACAAGTGGGACGCTGCGGGCAAATACCACCAGCTGGAAACACAGAAGTGAGATAAGCGCATTGCCAGGCCTGGGTCTCTCGATATCAGTCGTGGGGCGCAGGCCCGGCTTTGGTAATGGGTTCTGCAATCGTGCCGACCCGGTATTTTTCTTCTGAGCCACATGAACCCGGCCAGGTGCGCCTCACAAGGGCTCATCGACACCGGGTTCGCGGTGGCCTCTCAAGTTAGTGAGAGTGCATGATGGACGGTATTTTCCTGCAACAAGTTATCAACGGTCTGACTCTCGGGTCGGTCTACGGCCTGATCGCCATCGGCTACACAATGGTCTACGGCATCATCGGTATGATCAACTTCGCCCACGGCGAGGTTTATATGATTTCCGCGTACCTCGCGGCGATCAGCCTGGCTCTACTGTCCTACTTTGGTGTCGAATCCTTTCCGTTGTTGATCCTGGGCACCTTGCTGTTCACTGTCTTTGTGACCGGTGTGTATGGCTGGGTCATCGAACGCATCGCTTACAAACCGCTGCGCAACTCCACCCGACTGGCACCGCTGATCAGTGCTATCGGCGTTTCTCTGATCCTGCAGAACTACGCACAGATCGCTCAGGGCTCACGGCAACAGGGTATTCCTACGCTGTTGAGCGGTGGACTGAGATTCGATATCGGTACTGGTTTTGTGCAGATCACCTACACCAAGATCTTTATTCTGGTTGCAGCGTTTGTCGGGATGGCCCTGCTGACCTACATCATCAAGTACACCAAGTTGGGGCGCATGTGTCGTGCGACTCAACAAGACCGCAAGATGGCCTCGATCCTCGGGATAAACACTGATCGAGTGATCTCCTACGTGTTCATCATCGGTGCCGCCATGGCTGCGCTGGCCGGTGTCCTGATCACGGTGAACTACGGCACCTTCGATTTCTACGCAGGCTTCGTGATCGGCATCAAGGCCTTCACCGCTGCGGTGCTCGGGGGGATTGGTTCGCTGCCTGGCGCCATGCTTGGCGGGATCATTCTCGGCATCTCCGAGTCGCTGTTTTCCGGCGTGATCAACTCTGACTACAAGGACGTCTTCAGCTTCTCGCTGCTGGTACTGATCCTGATTTTCCGTCCTCAAGGCCTGTTGGGTCGCCCACTCGTGGCGAAGGTATAAGTATGTCCGACGCTAATAACAAACCTATCGATATCAAAAAAAGCCTGATCGACACCGTCCTGGCCGGGTTGATTGCCCTGATTGTCTTCGGCCCGATCGTGGGCGTAGTGCTTGAAGGTTATAGCTACAACCTGCAGCCGACGCGTGTGGCCTGGATGGTCGGGGCGGTGATGATCGGGCGTCTTGTCTTGAGCCTGTTCCTGCAGACCGCCAAGGGCGTGAAGGTACAGCAAAGCTTCGAAGTCATCGGCTCAGGCGTGCATGTGCTGCCACCTGATTACAAGTCACGGCTGCGTTTGATCATCCCGGGTTTGATCGTGATCGCTATCGTGTTTCCGATCTTCGCCGACAAGTACCTGCTGACGGTGGTGATCCTGGGACTGATCTACGTGTTGCTGGGCCTTGGCCTGAACATCGTGGTCGGTCTGGCAGGTCTGCTCGACCTGGGTTATGTGGCGTTCTATGCCATCGGCGCCTATGGCCTGGCACTGGGTTATCACTACCTTGGCCTGGGCTTCTGGACCATGTTGCCGCTGTCGGCACTTATGGCGGCGCTGGCCGGATGCATACTCGGCTTCCCGGTCTTGCGCATGCACGGCGACTACCTGGCCATCGTGACCCTGGGCTTCGGTGAAATCATTCGCCTGATACTGACCAACTGGCTGTCCTTCACGGGCGGGCCGAACGGTATGCCGGTGCCATCACCGTCGGTTTTCGGTATTGAGTTCGGGCGAGTGGCGAAGGATGGCGGGATACCCTTCCATGAATTCTTCGGGACTGAATACAATCCGAACGTAAAGTTTATGCTCATCTATGGCGTGCTGTTTCTCGTCGTGATGCTGGTGCTGTACATCAAGCATCGCCTGACTCGCATGCCGGTCGGGCGTGCCTGGGAGGCCTTGCGCGAAGATGAAATCGCTTGCCGCGCCATGGGTCTCAACCACGTACTGGTCAAGCTGTCGGCCTTTACCCTGGGGGCTTCCACTGCCGGTCTGGCCGGTGTGTTTTTCGCCAGCTATCAAGGTTTCGTCAACCCGACCTCGTTCTCGTTCTTCGAATCGGCCTTGATCCTCGCCATCGTCGTGCTCGGCGGCATGGGTTCGACCGTCGGTGTGGTGATCGCCGCGTTCGTGCTGACTGTCGCCCCGGAACTGCTGCGCGGCTTCGCGGAGTACCGAGTGTTGCTGTTCGGCATCCTTATGGTGCTGATGATGATCTGGAAACCGCGTGGCCTGATTCGTATCAGCCGTACCGGTGTGACCCCACGTAAAGGAGTGGCGCCATGAACGATGAAGTCATTCTCTCGGTAGACAACCTGATGATGCACTTTGGCGGTATCAAAGCCCTGAGTGATGTCAGCTTGAAGATCAAACGCAACTCGATCTCTGCCCTGATTGGCCCCAACGGCGCGGGCAAGACCACGGTGTTCAACTGCCTGACCGGGTTTTACAAGGCCACGGGCGGGCACATCCAGCTCAACAGCCGGGGCACCAGCACCAATGTGATCAAGCTGCTGGGTGAACCGTTCAAGGCGACCGATTTCGTCTCGCCAAAAACCTTTGGCAGTCGTCTGTTCTACAAAATGTTCGGTGGCACGCACCTGATCAATCGCGCGGGTTTGGCGCGCACCTTCCAGAACATTCGTCTGTTCCGGGAAATGTCGGTATTGGAAAACCTGTTGGTGGCCCAGCATATGTGGGTCAATCGCAACCTGGTGGCGGGGATTCTCAATACCAAGGGTTACCGCAAAGCCGAAAGCGACGCGCTGGACCATGCATTCTATTGGCTGGAAGTGGTGGACCTGGTGGATTGTGCCAACCGTTTGGCCGGGGAACTGTCCTACGGCCAACAACGGCGTCTGGAAATCGCCCGGGCCATGTGCACGCGGCCGCAGATCATTTGCCTGGACGAACCGGCTGCCGGTCTCAACCCGCAGGAAACCGAAGCCCTGAGCAAGATGATTCGGTTACTGCGCGACGAACACGACCTGACCGTGGTGCTGATCGAACACGACATGGGCATGGTCATGAGTATTTCCGATTACATCGTGGTACTTGATCACGGCAACGTGATTGCCGAAGGTGGTCCGGACCAGATCCGCAACGATCCGAAAGTGATTGCTGCGTACCTGGGTGCTGATGAAGAGGAGTTGGTATGAACGAACCGATCCTCGAACTGAAAGAGATCGAAGTGTTTTACGGGCCTATCCAGGCCCTGAAAAAAGTATCGTTGCACATTAACGAAGGTGAAACCGTCAGCCTGATCGGCTCCAACGGTGCCGGCAAGTCGACGCTGCTGATGTCGATCTTCGGTCAGCCGCGGGCCAGCAGCGGGCACATCATCTATCGCGGCGTCGACATCACGCACAAGTCATCGCACTACATCGCCTCCAACGGCATTGCGCAGTCGCCGGAAGGGCGGCGGGTGTTCCCCGACATGACCGTCGAGGAAAACCTGTTGATGGGCACCATCCCCATCGGCGACAAGTTCGCAACCGAAGACATGCAGCGCATGTTCGAGATGTTTCCGCGACTCAAGGAGCGTCGCAATCAGCGCGCCATGACCATGTCCGGCGGCGAACAGCAAATGCTGGCTATCGCTAGGGCACTCATGAGTCGACCCAAGTTGCTGCTGCTCGATGAACCGTCGCTGGGGCTGGCGCCAATCATCGTAAAGCAGATCTTCCATACCCTGCGTGAACTGGCGGCCTCCGGGATGACTATCTTCCTGGTGGAACAGAACGCCAACCATGCGCTGAAGTTGTCGGATCGGGCGTACGTGATGGTCAACGGTAAAATTCGCTTGACCGGCACCGGCGAGGAACTGTTGGTCAACGAAGAGGTGCGCAACGCTTATCTAGGCGGTCACTGAGTTCTCCGTTGCAGGACCCAGCCCCGGCGAGCAATCGCCGGGGCTTTTTTCGGTCTGCAAAACGACACCAATCCCTTGTGGGAGCGGGCTTGCTCGCGATAGCGATCTGTCAGTCACCTCAATGCTGAACATGCCGCCGTCATCGCGAGCAAGCCCGCTCCCACAAGGATCGCGGTGCTCTATCGAGAAATTGTGGAAAACAATATTTATAACCTGCTAAAGCGCGACATAAAGCCGCTGCAAATAGTTGTTTTGTCACGGTTTTGACTTGTCCCCGATTGCTGTGGAACTGGCTGTGGGTAACGTGGGAGTAGCTGGCTGTAAGCCTTGATTGGCGTGGCTTGTAGTGATGCGGTTATTTTTTGATCAATGGTTTTTACGTAGCTTTGAATGGGGGATGTCAACCTTTTTATTGTCACAGAAGAGGGCCGAAAAAGCGTGTTGCAGCCTGTGGATAAGTCTGTGGTTAAACTCTGGAAAGACTCGGCAAGGCGGCGTAGTTACTGGCTTGGCACCATCCTTGATGGTTACACCCGGTGCCACGTTTTTGGCGTGCTACATAGGCAGGGGGCACAGGTCAAGCAAAAAACTTCCATATTGGCGCTCAAAGCCTTGTGGATAAAGGCCTGGCGGCTTTTCGACTTGCCCCCAAAGACTGTGGATCGGCCTGTGGATAAGGTGCGTGTATATGGCTGCGAGGCAGAGCTGACAAGGCCTGGAAATAAGTGAGTGTTTTTTGTACAGGGGCTCTGGCCGAACCCTCATGACGACGGTTATCGGTTCAGGTATTCTGCGCGCCTTGGCGCCCCTGCGAATGGGCGCGTGTCGCTTGACGACCTGGAGCAACTGCATGACCGATAGTCCCGCTTCTGTTCCGGTCGAGCCCGCCAGCCCGATGGCCAGGCTACGCGAGCGAATCACCTATAACGTGGCTCTGCTGGACCTCGGCGGGCGCGGGTTGGTGTTGATCGGCGGGCTGATTTTGCTGGCCTGGATCACCTCCGGTATCTACAAGGTTCAGCCGGACGAGCAAGGTATCGTGCTGCGGTTCGGTCGCTGGCAGCAGACCACCGAATCAGGGCTGCATTATCACTTGCCCTATCCCGTTGAAACGGTACTGCTGCCCAAAATTACCCAGGTCAATCAGCTGCAGTTAGGCAGCGGTGGCAGCGCACAGACCTCCGCCAATACTGGCTCGCGCGACAAGCAGATGCTGACTGGCGACGAGAACATCGTCGAGGCTGATTGCACGGTGTTCTGGCGGATCAAGGACGCGCGATTCTATCTGTTCAAAATCAGTGACCCGGAGCGGTCGGTGAAGGTCGCAGCCGAAAGTGCCCTGCGCGAAGTCATCGGGCGTACGCCGATTCAGTCGGTGATGTCCGACAAGCGCGCACAGATTGCCGATGAAACCCGCGAGCTGCTGCAACAGTTGCTGGACCGCGAGCAGGCCGGGATCCTTATCACTCAGGTGCAGTTGCAACGGGTCGACCCGCCGCCGCAGGTGATCGATGCCTTCAACGACGTGCAGCGTGCCCGCGCCGACCAGGAGCGCGCGCGCAACGAAGCCGAAGCCTATGCCAACGACGTGATTCCCCGTGCTCGCGGCGATGCGGCGCGCATCACCCAGGATGCCGAGGCCTACAAGGCCCAGGTCGGCAACCTGGCCGAGGGGGAGGCAAAGCGTTTTCTCTCGGTCTACAACAGCTATGTGCAATCCAAAGATGTCACTGCCTGGCGTCTTTACATGGAGAGCATGGATGAAGTCCTGAAAAAAGCCTCCAGGGTCGTCATCGACTCCTCTGGAAAGGGCATGTCTGGTGTGGTGCCCTACATGCCGCTCAGCGATCAGGGAAAACCTGTGCACAAGGACGCCCGACCATGAACCTCAAGCTCAAATGGCTGGCCGTGGCAATGGGCGCTGCCGTGCTCTGGGCCTTGGCCGCGTCAGTGTATGTGGTCGACGAGTCGCAACAGGCACTGATCATTCGTTTTGGCGCCCCCATGGGGGTGGCCGGGGAGCCGGGGCTGAAGTTCAAAGTGCCGTTCAGCGATTCGCTGGTGTTCTACGACAGCCGCCTGCAAACCCTCGCTTCCCCTGCCGAACAGGTCATTCTGGGCGATCAGAAGCGCATTGAGGTCGAGACCTACACCCGCTTTCGCATCAGCGATCCGCTCAGGTTTTATCAGACAGTGGGGACGCTGGATCAAGCCAATGCACAACTGACGCAAATGGTCAGCTCTTCGCTACGGCGTAAGCTGGGCGAGATCTCGCTGCGCTCGTTGTTGTCGCCGGCCCGTCAGCAGGAAGTTGCGACCATCGAAAAGGACGTTGCGGACAAGGCCCGGGCGCTCGGCATCGAGGTGACTGAAGTGCGCCTGCACCGTGCCGACCTGCCACTGGAGGCCAGCCAGGCGATCTACGACCGGATGAAATCCGAGCGTCAACGCGAAGCCAAGGAGCTACGCGCGCAAGGTTTTGAATGGGCGCAGCAGATCCAGGCCAAAGCCGACCGTGATCGCACGGTGCTGTTGTCCGAGGTCCAGCGCCAGTCGGCGATCACCCATGGAGAGGCGGATGCCGATGCCAACCAGATCCTCTCCGCGGCCTTCAGCAAGGACCCTGAATTCTATAAGTTGTACCGCTCGCTGCAGACCTACCGTCAGTCAATGGCCGACAGCCAGCCGATGCTGGTGTTGACGCCGGACGCCGAATTTCTCAAGCAATTTCGCAGCGGGCCGGCAGCGACCAGCGCCAGGTAGCGATAGCCATGAGCGACCTTGCGGCAGATCGCAGATTCCATTCATGTTGCTGTTGTTGTTCTTGCTGGCGCTCGGGCTGTATGCCGGGTGCGCGGTTCGCTGGGACGATGTTCCCATGACGCATTCTCTTGTCGGGAAACCGCTCCATGTTATTTGAAGGTGCGCTGCACGCGCTGGGCATGACTTTTCAGGTGTTCCTGCTGGACCTGATACTGTCCGGCGACAATGCATTGGTGATTGCGCTGGCCTGTCGCGGGCTCCCGCCGCATCAGGTGAGACGGGCAGTGATGATCGGCACCAGTGGCGCTATTGTCCTGCGGGTGCTGCTGACCACGCTGGCCGGCTGGTTGCTGTTGGTACCCTGGCTCAAGCTGGTCGGCGCGGTGCTGTTGCTGGTGATTGCGATTCGGCTATTGACCGGAGAGGAGCCGGACGAGGAGGGCAATCTGGCGGATAGCTCACTGTCGACGCTGAGTGGCGCGGTGGTAACCGTGTTGACTGCGGATCTGGTCATGAGCATGGACAATGTGGTCGGGCTGGCAGCCGTTGCTCAGGGCAGTGTCTTCTATCTGGTGCTGGGATTGCTGTTGAGCGTACCGCTGTTGATGTTCGGCAGCCTGCAGATCACCCGGCAGCTTGAGCGCCAGCCGTTGCTGGTCTCGATCGGCGGTGCATTGCTGGGTTATGTCGCGGGGGATATCGCGGTCTCCGATCCGGTGGTCGTCGGCTGGGTTAATAGCCAATCGCCTGCGCTCAATCAGGTGGTGCCGCTGCTGTGTGCGATCTTCGTGCTGGTCCAGGCGCGCATTATCCGCCGCCAGCGCGCCCGGCTGCCCAAGCCGGCACCCAGGCTGCGGGCCATGCCCTCGCCAGTGCGGCAGGTGGAGTCTGACAGCCCGCTCAGCGAGCCGGTTGCGCTGCCGGAAGTCGCGTGCGAGGTTGCCGTTACTGACGCCCAATCGCAACCCGTCGCACCTGCGCTGGAGGTCTGCACCAACGAGGCAGCCGATCTGGCGCCGCGGCTGCCTGGTCGATTATTCGGCGCCTATAGTGGGGCAGTGACGGTGCTGGCGGGGCTCGGTGGGATTTTCCTGCTCAGCGGACTGCTGTACAGCCTGATTGGTGGTGTGTCCGCGGGGCTGATACCTACGCCGCAAAAGGACAATGTCTACGTCTGCACGGGGGCGAGTACTACTCTTTATTACCGCCCCGGCGGCAGCTCGATTCGGATGGTCACGGGCGGCGGCGAAGCCACGGGTTACGTGAGTTACAAGAAGATTCTCTGGGAGAACCAGCAAAACGCAATCAAGGAGCTGCACCTGACACCGCCCAGCGAGATCGAAAAGACCAGCGCCACTGTCGTCACCCTCAGTGGTGGCAGTTTCTCGCAGATCCAGTGCGCGCGAGCCCAGTGATGCGATCGGATAAGACCCGGTTGCCGCTACGACGCCAGCCGGGCATGCTGCAAGATGAATTTCTATTCCAATGGCTGCTTGAAGCCGAGCAAGGAGAACACGATGACATCCACCCTGTTTATTACCGGCGCGACTTCCGGTTTTGGTGAAGCCTGTGCCCGTCGGTTTGCCGAGGCCGGTTGGTCACTGGTGCTGACAGGTCGTCGTGAGGAGCGTCTGAATGCCTTGTGCGCCGAGCTCTCCAGGCAGACTGAAGTGCATGGCGTGGTGCTCGATGTGCGCGATCGCAAGGCCATGGAGGAGGCGATTGCCAATCTGCCGCCGTCCTTCAGCAAGCTGCGCGGGCTGATCAACAACGCTGGCCTGGCCCTGGGCGTCGACCCGGCACCCAAGTGTGATCTGGACGACTGGGACACCATGGTCGATACCAACATCAAAGGCCTGATGTACAGCACTCGCCTGTTGCTGCCACGCTTGATCGCCCACGGTCGCGGCGCCGGGATCATCAACCTTGGCTCCATCGCCGGTAACTATCCGTACCCGGGCAGCCACGTCTACGGCGCGAGCAAAGCTTTCGTCAAACAGTTCTCCTTGAACCTGCGCTGCGACCTGCAAGGCACCGGTGTACGGGTGACCAACATTGAGCCTGGCCTGTGCGAGAGCGAGTTCTCACTGGTGCGCTTTGCCGGTGATCAGGCTCGTTATGACGCTACTTACGCCGGCGCCGAAGCGATCCAGCCGCAGGACATCGCCGAAACGATTTTCTGGGTCCTCAACACCCCGGCCCATATCAACATCAACAGCCTTGAGCTGATGCCGGTGAGCCAGACCTGGAGTGGTTTCGCCATTGAGCGCGGGGCAAAGGGGTAACAACGAGTCAGATCATTCCCACGCTCTGCGTGGGAATGCCTCACTGGATGCTCCGCGTCCGCTCCAGATTGTGACGCAGAGCGTCACGGGCTGCATTCCCACGCGGGAGCGTGGCAACGATCATGCGTCAGCCAGTCCGCGATAGCAGGTCGCCAGATGATAAGGCGTGGTCGACGGCATATCCCTGCGGCTGACGGTGCCTGTTGCATCCAGGCACTCATACCAGCCACTGGGATGCAGAAAACGCTGTTGCAGCACGACCAGTTGGCGCTGCAGCAGTGCCTGGCTTTCAGGTCGCAACGTCAGCGCCCGCAAGTATTCAGCTTGTGCCCAGATGCGTTGGGTGCCGTCGCGAACGGTCCCGTCGATCTCCAGCATGCCGCTGACGGTGCCGGTTTGCGGGTCGACACCGACCTGTTCGGCGTAGGTGAAAGCGCGCTCCAGCGAGGCGTGCAGCGGCGTGCCTTTGAGCAATGGGGAAGATTCGAGCAGGAAGAACCATTCAAACTGATGTCCCGGTTCGAACCAGTTATCCACAGCCCCCAGCGGTTTCTCCATCATCACCCCGTGCTGACGGTCGATGAAGCGTCTTTGCATGGCATCGCACAGCGTGCCGAGGGCCGCTTGCACAGTGGCGTCCTCGCGAACCGACAGCGTGGCGAGGAAGGCTTCAGCCAGGTGCATCAACGGGTTCTGCAACGGCCCTGACTTGAGCGATGACCAGTCTCGATCGAGACTGGCCTCATACAACCCCTCGTGCGTGGCGAAGCGCTCGGCAACTACTTCCAGAGCAGCGTTGAGCACCGACTCCACCAGCGGCTCGCGAACCCTGGCCCAGTAATGGGCGCAGGCGAAGATGATGAATGCGTGGGTGTAGAGGTCTTTGCGCTTGTCCAGCGGCGCGCCATGGGCGTCGATACTGTAGAACCAGCCACCGTGCTCGGCATCATGGAAATGCCGCTGCAATGAGCGAAACAATGCCGCAGCACGGTCCTGGGCGGCGGGTACGCGGGGCTCGCCGATCAGGCTTGAGAATAGATACAACTGACGCGCGCAAGCCATGGCCCGGTAGCGTTGTGGCGGCAATGGATGATGTTCGGCGTCCAGCGCCTCGTAAGGCAGCGCCAGTTCTGCATTCCAGCCGGGACCTTGCCAGAGCGGCACAATCACTTCACGGAAATGCTGCTGCACGGCAGCGAACAGGGCGGTCAATTCAGGCTGAGAGGCGGAACTGGAAACATCGGGCATCGGCTGGCGTCGTCACGGCAGAGGTGTTTGCGCGACATGGTAGCAGGCGGTTGGGCGAGAGGCACTGATCGTTCCCACGCTCGCGCGTGGGAACGCCTCAATAGACGCTCTGCGTCTGCTTTTGAAGTGACGCAGAGCGTCACGGGCTGCATTCCCACGCAGAGCGTGGGAACGATCGTCACAGGTGATTTGTCGTCCGACGCAAATCCTGTAGGAGCAGCCGGTCGACGCTCGATTGCTCGCGATGAGGCCCGCCCAGACGATAGAACAATCAGCCTGCCAGCAACCAGACCCCAGTCGCCGCCGACGCTGCCCCGGCCAGGTGAACCAATGGCGCAGCCGCTTGCGGCAACACGCGCACCAGGGCGAAACCGGCGGCATGCAGCGCCGCGGTGGCGGCAACAAACCCAGCGGCATAGGTCCAGGGGCTGGACATGTCCGGCAGCTCCAGGCCATGGGCCACGCCGTGAAACAGTGCAAACAGTGCCGTTGCGCCAATCGCCAGGCTCAACGGTGGTCGTACCGCCAGTGCCACGGCCAGACCCAACGCCAGCACGGAAGCCGCGATCCCGCTTTCCAGCGCCGGCAGGTGCAGCCCCTCAAAGCCGAGCATGCCGCCGATCAGCAGGGTGCCGACAAAAGTGCATGGCAGTGCCCAGCGTGCGGCGCCTTGCTGTTGTGCGGCCCATAGGCCGACGGCGAGCATCGCCAGCAGGTGATCGAGGCCGCCAATCGGGTGGCTGATACCCGCGATCAAGCCGTTGTCGCCATGGCCAGGGTGGGCGAAGGCCAGGGCCGGGGTGAGTAACAGCGCAAGGGCACCGAGAATACGTTTGAGTGTCATGAATTACACTTTCCTTGTTGGTGTTCTTTTTTAATAAGGGCATCAGGCCGCGGTCAGCAGCCCCTGGCGTTCGATAAAGGCAATGATCGCCTCCAGTCCGAGGCCGGTTTTCTGGTTGCTGAAGACGAACGGCTTATCGCCACGCATGCGTTTGGTGTCGCTGTCCATCATCTCCAGCGAAGCGCCCACCAGCGGTGCCAGGTCGATCTTGTTGATTACCAGCAGGTCGGATTTGCAGATCCCCGGGCCGCCCTTGCGTGGCAGCTTGTCGCCGGCCGAGACATCGATCACATAGATGGTCAGGTCGGACAGTTCCGGGCTGAAGGTTGCCGACAGGTTGTCGCCACCGGACTCCACCAGAATCAGGTCCAGACCCGGGAAGCGCCGGTTGAGTTGATCGACCGCCTCCAGGTTGATCGAGGCATCCTCACGAATCGCCGTGTGCGGGCAGCCGCCGGTTTCCACGCCGATGATCCGCTCCGGGGCCAGTGCCTCGTTACGCACCAGAAAGTCAGCATCTTCGCGGGTGTAGATATCGTTGGTAACCACTGCCAGGTTGTAGCGCTCGCGCAGGGCCAGACACAGGGCCAGAGTCAGGGCGGTCTTGCCGGAGCCGACCGGGCCGCCGATACCAACGCGCAACGGTTGTGCGTTCATGTGTTTCTCCTAGGAACGGAATAGACGGCTGTACTGGCGCTCATGGGCCATGCATGCCAGGGACAGGCCGAAAGCGGCGCTGCCGTAATGATGAGGAGCGATGTTCGACGCGTTTTGCTGGGCCTGTTGCAGCAGTGGCAGCAGTTCGCTGGTCAGGCGTTGGGCGGCTTGCTGGCCGAGCGGCATGGTCTTCATCAGCACTGCCAATTGGTTTTCCAGCCAGCTCCAGAGCCAGGCGGCCAGCGCGTCCTGCGGGTTGATCTGCCAGGCTCTGGCGGCCAGTGCCCAGCCGAGGGCCAGGTGGGGCTCGGGGCGTTGTGCGAGAAAATCCCGGGCAGGGCCGTCCAGTTCCGGCAAGCCATTAAGCAGTTGTTGCAGGGAATAGCCCATCTGCCGACTTTCCTGGTGCAACTCACGGGTCTCGCGACTGGCACGGTGTTGTTCGCATAGTTGCAGCAGTTCTGCCCAGTCTTCATTCGCCGCGGCGTTGCAATGGGCGAGCAGTAGCGGTGCTTCAAAACGCGCCAGATTGAGCAGCAACTGGTCACTGATCCAGCGTCGGGCACTTTGCGGGTCGATCACTCGCGCTTGCTCCACGGCCATTTCCAGGCCTTGGGAGTAGCTGTAGCCGCCAATCGGCAGTTGCGGACTGGCCAGGCGCAGCAAGGCCCAGGCAGGGTTCATGTACGCACGCCGAACTGGTGCAGGCGCGGCGGGTAGTTGAAATCCTCGTCGCCGTGCCGGGAGTGGTGATGGCCGCCGCCATAGGCACCGTGTTCCGGCTGGAAAGGCGCTTCGAGGGTTTCGGTATGGGCGCCAAGCTGTTCGAGCATGGCTTTGAGCACGTAGTCGTCGAGCAGGCGCAACCAGCCATCGCCGACTTGCAGGGCGACGTGCCGATTACCCAGGTGATAGGCGGCGCGGGTCAGTTCGAAGGCATTGGCGCAGGTGACATGCAGCAGTTGCTCGGGGCGAGCGCAGACGCGAACGATACGACCGTCCTCGGATTGGAGGAACTCGCCGTCATGCAACGGTGGCTGACCGCGCTCCAAAAACAGCCCGACGTCTTCACCTTCGGCGCTGAAACAGCGCAGACGGCTTTTGCTGCGGGCCTCGAAATTCAGGTGCAGTTCGGCGGCCCAGAGGGGTTGAGGGTCGATTCTGCGATGAATCACCAGCATCGGAAGGCTTCCAGCAATGGACAATGCTCAGGTTAGAGCAAGGGGCTTGCCAATCGGGCGAGATGTGGGAAATGTCTGTCGCAGTGTAGTTTGCGCTAGAAAAAGGTGCGCAGGATTTGGGAGGGTGTGGATAACTTTGGTGCGGTCAGGGAGTTTTTGCACCATCTTGAAGCGATGTGATGATCGTTCCCACGCTCCCGCGTGGGAATGCAGCCCGTGACGCTCTGCGTCACATCCAGAGCGGACGCTGAGCGTCCAGTGAGGCATTCCCACGCGGAGCGTGGGAACGATCTAAAAGGATCAACCTACTCTGTACTCCCCAATCCCTGCCAATGCTTGAGGCCAATAAAGATAAAGCGCAGTTGCTGGGTAATCTTGGCCTGTGGCGTGAGGTGTTCGGGCAGGGCTTCGGCGGGTGGGTCGATGATGTCCGGCAGGGTGGCGAACACGCTTTTGACGATCAAATCGGCCATGACCGTCAGGCCGGCGACATCGAGGTGCTGCAATTTGGGCATCAAGCTCAGGTCTGCGGCCAGGTCCGAGCTGATGTTTTCCCGCAGGGCGGCGATCGCTTGGCGCACTGGCAGCGAGCCACCATATTGTTCGCGGGCGAGAAACAGGAATTGCGAGCGATTGGCCGCGACGACATCGAGAAAAATCCGTACCGAAGCATCGATGATGCCACCCATGACGAACTCATTGTGTCGCACCAGGCGGATGGTGGCGCGGAAGGTCTGACCGACTTCGCTTACCAGCACCAGACCCAGCTGATCCATATCGGCAAAGTGTCGGTAGAAACCTGTTGGTACAATCCCGGCGGTTTTTGCCACTTCGCGCAGGCTCAGGCTGCCGAATCCTCGGCCGCACTCCATCAGGTGGCGAGCAGCGTCCATCAGGGCGTTGCGGGTCTGTTGTTTCTGTTCGGCGCGGGGCAGCATCGGGCGGCGGATTTCCGGTCAAGGACAGCGGCGCACTCTAGCAAATCAACTTTGCCGGCGTCGAACTTGAGTCGAAGTAGAGAAGGGGCGAGGCGTGGGAGGTGCTACTTATACACAGTCAAAGCCCGATCCAGGGATCGGGCTTTTTTCCAGGGCAAGCACAGGCTTAGCTCACGGCTTGATGACGTTCGGCCAGGCGATCAGCGCCGCCTTCGGCTACGGTTTGACCTTGATGAGTGCGGTTGTAGCCATCTTCAACCAGACCTTTTTGCTCCAGACGGTCACGGCCACCTTCAGCAACGGTTTGGCCTTGTGGAGTACGCTCAAAGCCATCGGCGGCGACTTTGTTACGTTCGATCAAACGGTCCGAACCACCTTCAGCGACGGTCTGAGTGAAAACCGAGTGACCGTGACTGTCTTTCACCTGAGGCGTGGCTTGCTCGGCGGCTGGCAGGGCGAACGCATTGGCGGCCAGGACCGAGAGGGTCAGACTAAGCAGTAATTGGCGTTTCATGATGGGTTGCTCCTCGGGAGGGCGATAAAGTGGGTACGGAGGCAATGCTACTCTTGCTAAATCGATATAAAAGTTCATAACGGCAATGGTAATAATCAACAGAATTGATTGTTTAGAGAAAAGGCTCTAGACCGGGCGCCTCAGGCGGAAGCTTTTGCACTGGAGTGGGTATTTTCGACCCGCTTTCGCCTTGCAAAAGTGCAGGTTCAGTAATGAAAAACTGTCTTGATGGTCAGAAATATGCCGATGTTTGCGCTTGATAAATTGACCTTAGGGTTAAACCTGCGCACCGTTTGCCAGTCGTAGTTTCCACTGCGGGTCGATTCCAGATCTGCCGCTTCACACGTGCGTCGCAATTGGGGCGCTCAGCCGTAATCAGGAGCCCTGTGCAATGACGCGCACTCGTAAAATTCTCGTTTGGACGGTCGCCAGTCTCATTGTTCTGCTGACCATACTGGTTCTGATCATCGGCCTCTTTGACTGGAACCGGATCAAGCCGCCACTCAACAGCAAAGTCTCTGAAGAGCTGCACCGCGCCTTCGCCATCAACGGCAATCTATCGGTGATCTGGCAGCGCGAGCTCGACGAGGGCGGCTGGCGGGCTCTGGTTCCGTGGCCGCATGTGGTGGCTGAAGACCTGACCCTGGGCAACCCGGACTGGTCGAAGACTGCGCAGATGATCAACCTCAAGCGTGTCGAACTGCGTATCTCGCCGCTGGGGTTGCTGACCCGGCGGGTGGTGATCCCGCGCATTGATCTCACGGAGCCCAATGCCACTCTGGAACGCCTGGCCGATGGCCGTGCCAACTGGACCTTCCGGTTCGCCGCGAAAGACCCGAACGCCGAACCCTCCCGCTGGGTGGTGGAGATTGGCGCCATCGGTTTCGACAAGGGCCACATCACCTTCGACGATCAAAGCCTGAAAACCCGGCTCGACCTGCTGATCGATCCGCTGGGCAAGCCGATCCCGTTCAGTGACATCGTCGGCGATACGGCGGCAAAAAAGGCACTTGAGAAGGGTTCTGCGCCACAGGATTACGCGTTTGCCTTGAAGGTCGAAGGCCAATACCACGACCAAAAACTTGCAGGTACCGGCAAGATCGGTGGTCTGCTGGCGTTGCAGGACGCTGCCAAGCCATTCCCGCTGCAAGCCCGGGTCAGGATCGCAGACACCAGCGTCGAGCTGGCCGGCACCCTGACTGACCCGCTCAATCTCGGCGCGCTGGATTTGCGTCTGAAGCTGGCCGGCAGCAGCCTGGCTAACCTCTATCCCCTGACCGGCGTGACATTGCCGGATTCGTCGGCCTATGCAACCGCTGGTCACCTGATCGCCAACCTGCGTGAGCCGGATGGCGCTTCGTTTCGTTATGAGGAATTCAACGGCAAGATCGGCAGCAGCGACATTCACGGCAATCTGGCCTATGTCGCCAGTAAACCGCGGCCCAGACTCAGCGGTGTGCTGATCTCCGATCAACTGCGGTTTGCTGACCTCGCACCGCTGATTGGCGCCGATTCGAACGCCAGGCAAAAAGCCCGTGGTGGCGAAGGCAAGCAGCCGGCGACCAAGGTGCTGCCGGTCGAAGAGTTTCGTACCGAGCGTTGGCGCGATATGGATGCGGATGTCGAATTCACCGGCAAAAGTATCGTCCACAGTACCGAATTGCCCTTCACTGATCTTTACACTCACCTGATTCTCAATGACGGTCAGCTGAGCCTTGAGCCTCTGCGTTTTGGCGTGGCCGGCGGCAAGCTGGATGCGCAGATTCGTCTTGATGGCCGCACGGAACCGCTGCAAGGGCGGGTGAAACTGACGGCACGCAATTTCAAACTCAAGCAACTGTTCCCGACCTTCGAACCGATGAAAACCAGTTTTGGCGAGCTCAACGGTGATGCTGACATCGCGGGTCGCGGCAACTCGGTGGCGGCGTTGCTGGGGACCGCCAATGGTGATCTGAAAATGCTGATCAACGATGGCGCCATTAGCCGCAGCCTGATGGAAATTGCCGGGCTCAATGTCGGCAATTACGTGGTCGGGAAGATGTTTGGCGACAAGGAAGTGAAGATCAACTGTGCGGCGGCTGACTTCGACATCAAGACCGGGTTGGCCACGACCCGCCTGTTTGTGTTCGATACCGAGAACGCGATCATCTACATCGACGGCACAGCCAACATGGCCAGCGAGCAGCTGGACTTGGCGATCACCCCGGATTCCAAGGGCATGCGCCTGTTCTCGCTACGTTCGCCGCTGTATGTGCGCGGTCCCTTCATCAAGCCGGATGCCGGTGTGAAAGCGGTGCCCTTGATGTTGCGCGGTGCCGGGATGGTGGCGCTGGGGGTGATTGCCGGGCCTGCTGCGGGGCTGCTGGCCCTGGTGGCGCCAAGCGGTGGAGAGCCGAATCAATGTGCGCCGCTGCTGGCACAGATGAAGGCGGGTACGGCACCGGTGATGGTCAAGTCGAGCAAGTGATTTTGATGGCATCTGCCATGACGCCATCGCAAGTTGCCCGTGAGCATCGCTGACCCGACCTGGACCGCTATCGGGGTGGCCGGGTTGAAATAGCGTCATGGGCTTGTCATCGAGGCTGCCGATGCTGGCTCATTCCCCAGCCATTACGTCTAGGATGGGAGGCTCAGGTCAGGTCAGGAACGTTCGTCCATGCCGCAAGAATCCGCCACGCGTTATCCCTTGGTGTTGGTCCCGGGGATGTTGGGGTTTATCCGCTTGTTGCTCTACCCATACTGGTACGGAATTATTTCGGCCCTGCGCCGTGGCGGGGCGACGGTGATCGCAGTGCAAGTCTCGCCGCTCAACTCCAGTGAGGTGCGCGGTGAGCAGCTGTTGATGCGCATCGAAGCGATTTTGCGCGAGGCCGGTGCCGCCAAAGTCAATTTGATCGGCCACAGCCAGGGTTCGTTGACGGCGCGTTACGCCGCTGCCAAACGTCCGGACTGGGTGGCCTCGGTGACCTCGGTGGCGGGTCCGAATCATGGATCAGAGTTGGCGGATTACCTGCACATCCATTACCCCTCGGACAGTCCTCGCGGGCGCCTGCTGAGCTTTGCGCTGTGGCTGATCGCGGCGTTGATGAGTCTGCTGGAAACCGGCTATCGCGGGCCGAAATTGCCGGTGGATATCCAGGCCTCCCACCAATCGCTGACCACCGAGGGCGTGGCGTTGTTCAACCGCCAATACCCCCAGGGTTTGCCCGACACGTGGGGCGGGCACGGCGCTGAAGTGGTCAACGGTGTGCGCTATTACTCCTGGTCCGGGACCTTGCAGCCGGGCAAGACTGATCGGGGCTGTAACCTGTTTGATGGGACTAACCGCAGCTGCCGGTTATTTGCCAAAACCTTCGTCCGCGAAGCCGGGCACTGCGATGGCATGGTCGGGCGCTACAGCTCCCACCTGGGCACGGTGATTGGCGATGAGTATCCGCTGGATCACTTCGACATCGTCAACCAGTCACTGGGACTGGTGGGCAAAGGCGCCGAGCCGATTCGGTTGTTTGTCGAGCATGCACAGAGGTTGAAGATGGCGGGTGTGTAGTCGCGTTTCTTGAGACTGACCGCGTTATCGTTCATCGCGATGTTCCAGCGCCAGGCCGGCTGTCCTCTGGAGCATAATCGTCGGACTCACCTACAGATTCAGTGAAGGCGTAACAGCGGTTGTCTACACTGCGAAAGAAGCCGTGCCCCTCGGTGCGGTAACAAGGAGAAAACTCCATGAAGATGCTGCGTATCCCTTTGTTGATGGTGGGTTTGCTGATCTGTTCCCAAGGCTTTGCCGCCACTGCCCAACAGAACAAGATGGCCACTTGTAACGCCGATGCCACCGCGAAAACCCTCAAAGGCGACGAGCGCAAAGCCTTTATGAGCACGTGCCTGAAAGCCGCGCCAGCGGCACAAGCAGCCAAACCAATGACGCCTCAACAAGAGAAGATGAAAACCTGCAACGCCACGGCCGCTACTCAGGCGCTTAAAGGGGATGCACGCAAAACCTTCATGAGTGATTGCCTGAAGAAAAAATAACCCGGGCTCTCGCCGTAGGAGCAGGGGGGCCAGGCGTCCCCGCTGCTACTACAGATATCCTTGCGCTCGCTTCAGCGTCTGAACGCTGGCAGACTGCCAATCCTTTAACGCCGTTCGTTTTGAGGCTGTATGCCAACGTTTTCTCAGCGTCATCTATTGTTCTTCAGTTGGGTGATCATTTTTGGCGGCTTGTTGTTGATCTTGCCGCTGCGCTTGTTGCCGAGTCTGCTCGCCGGTTTGCTGGTGTTCGAACTGGTCAACATGCTCACCCCGCAACTGCAACGGTTGATCGAAGGGCGACGGGCGCGCTGGTTGGCGGTGGCGTTGCTCGGCACCCTGGTGGTCAGCGTACTGACGCTGATTTTTGCCGGGGCCATTAGCTTCCTGCTGCATGAAGCGGAGAATCCCGGGGCTTCCCTGGACAAATTCATGGGCGTGGTGGACAAGGCTCGCGGGCAACTGCCGCCGTTTATCGACGCCTATTTACCGGCCAGCGCGGCCGAGTTCCGGGTGGCCATCGGCGACTGGGTGACCAAGCACCTGAGCGATCTGCAATTGGTTGGCAAGGACGCGGCGCACATGTTCGTGACACTGCTGATCGGCATGGTGCTCGGTGCAATCATCGCCTTGCAGCGGGCGCCGGACCTCACCAACCGCAAACCGCTGGCGGCGGCGTTGTTCGATCGGCTGCACCTTTTGGTACAGGCGTTTCGCAATATCGTCTTCGCGCAGATCAAGATTTCCCTGCTCAACACGACGTTCACTGCAGTCTTCCTTGCACTGATCCTGCCGATGTTCGGGATCAAATTGCCGCTGACCAAAACCCTGATCGTGCTGACCTTCCTGCTCGGCCTGCTACCGGTCATCGGTAACCTGATGTCGAATACGTTGATCACTATTGTCGGATTGTCACTGTCGATTTGGGTGGCAGTGGCAGCGCTGGGTTATCTGATTTTTATCCACAAGCTGGAATACTTCCTCAACGCGCGGATCGTCGGCGGGCAGATCAGTGCCAAGTCCTGGGAGTTACTGCTGGCAATGCTGGTGTTCGAAGCCGCGTTCGGCCTGCCGGGAGTGGTGGCAGGGCCGATTTATTACGCGTATTTGAAGAGTGAGTTAAAACAGGTGGGGTTGGTTTAGGCCGCAGGTTGTTGATCGTTCCCACGCTCCGCGTGGGAATGCATCCGGTGACGCTCCGCGTCACATCCAAAGTGGACGCAGAGCGTCCATGGCGGCATTCCCACTCGGAGCGTGGGAACGATCTGCAGGCAGGACTCAGCAGCCGTACCGCTTCATGGCTTCGATCGCCAGACCGCTGCCGATGCTGCCGAAGATATTCCCTTCAACATGCCGCGCGTTCGGCAGCATCGCCGAGACGCTCTGGCGCAGGGCCGGGATGCCACTCGAACCGCCGGTGAAGAACACCGTGTCGACCTGATCGACGCGCACATCGGCATCGCTCAGCAAGCTGGTAACGCTGTTGCGGATGCGTTCGAGCTGATTGTCGATGGCCGACTCGAACAGCACCCGGCTCAACTCCACGCTCAAACCAGGCTCGATGCGATCAAGCGGCACATGGCGGCTTTCGGCGTGGGTCAGCTGAATCTTGGTTTCTTCCACTTCCATCGCCAGCCAGTGCCCGGCGCGCTGTTCTATCAGCTTGAACAGACGGTCGATGCCACCGGTGTCTTCGATGTCGTAGCGCATGCTGCCCAAGGCCAGCTGGGATTTCTGCGAATACACCGAGTTGATCGTGTGCCAGGTCGCCAGGTTCATGTGGTGGCTGGTGGGCATGTAGGCCTGGCTCTTCATCCGGCTGCCGTAACCGAACAGTGGCATTACGCCTTGCAGGCTCAACTGCTTGTCGAAGTCAGTCCCGCCCACATGCACACCGCCGGTGGCGAGGATGTCATCGTGGCGCTGGTCCATAGCGCGGCGCTCCGGGGACAAACGCACCAGCGAGAAGTCCGAAGTACCACCGCCGATGTCGACGATCAGCACCAGCTCTTCGCGCTCAATGGTCGACTCATAGTCGAAGGCCGCGGCAATCGGTTCGTACTGAAAGGACACGTCCTTGAAGCCGATAGCACGTGCCACGTCCACCAGCGTGTTTTCAGCCTCTTGGTCGGCCATCGGATCATCGTCGACAAAAAACACCGGCCGGCCTAGCACGACTTCTTCGAATTCATGACCGGCGGTCGCCTCGGCGCGTTTCTTCAACTGACCGATGAACAGCCCGAGCAGATCCTTGAATGGCATGGCCGTGCCAAGCACGCTGGTGTCGTGCTTGATCAGCTTGGAGCCCAGCAGGCTCTTGAGCGAGCGCATCAACCGGCCTTCGTAGCCTTCCAGGTATTCGTGCAACGCCAGCCGACCGTAGACCGGGCGGCGTTCCTCGATGTTGAAGAAGACCACCGATGGAAGGGTGATCTTGTCGTCCTCCAGCGCGATAAGCGTTTCCATGCCGGGACGCAGCCAGCCGACAGTGGAGTTGGACGTGCCGAAGTCGATGCCGCAGGCACGGGCTGGAGATGCGTTTTTCATGTCTTTCGAGTTCCGGTTAAAAAACGGCCGCGCAGTGTATGTCAGCGCGGTGAAGAATCGTAGGCCGACTATCCGCTAAATCACGCGATTAAGCAGACTTGAAAGACTATCCTTCACCCCCAAACTTGCAGGCATGGGTCTGGTAGCCTCAGAACGCTCAAAATAGGTGCGCCGGCTGCCGATAAACTTCTGATGCACCGCTCGGTCACAAGATCGAGATCGGTCAATCCAAACGCTGCCAAAGAGAGCATGCTGTGCCTGGCTGCGTGATATCGATAACGGATGGTGATTGCCTCGATGGACTTCAAAGACTATTACAAGATTCTCGGTGTGGAGCCGACTGCGGACGACAAGGCGATCAAGGCCGCGTACCGCAAACTGGCACGCAAATACCACCCCGACGTCAGCAAGGAAAGGGACGCCGAGAGCAAGTTCAAGGACGCGTCCGAGGCGTATGAGGCGCTGAAAAGTGCCGACAAGCGCGCCGAATACGATGATCTGCGCAAATATGGCCAGCATGGCCAGCCGTTCCAGGGCCCGCCGGGTTGGCAGAGACGTGGTGGCGCTGGTGCAGGTGCAGGTGGTTACGGGCAGGACACCGGCGATTTTTCGGACTTTTTCAGTTCGATCTTCGGCTCGCGTGGCAGTGGTTTTGGTGGTGGACAATCAGGTCGTAGCACCGGTCGTAGAGGGCAGGATGTGGAAATGGAGTTGCCGATTTTTCTGGAAGAGACCCTGTCGACCGAGTCGAAGAAGGTCAGCTTTCAGGTGCCGCAGTACAACGCCGCCGGTCAGCACGTCAGCAACACCAGCAAAAGCCTGAACGTGAAGATCCCGGCCGGCGTGACCGACGGCGAGCGCATCCGCCTCAAAGGCCAGGGGGCACCGGGTGTGGGCGGGGGGACCAATGGCGACTTGTACCTGACCATCCGTTTCGCGCCACATCCCAAATTCGATGTCGAAGGTGAAAACCTGATCATCACCCTGCCGCTGGCCCCTTGGGAGCTGGCGCTGGGCACTGAAGTCGCGGTGCCGACCCTGACCGGCAAGATCCATCTGAAGGTTCCGGCCGGCAGCCAGAACGGCCAACGCATGCGAGCCAAAGGCCATGGTCTGCTGAACAAGGCTGGCCACCGTGGTTATCTGTTCGTGCAATTGAAAGCGGTCATGCCCAAACACAGCAACGACGCGATCAAGGCGTTGTGGCAGGAACTGGCGCAAAAAGCCGCTTTTGACCCGAGAGAACACTGGAGTAACTGATCATGCGCAGTACCCTGATCGTTCAACTGGACATGGAAGAATTCTGTGAGGTGACTGACTTGTCGGCTGCTTACGTGATCGAAATCGTCGAACACGGCATCCTCGAACCTCAGGGTAACGGGCCCGGGAATTGGCGTTTTACCGACTACGAAGTGGCTGTGGCCAAACGTGCGATCAAGCTGCGTCGGGATCTTGAACTCGAATGGGAAGGGGTCGCCCTGGCCCTGGACCTGCTTGAGGAGGTCCAGCAACTGCGGGCAGAGAATCAGATGCTCAAACAGCGGTTGGGGCGACTGGTGGTGGAATAAACGGGGGGTGTCGTTCACCACCAAAAAATCTTTGCCTTTACATCTTCTTGGGCAATGCCACCGTAAACGTCGTGCCATCCGCTTCGCTCGAGCTGACTTCGATCGTGCCCTGATGGGCGCAGACCACTTCCTTGACGATGAACAGGCCCAGGCCAAGGCTGGTCGACGGGCCTGCCAGTTCCTCGCTGGCGCTGCGCACCAGCGGGTCGAAGATGGTGGCGATGGCGTCCTCGGGTATCGGCGCGCCATAGTTGTGCATGGTCAGTGTCACGCTGTCTTCGTGACCGCTGATGGTCAAGGTCACAACGTGGCTGTTGGCGCCGTGCTGCAGGGCATTGCCGATCAGGTTTTGCAGCATTTGATCGATCCGCCCGCGGTCCCATACGCCTTGGGTATCGCCCTCAATGGTCAGGACCGGCGTGCAGGCCGGCTGGCCGGCACAGGCTTCGTCCATGGCGGCCCTGGCGGCGCTGGCCAGGTCCATGGCTGCGGGTTCGACCGGCAGGCTACTGCCTAGACGGCTGCGCACCAGTTCCAGCAGATCGCTGACCATCGCCCCCATGTGCCGCGCGCCGCTTTTGATGTTTGAGACATAACCGAGCGCATCGGTATCCAGTCGGGCTTTACGCACCAGCATTTCGGCGGACATGCTGACCGCCTGCAATGGGGCACGCAGGTCATGACCGAGGATGGCCAGGAAGATATCCCGTGAACGATTGACCTGCTCGGCGTAAGCGGCGGTGGATTCGGCCAGTGCTTCGTCGATGGCTTCGTTGAAGCGGATCATGTCCTGAAAGTAGGCCAGTTCCGGCGAGTTCAGGCCGCCTACCCACAGACGAATCACGCAGGCGCGCAAATGCCGGAACTCCGAGGTCATCTGCACCAGATCAAACCCCACGTTGTGCCTGAGCTCGCCGTGGCTGGCCGCGGCTTTATTCAGGCTCGGGGTTTTCTGCGGACCTTCGCCCATGGCCTTGGCGGCTTGTTCGCTGGCGGTCTGTGCGGTCTGCATGTCGCGTGACGCGGCCAGCAGGATCGACTTTGCGTGATCGCGCAGGACCGTCCGATCCATTGGGTCAGCGTCAGGTGCGATGGCGTTGGCAAATTGCTCCCATTCATCGACGATACGATCCATGTGTTGCACGATGAATTCGGAGAGACGCATGGTCGATGGCCCCGGGCAGTGAGCGCTGGAAGGTCTTGCATCATAGCGCCTTTGCGTTCGAGTAAAAAAGATCGGTTCGAACCCTCGGGCCTGCAAGGCCCGAGGGGGCCGAATCGATCCGACCACCGGGTTCTTCTGCCATACAACCGAGGATCAAAACAGAAAGTAGCGCTGCGCCATTGGCAACACATCTGCTGGCTCACACCAGAGCAAAATGCCATCAGCCTTGACCTGATAAGTCTGCGGATCGACGTCGATATTCGGTAGGTAATCGTTATGGATCAGGTCGGTTTTCTGCACCTCGCGGCAACCTTTGACCACAGCGATTTTCTTCTTCAGACCCAATGATTCCGGGATGCCAGCCTCCTGTGCCGCCTGGCTGATAAAGGTCAGGCTGGTGGCATGAAGTGAGCCACCATAACTGGCAAACATCGGGCGGTAATGCACCGGTTGAGGGGTGGGGATCGAGGCATTGGCGTCGCCCATCAGGCTGGCGGCAATCGCCCCGCCCTTGAGGATCAAGGTCGGTTTGACGCCAAAGAATGCCGGGCGCCAGAGCACCAGGTCCGCCCATTTACCCACTTCGATTGAACCCACTTCGTGGCTGATGCCATGGGTGATCGCCGGGTTGATAGTGTATTTGGCGATGTAGCGTTTGACGCGGAAATTGTCGTTGCCCTCAACGTCACCCGGCAGTGGGCCGCGCTGCTTTTTCATTTTGTCGGCGGTCTGCCAGGTGCGGGTGATGACTTCACCGACACGGCCCATGGCCTGGCTGTCGGAGCTGATCATCGAGAATGCACCGAGGTCGTGCAGGATGTCTTCAGCAGCAATCGTCTCGCGGCGGATACGGCTTTCGGCGAAGGCCACGTCCTCGGCGATACTTGGGTCCAGGTGATGGCAAACCATCAGCATGTCCAGGTGTTCGTCGATGGTGTTGCGGGTGAACGGTCGGGTCGGGTTGGTCGAGCTTGGCAGCACGTTTGGAAAACCGCAGGCCTTGATGATGTCCGGAGCGTGGCCGCCGCCCGCACCTTCGGTGTGATAGGTGTGGATGGTCCGGCCCTTGAACGCGGCGAGGGTGGTTTCGACGAAGCCGGATTCGTTCAGGGTGTCGGTGTGGATCGCCACCTGCACGTCATACTGGTCGGCGACACTCAGGCAGTTGTCGATGGCTGCCGGTGTCGTACCCCAGTCTTCATGCAGCTTGAGGCCGATGGCCCCGGCCTTGACCTGTTCGATCAGCGGCTCCGGCAGGCTGGCGTTGCCTTTGCCGGTGAACCCGATGTTCATCGGGAAGGCGTCGGCGGCCTGCAGCATGCGCGCCAGGTGCCAAGGGCCGGAGGTGCAGGTGGTGGCATTGGTGCCGGTGGCAGGGCCGGTGCCGCCACCGATCATGGTGGTGACGCCGCTCATCAGCGCTTCTTCGATCTGCTGTGGGCAGATGAAGTGGATGTGGGTGTCGATACCGCCGGCGGTGAGGATCATGCCTTCACCGGCGATCACTTCGGTGCTGGCGCCGATCGCGATGGTCACATTGGGCTGGATGTCCGGGTTGCCGGCCTTGCCGATGGCGGCGATGCGCCCGTCCTTGAGGCCGACGTCGGCTTTGACGATGCCCCAGTGGTCGATGATCAACGCGTTGGTGATCAGCGTGTCGACCACGTCGCGGGCCAGCAGTTGACCCTGGCCCATACCGTCGCGGATCACCTTGCCACCACCGAACTTCACTTCGTCACCGTAGGTGGTGAAGTCTTTTTCCACCTCGATCCACAGCTCGGTGTCGGCCAGACGGACCTTGTCACCGACGGTGGGGCCGAACATGTCGGCGTAGGCTTGTTTAGAAATTTTCATGTGCTTGCCTTGGAATTCAATGATCGTTCCCACGCTCTGCGTGGGAATGCCGCCATGGACGCTCTGCGTCCGCCGTTATGTGACGCGGAGCGTCACGGGATGCATTCCCACGCGGGAGCGTGGGAACGATCATTTAAAAAAGTCAATCCAGATCACCCATTATCCGTCCGGCAAACCCGAACACCCGGCGATGCCCGGCCAGGTCCACGAGTTCGATGTCTCGGCTCTGCCCCGGCTCGAAGCGCACGGCGGTGCCGGCCGGGATATTCAGGCGCATGCCGCGGCTGGCGGCGCGGTCGAAGGTCAGGGCGTCATTGGTTTCGAAAAAATGATAGTGCGAACCGACCTGGATCGGCCGGTCACCGCTGTTGGCAACGCTCAGGCTCAAGGTGCGGCGCCCGGCATTGAGTTCGATGTCGCCGGGCTGGATCTGATATTCGCCAGGGATCATGGGTTCACTCCGCGGAGGATTTTGTAATAGATGGCGGTGGGGTGGTATTGACCGTTCGGACGGCAGGCGTAGTCCGGTATTTCGCCGACGCGGACGTAACCCAGGGATTGGTATAGGGCTTCGGCCGCTGATCCGGCCTCAGTGTCCAGATACAGCATGCCGCGCTTGTACTGCACCGCTGTCTGCTCCAGCGCCTGCATCAACTGCTGACCAAGGCCGCGGCGACGGGTGTGACTGCGTACCTGCAGTTTTTGTACTTCGGCGCGGTTCAGGCCATTGGCCTTTTGGCACAGGCTCAGTTGCACAGTGGCCAGCACCTGTTCTTCATGGACCACCACCCAGAGCAGGCGGCTGCCTTGTTCGAGCTCTGCCTGGACCTCGTCGTAGTAGGCCCGTGCCTGGCTGGCATCCAGATCCGCCATGAAGCCGATCGATGCGCCGTTACTCACGCAATCGAGCAACAGTTCAATCAAACCCTGGCGGTAGTGCGCAAAGCTTTCGGCATGGACTCGACGCAGTTGGGCAGCGTTCATCGGGTATCACTCCTTGTTGGCGACTGGCGGCTCCGCGCCTGGGTTGAGGGTCAATTGCATGAAGGTCAGGTCGAGCCAGCGACCGAACTTGGTGCCCACTTGTGGCATCTGCCCGGTGGTGATGAAACCGACTCGTTCGTGCAGTCGGATCGAGGCGGCGTTGCCACTCTCGATAGCGGCGACCATCACGTGTTTGCTGCAGTCTTTGGCACGCTCGATCAATGCCGCCATCAGCCGTGGGCCGAGGCCGTTGCCGCGCTGGTCGCTGCGTACGTAAACCGAGTGTTCAACGGTGTGCCGGAAGCCATCGAAGGGCCGCCAGTCACCAAACGAAGCGTAGCCGAGTACGCTGTTGTCACCGTCGACAATCACCAGAATCGGATAACCCTGAGACTGCCGGGCACTGAACCAGGCCTGGCGGTTACCGAGGTCGACGGCCTGTTCGTTCCAGATCGCCGTGGTGTTGAGCACGGCGTCGTTATAGATGTCACGGATCGCCGGCAGATCGGCATGCTGCGCGTCACGAATGCTGTAAGTCATGGCACAGCCTCAGGCGATGGGTTGGTGGACGGTGACCAGTTTGGTGCCGTCGGGGAAGGTCGCTTCGACCTGGATTTCCGGGATCATTTCCGCGATGCCCTCCATTACCTGTTCACGGCTGAGCAGGGTGGTGCCGTAGTGCATCAACTCGGCCACAGTCCGACCGTCACGGGCGCCTTCGAGCAGCGCCGCGGAGATATAGGCCATGGCTTCCGGATAGTTTAGCTTCACGCCGCGGGCCAGCCGTCGCTCGGCCACAAGGCCGGCGGTGAAGATCAGCAGCTTGTCTTTTTCGCGTGGGGTCAGGTCCATCGTTCGAAGTCCGTTATCAGGCAGTTTAAAAGGTATGCGTGACCCCTGTAGGAGCGAGCTTGCTCGCGAAAAACGCCAAGGCAGCGCAGTCATTCAAGTTGACCGCGTTATTGTTAACGCTTATCGCGAGCAAGCTCGCTCCTACAGGGGATGAAGTGTTTATGTGCTCCAGATCCTCGGTGGCAGCGCTTCACGGCCGAGCAGTGCGGGCCTGAGCAACCGCCACAAATCAATCAACCAGCCTCGCGCCTGCAGGGCTTCACTGGCCAGACAACGGGCTACCAGCAGCCCGGGCAATTGCGTCAGGTCACCCCTGACCGGATTGGGCAACGAACGGCAGGCCGCCAGCAGCTCGCTGTCGATTTCACCAGTCACGAGCAACGTTGCAAACACCGGTTGCCCGTCGAGCCCGATCGGCGAATCGAGCAAGCCGTCATCACCGACAATGCGCTGGCGTTCATGCCAGAGCAACTGACCGTCGCGGCGGATATCCAGTTGCGATTGAAAATGCCCGGCATCGAAGCGCTCGCCACTGGCCGGACGACCCAGCGCCACCACATCCCAATAGAACAACCGGGCATCACCTTCAAGCTCGATAGAGGTGCTGAGTTCGGCCTGGGCGGCGCTGAAGATAATGGTTTCCTGTGGCAGCCATTCCAGCGTTGCGCCCGCTTCGACGTGAAAGTCCAGCTTCTGGTAAGCCGGCCCTGCGGCGCGATACCACTTGGCCGCACCGGGGCTGGTCAACTGGGACCAGGCATCGGCGCCAACATGGACGTTGATGTCCAGCCGGTCACCGCCGGCAATCCCGCCCGGCGGGTGGACGATAATGTGCTGGCAGACTTGCGGGCCTTCGGCATACAGATGCTTTTGCACCCGCAGCGGGCCTTTGTGCCGGCGCTGGACGGGACGCGTGCTGTCGCCGGATCGGGCATAGCCGAGCTCCAGCTCGGCGTGCCAGCTGGGGGTGAACAGAGCGGTGTGGGCAGGAAGGTTCATGATCAGTGCTTATCGTCAGGACGCTACAGGTTAGATCGTAACCAGGCCGCGCACACCTTCGGTTTCCATATTTTCTCCACGGCCTTGCTGGACGATCTCTCCCCGGGACATCACCAGGTATTGATCGGCCAGTTCGGCTGCGAAATCGTAGAACTGCTCCACCAGCAAAATTGCCATGTCGCCGCGTGCCGCGAGTTTTTTGATCACCGCACCGATCTCCTTGATCACCGACGGCTGAATGCCTTCGGTGGGCTCATCGAGAATCAGCAGTCGCGGACGACTGGCCAGGGCGCGGCCGATGGCCAGCTGTTGTTGCTGACCACCGGACAAGTCGCCGCCGCGACGTTGCTTCATCTGCAGCAGCACCGGGAACAGCTCATAGATAAACGCCGGGACTTCCCTGGCTTCGGAACCCGGGAAACGGGACAGGCCCATCAGCAGGTTTTCTTCCACTGTCAGTCGGCCGAAAATCTCCCGGCCTTGCGGCACGTAGGCGATTCCTGCATGCACCCGCTGGTGCGGCTTGTAACCGGTGATGGCTTTGCCTTCCCAGTTCACCGCGCCTTCTTTTGCCGGCAGCAGCCCCATCAGGCATTTGAGTAGCGTGGTCTTGCCGACGCCGTTACGCCCCAACAGGCAGGTGACCTCACCGACTTTCACGTCAAACGACAGACCCCGCAGGATGTGGCTACCGCCGTAATACTGGTGCAGCTTGTCGACTTGTAGCATGTTCTCATCCTTTCGAAGTTCTGCTCTTCGTAGCAGCTGGCGCAGCCTGCGTTCGGCCGCGTAGCGGTCGTAGAGCCTGCAATCGCGTTTTGTCAGGTGTATCGCCGTTGCCGAATTGCGAGTGCTTCGCCCTCGAACGCAACCTTCGGCAGCTGCTACGGTTGGGGCGCGTGCTTCAACGCCCGAGATAAACCTCAATCACCCGTTCATTGTCCTGCACCTGCTCCAGCGACCCTTCGGCCAGCACACTCCCCTGGTGCAACACGGTGACGTGGTCGGCAATCGAGCCGACGAAGCCCATGTCGTGCTCCACCACCATCAGCGAATGCTTGCCGGCCAGACTCTTGAACAGCTCGGCGGTGAATTCGGTTTCGGCGTCGGTCATTCCCGCCACCGGCTCGTCGAGCAGTAGCAGTTGCGGGTCTTGCATCAGCAGCATGCCGATTTCCAGAAACTGCTTTTGCCCGTGGGACAGCAAACCCGCCGGGCGACTGACCGACGCCGTCAGGCGAATGGTTTCCAGGACTTCGGCAATACGGTCTTGCTGCTCGCCATTGAGTTTGGCCCGCAGGCTGGCCCATACCGATTTGTCGGTTTTCTGCGCCAGCTCAAGGTTCTCGAACACGCTCAAGGCTTCGAACACGGTAGGTTTCTGGAACTTGCGACCGATCCCGGATTGGGCGATCTGCACTTCGCTCATCTGCGTCAGGTCCAGGGTTTCACCGAACCAGGCCTTGCCGTGGCTGGGACGGGTCTTGCCGGTGATCACATCCATCAGCGTCGTTTTACCGGCACCGTTGGGGCCGATGATGCAGCGCAATTCGCCGACGCCGATGTACAGGTTCAAGTCGTTCAGCGCCTTGAAGCCATCGAAGCTGACGCTAATGTCTTCCAGAGTCAGGATGGTGCCGTGGCGAGTGTTCAGACCGGGGCCGGCGCGCTGGCCGAGGCCAATCGCATCGCGGCTGGTGCCGGCGTCCTTATTGGGCTCCGGTGGGAAAAACACCGGTTCGAGCATGAATTCAGTCGTCGCAGTGACTCTCATTGTTCACCTCTTTTTTTCAGCAGCCCGATCACACCCTTGGGCAGATACAGGGTCACCACGATAAACAGCGCACCGAGGAAGAACAGCCAGTATTCGGGGAAGGCCACGGTGAACCAGCTCTTCATACCGTTGACCACACCGGCGCCGAGCAGCGGTCCGATCAACGTGCCGCGCCCGCCGAGGGCGACCCAGACTGCCGCTTCGATGGAGTTGGTCGGCGACATTTCGCCGGGGTTGATGATCCCCACTTGCGGCACGTACAACGCACCGGCCAAACCGCACAGCACCGCGCTCAACACCCAGACAAACAGCTTGAAACCGCGCGGGTCATAGCCGCAAAACATCAGGCGGTTTTCTGCGTCGCGCAGGGCGGTCAGCACTCGACCGAACTTGCTTTGCGCCAGACGCCAGCCGATGAACAGGCTGGCCACCAGCAACAGCACCGTGGCCACAAACAGCACCGCCCGGGTGTTCGGTTCGGTGATGCCGAAACCGAGAATGCTGCGGAAGTTGGTGAAGCCGTTATTGCCGCCAAAACCGGTTTCGTTGCGAAAGAACAGCAACATCCCGGCGAAGGTCAAGGCCTGGGTCATGATCGAGAAATACACGCCCTTGATCCGCGAGCGAAAGGCGAAGAAGCCGAACACCAGCGCGAGCAAACCCGGCGCCAACACCACCAGGCACATGGCCCAGAGAAAGTGGTTGGTGCCGGTCCAGTACCAGGGCAATTCGGTCCACGACAGAAAGGTCATGAACGCCGGTAGCTCGTCACCCGAGGCCTGGCGCATCAAGTACATGCCCATGGCGTAGCCGCCGAGGGCGAAGAACAGGCCGTGACCCAGTGACAGCAACCCGGCGTAACCCCAGACCAGATCCAGCGCCAACGCGACAATCGCGTAGCAAAGAATCTTGCCCACCAGGGTCAGGGTATAAGCCGAAACGTGCAGCGGATTGTCCGCCGACAACAGTGAAAGCAGCGGCAAGGCCAGCAACAGCGCGAGCACCACACTGCCGACGATCAGAGTGACTTTGGGGCCGGCTTTTTTTGTTGCCGTGAGCATCATAGGCTGGTTCATCAGTCGATCACCCGTCCTTTCAGTGCGAAGAGTCCTTGCGGGCGTTTCTGGATAAACAGAATGATCAGCGCGAGGATCAGGATCTTGCCGAGCACGGCACCGATTTGTGGTTCGAGAATCTTGTTGGCGATGCCCAGGCCGAAGGCCGCCAGCACGCTACCGGCCAACTGGCCGACACCGCCGAGCACCACCACCAGGAACGAATCGATAATGTAGCTCTGGCCCAGGTCCGGGCCGACGTTGCCGACCTGGCTCAGGGCGACGCCGCCGAGCCCGGCGATACCGGAGCCCAGGCCAAAGGCGAGCATGTCGACACGCCCGGTGGGCACGCCGCAGCAAGCGGCCATGTTGCGGTTCTGGGTCACGGCGCGCACGTTCAGGCCCAGGCGAGTCTTGTTCAGCAGCAGCCAGGTCAGCACTACAACGAACAGGGCGAACGCGATGATCACAATGCGGTTGTATGGCAGCACCAGGTTCGGCAGCACTTGAATGCCGCCGGAGAGCCAGGCCGGGTTGGCGACTTCGACGTTCTGCGCCCCGAACAGCAAACGCACCAACTGGATCAGCATCAGGCTGATGCCCCAGGTCGCCAGCAGGGTTTCCAACGGACGGCCATAGAGGTGTCGAATGACCGTGCGTTCGAGAATCATGCCGATCCCCGCCGTCACAAAAAACGCCACCGGCAGCGCGACCAATGGATAGAACTCGATGGCTTGCGGCAGGAAACGCTGGAATAACAACTGCACTACATACGTGGAGTAGGCGCCGAGCATCAGCATCTCGCCGTGGGCCATATTGATGACACCCAGCAGACCGAAGGTGATCGCAAGTCCCAGCGCCGCGAGCAGCAGGATCGAACCCAGAGACATACCGCTGAAGGCCTGACCGAGCATCTCTCCGATCATCAGTTTGCGTTTGACCTGAGCCAGACTGGTTTCGGCGGCGGTGTGAACGGTTCCATCGGCTTCAACGCCCGGTTCCAGCAAGCCTTCAAGGCGAGTGCGGGCCAGCGGGTCGCCGGTTTCGCCGAGCAGCCTCACGGCCGCCAAACGCACGACTGGATCGCTGTCCACCAGTTGCAGGTTGGCCAGAGCCAGGCTCAGGGCCGCGTGAACGCCTTCGTCTTTTTCGCTGGCGAGTTGTTGCTCCAGAAATTTCAATTGCGCCGGTTTGGCGCTTTTTTGCAGTTGCTGCGCAGCGGCCAGACGCACCTTGGCGTCAGCGGCGAGCAGTTGCTGGCTGGCTTGTGCGGTGTCGATCAGACCCCGCAGGCGGTTATTCAGGCGCAAGGTTTTGGCTTCGCCGTCGAGGGTCAGTTGGCTTTGCTGCAAGGCGTTGATCAGTTCGACACGAGCCGGATCGGGCTGCGCGGCCCAGGCTTCCAGCAGTTTGGCTTGCTGCACGGGATTGGCAGCGACGAAGTCTTCGGCGTCGCCGGCGTGAGCGGCCGTCGACAGCAGTAAAAAAGCGAGAACGAAAAACAGGCGATAAAGGGACATGGCTACGTCCTGAAGGGCGACGGCGGACCTTGTAGGAGCCGAGCTTGCTCGCGATGGCGGTGTGTCTGGCAGACCGCTATCGCGAGCAAGCTCGGCTCCTACAGGGGTTGTATGTTGATCGTTCCGTCCTGGGAGCGATCAGTCCCGCTGCTTAGTTGCTCTTCACCGCGTAATCCGGCTTCTTGTCGTTACCCGGAATGAACGGGCTCCAGGGCTCGGCGCGGATCGGGCCTTCGGTCTGCCAGACCACCGAGAACTGACCGTCAGATTGAATTTCGCCGATCATCACCGGCTTGTGCAGGTGGTGGTTGGTCTTGTCCATGGTCAGGGTGTAACCCGATGGTGCGGAGAAGGTCTGGCCGGCGAGGGCTTCACGAACCTTGTCGACGTCCGTGGATTTGGCTTTCTGAGCCGCTTGCGCCCACATGTGGATGCCGACGTACGTGGCTTCCATCGGGTCGTTGGTTACGGCTTTATCCGCGCCCGGCAGGTTGTGTTTCCTGGCGTAGGCTTTCCAGTCGGCGACGAATTTTTTGTTGACCGGGTTCTCCACCGATTCGAAGTAGTTCCACGCGGCGAGGTTGCCCACCAGCGGCTTGGTGTCGATGCCACGCAGCTCTTCTTCGCCCACCGAGAACGCCACGACCGGAACGTCGGTGGCTTTCAGGCCCTGGTTGGCCAGCTCTTTATAGAACGGCACGTTGGAGTCGCCGTTGACCGTGGAGATCACCGCAGTCTTGCCGCCGGCCGAGAATTTTTTGATGTTCGCCACGATGGTCTGGTAATCGCTGTGGCCGAACGGCGTGTAGACCTCTTCGATGTCCTTGTCCGCCACACCTTTGGAGTGCAGGAACGAGCGCAGGATTTTGTTGGTGGTACGCGGGTAGACGTAATCGGTACCGAGCAGGAAGTAGCGCTTGGCGCTGCCACCTTCTTCGCTCATCAGGTACTCCACCGCCGGGATCGCTTGCTGGTTGGGCGCCGCACCGGTGTAGAAGACGTTCGGCGACATCTCTTCGCCTTCGTATTGCACCGGGTAGAACAGCAGGCCGTTGAGCTCTTCGAACACCGGTAGTACCGATTTACGCGACACCGAGGTCCAGCAGCCGAACACCACCGCGACCTTGTCCTGGGTCAGCAGCTGCCGGCCCTTTTCGGCGAACAGCGGCCAGTTCGAGGCGGGGTCCACGACCACCGGCTCAAGCATCTTGCCGTTGACGCCGCCCTTGGCGTTGATCTCGTCAATGGTCATCAGCGCCATGTCTTTAAGCGAGGTTTCAGAGATCGCCATGGTCCCTGACAACGAGTGCAGGATCCCGACCTTGATGGTCTCGGCGGCCTGGATGCTCCAGGTCATACCCATCGCGGCAATCGATGCCGACAGAGTGAAAGCCTTGATCAAGCTACGACGCTTCATTGTGCGATCTCCATGATATTAAGGTTTTTTTCTTGGTTGGCAGATACGGACGCTGAAGGGGCTTTAGCAAGGGTTGTGCCCGGTCGGGCAAAGGCAAGGAAATGTCGTATTACGCAGGGTTGCAAAGCGTGCTGCGCACCAAGCCGGGGCCGACAAAAGTGCTCAGTGCGTTTGTGTGCGCCGCATTGGTGCCTGCATTGCCGGGGGCGGCGTTCGACCGCGGTTATCGTCGGCGCATCAGACCAATGAAAAACACCCCGCCAATCGCCGCAGTGGCCACGCCAATCGGCAAGTCTTCAGGCGCGATCAGCGTGCGTGCGGCGACGTCGACCCACACCAGAAAAACACTGCCGAGCAACACGCACACCGGCAGCAATCGCCGATGTTCAGCGCCGACCAATCGGCGGGCGATGTGCGGCACCATCAATCCGACAAAGCCGATGGAACCGCTGATGGACACCAATACCCCGGTCATCAGCGAGGCAATCAAAAACACCCGCAAGCGCACGCTGCGGGCATTCAGGCCTAATGTCACAGCGGTCTGTTCGCCGGCCATCAAGGCGTTCAGCGGGCGCGCCATGCCCAGCAGCAACACCAGCCCGGACACTACGCTGGCGGCCGGAATCGCCAGCAGTTCCCAGCGCGCCAGACCGAGGCCGCCGAGCATCCAGAACATCACGGCTGAACTTGCCCGGTGATCGCCGAGAAACAACAGCAGGTTGGCGATTGCCATCATCACGAAGGACACCGCGACACCACACAGCAGCAATCGATCACTGTCCAGGCGACCGTTGCGATTGGCGATGGCCAGCACCACCAGCATGCTCAGCAGTGCACCGATAAGCGCCGCGATCGGCAGGGTCAGCAGGCCGACGATTTCGCCGACATGTAGCACTACGATCACCGCGCCCAAGGTGGCGCCGGAGGTCACGCCCAGCAGGTGCGGGTCGGCCAGCGGGTTGCGGGTCACCGCTTGCAGCACCGCGCCAGTCAACGCCAGGCCGGCGCCGACCAGCGCACCAAGCAACATCCGCGGCACGCGAATCAGCCAGACGATGTGTTCCTGCCCGGCGCTCCAGCTCACTTCGCCGAGACCGAATGCCTTGTACAGAAGAATCCGCCAGACCACGTCCACCGGCACCCGCGCCGAACCCGCGCCAAGCGACACCACACAGGACACCAACAGCAGCGCGCCGAGACCGATCAGCAGCTGGGCATAACGACGGCTGATCATTCGCCGTGGAAACCCTTGGCCATGGTTTCAATCGCCGCGACGTTATCGATGCCCGGTGTGGCCTGGACGTAGGGGATGACGATGAAACGCTGATTCTTGATCGCGTCTACCGACTGCAGTGCCGGGTTGTTTTCCAGGAACTGTTGCTTCTGCCCGGCGCTGACTTCGCCATAGTCGACGATCACGATCACCTGTGGATTGCGCTCGACCACATTCTCCCAGTTGACCCGGGTCCAGCTGGTCTCGACGTCATCAAGATATTGCGCCCGCCGGCGGCGTCGATCAGTGCTTGTGGCATGCCCAGTCGACCTGACGTCATGGCGCGGTCCTCGCCGCTGTCGTAGAGGAACACCCTGGGTTTTTCTGCTGGCAGGTCCTTCTGGATCTCGGCGACTTGCGCCTGCATGTCGGCGATCAGCTGGTTGGCGCGATCCTGCACATCGAAAATTTTCCCGAGGTTGCGCAGGTCGTTGTAGGTGTCTTCCAGCGTAGCGGGGGGACGCTTCATCACAAAGGCGCAGGACTCGGTCAGTTCGTAGACATTAATTCCCAGCGGGCCGAGGGTCTGCGGCGTCAGCTCACCGCCCACACGCATACCGTAATCCCAACCGGCAAAGAAGAAATCGACATTGGCATTGAGCAGGGTTTCCACCGACGGGTACTTGCTCGCCAGTTCCGGCAAGCCGTCGAGGATGCTCTGCATCCGGGGTGTCACGGCTTTCCAGCCACTGATGCCGCTGTACCCGACCATGCTCGGTTTGAGGCCGAGTGCGAGCATCATTTGAGTCATATTGATGTCGTGACTGAGGGCGTGTCCGGGCGCCTTTTTGAAGGTCACCTGTCGGTTGCAGCTCTGGATCGTCAGCGGGTAATGGGTGGCTTCGGCGAATGCCTGGGCAGTGCCGGACAGCAAGGCGACAGACAGACTGGCACGCAGCAGGGAACGCAAAATCATGGTTGGGTTATCCAGGTAATTCGTGGGTAGCCGGACAGCGGGTGTCGGTCGATCAAGGCTTGGACACCGAAGACTTCGCGCAGCAACTGAACGGTCAGCACTTCGTGCGGTGTACCGCTGGCGACAATGCGCCCGCCGTTGATGACGTACAGCCGATCACAAAACGCCGCGGCGAGATTGAGGTCATGGATGCTGGCGAGGGTGCCGATTTGCAAGCGTTTGACCCGTTGCAACAGCTCCAGCTGATAACGCGGATCGAGGTGGTTGGTCGGCTCGTCGAGGATCAGCAGTTGCGGTTGCTGAGCCAGGGCGCGGGCGAGGATTACCCGCTGCTTCTCACCGCCCGACAGGGTGGCGAAGGCGTGATCCTCGAAACCCCGCAGGCCGACTGATTCCAGTGCTTGCTGACAGATGCGTCGATCTTCGAAGGTGTCGCCGTCGAACAGACCTTTGTGCGGTGTGCGGCCCATGGCGACCACCTCATCGACGGTCAGGCCAAAGGCATCGGGGAATTCTTGCAGCACCACCGCGATGCGCTGCGCGCACCAGCGAGGCGACTGTTTCCAGACATTGTGATGTTCGAGTTTGACCTCGCCGCTTTCCGGTTTGCTGAAGCGATAGGCACAGCGCAGCAGGCTGGTTTTGCCGCTGCCGTTGGGCCCGATCAAACCGACGAACTCACCCGCCGACACCTGCAGGCAGGCCTCACGCAGTTGGAACTGGTGATGGCAATGGCCGTGACCCAGAGGGGTCCAGGCCAGGTTGGTGAGGTTCAGCGAGGTCATTCAATACTCATTAATTGCGTTGAGGCTGAATCCATCGCGGGCAAGGGCCAGGCGCCCCCCCTTGCTCCTGCAGGATCACGCTGTACCGTAGGAGCGAGGCTTGCCCGCGAAAATGTGAGGAACATTGCGGGCCGGCATTGTAGAGCCTGCAAGGCCGTTTCATATATCTCGCAGTCTTCAGCTTGAAGATGTGGCCGGCTCAGCTTTCCCCGCCAGCCGTGACAGTAGTATCCGGTCCAGGATCCACACCGCGATCAACGATGCCCCGACCAACGGAAATGCCACAGCCAATGCGAACATGATGACCATCGCGGTTTTCCACTTCGCCAGGTCGTGGCGCAATGGCGGAACACCGAGTCGACCTTGTGGGCGGCGCTTCCACCAGATCACCACGCCGCTGACTGCGCTGAGCAAAATCATCAGGCACACCAGCAGCACCACGATCTGATTGAACGCTCCGAACATCTTGCCTTCGTGCAGCATCACGCCCATTTCCGTGGCGCGGGCGACGTTGCTGTAGTGCTGCCACCGCACATCGGCGAGCACGCTGGCGGTGTATTGATCGACATGCAGGGTCGCGTCGTTACGTGGTTCGTCGGCGAACACAGCGATGGTGAAAACGCCGGTGGCGGTGGTCGGGAAGGTGATGCTATAGCCCGGCTCTACCCGACGCTGGACGGCAATGTTCTGCACCTCTTGCAGCGAGATTGTCGGCGCGGCCGCAGCGGTTGAGCTGCCGGTGTGAGCCATGTGTTCGGCATGGTCGCCGGACATCGGCATCGGCGTGTTTTCCATTGCCCACGGTACGGTCTGGCGCGTCGCCGTATTGAGGCTGCGAGCCTCTTGATCGGACTTTGGCACCTCGTTCCACATGGCCGCCGGGAAGCGGTTCCAGAGCTCGGCGTATTGCTTGCCCCAAAAGCCGGTCCAGGTCATGCCGCTGAGCAGCATCACCAGCAGAAACGCCGCGCCCCAGAAACCGGTCACCGCATGCAAGTCGCGCCAGAACAAGCGCCCGCGATTGCTCAATCGTGGCCATAACACACCGGCCGATGACTTGCCTCGCGGCCACCACAGGTACAGACCGGAAATCACCAGCATGATGCCCCAGCCGGCAGACAGCTCGACCAGTCGATCACCCACGGTGCCGATCATCAGCTCACCATGAATGGCGCGGGCGATGGCTTGCAGGTTTTTCCTGGCGTCCTGGTCACCGAGGATTTCTCCGCGGTACGGATCGATGAACACGTTCAGTTCATGACCGTCGTTTTGCACCACGAACTGCGCACTGCGTTCGGGGTTGACCGGCGGCAGATATTGCTTGACCTGCCCCTGCGGATAAGCGACCTGCACACGGCGAAGTTGCTCGTCGGCGCCAAGCGTTTGATGACCGGCCGGGACGTTCAGCAGGTTGCCGTACATCAACGGGTCGAGTTGGGGTTTGAACAGGTAGATGATCCCGGTCAGGGCCAGCATCACCATGAACGGCGCGACGAACAGCCCGGCATAGAAATGCCAGCGCCAGGCCAGGTTGTAGAAAGACACTTTAGGTTGGCTCATCAGGAGCGCTCCGCTTTGGCATGGATCTTTTAATGTTTTTTGCGACTGCTTCGCAGTCGATCGCGGGCAAACCTCGCTCCTACGCGAATATGTGATCCCTGTAGGAGCGAGGCTTGCCGCGAAGCTTTTTAGAAACTCATATCCACCTTGGTCCAGAGCGTGCGCCCCGGTTCGTTGATGGCTTGCGGAACAGGTTGTCGACGCCGCTGCTGGCCGGCACTGGTTGGCGTGGATCTTTCGGGTTGGTGATGATGGTCAACGGTGAGCTGGGGGCAATGGCGGTGATCACCGTCGGGCTCGGTTCGTTTGTATGTCGGGTGTGTTCATCGGGTTGTTCGGCTGCCAAAACCAGCGGTGTCAGCAGCGCGCCGTGGAGGACGGCTATGCCCTGTTTGAGGCGAAGACCTGGCTCGCTCAGGGCAAGAAGAGAATGTGCCTGAGCAGAGCGCAAGCGAGTGTCAGTAGAAAACCTGGACATAAAGGTTCCATCAATCAATCGTAAACAACACGGCCAGCAGCCTGCGGCTGTCTTTTCTACAGTCGGCCGGGTGAGGTGAAATGTGGGTGTTTACGTGATGATGGGCGGGGCGCGGGTTCGGGCGCCGGGGAAGACTGCTTGCCGGGCATGGCCCAAACGCGGGAAGGGGCTGATGAAATTCGTCGGCGGCGGTGTGTCGAATGCCGCGAACGACAGGCTACCGGGCAGCGCCGGGCAGTTGAACAGGAGGCTGCAATACCCGCACTTCTCCCAGAGCATTTGATGCTCGGCAGGCGCCTTGACGGGTTTGGCATCGTGGTTCGAGGTGCCATGGTAGCCGGGCTCGTCCATGCGCATGTCCATCGACATGTTCATTGGCATGGCGTGATCCATCGGCATCGCTTGGGAAATCAGCGGACCGATAAAGATCATCAGCATGGCGAACAGGCTGATCCAGCTACCGCGTTTGACCCTCAACGAATCATGATGCGGCACTGATCGCCTGACGCTTGGCGAGCGCAGGGCGTTCACAGGTGTTGTGGGCTGTGATTACTGGGCGTGCATATGCTCTTCAGTGCCTGCGGGCGCTTGCTTCTGCACCGCGACCTCGACGGTTACGTCGCCTGACTTTTCAAAATGCAGGGTCATTGGGAAGCGCTTTCCTTCGCTCAGCAAGCTGCGGTCTTTGAGCTCCAGCAGCATCACGTGGTAGGCCATTGGCGCGAAGCTAATGTCGCCACCGGCGGGGATTTCCACGCTCGGCACTTGCTGCATTTTCATCAGGTCGCCTTGCTTCACATGCTCGTGCAGCTCGGCCAGTCCTGCAATCGGCGAGGCCACGCTGAGCAGGCGGTCGGCGGTTTTGCCGTTGTTGTGAATGACGAAATAGGCTGCGACGGTCGGGGCATTGGGTGGCAGTTCCTGCGACCACGGATGAGCGATGTGCAATTGGCCGGCAGCATATTCGTGAGCATGGGCAAAGCAGACAGGCAACAGCAAAGCGGCGAGAAGCAGAGACTGCTTCACCAGGGATTGTTTCAACATGGCAGTTCTCCAGAACGATTCAAAACGCAGATCAATTGCGAGAAGGAGTCAGACCAGAGGCGAGGCGCGGGGATTGAGGTTCGGCCATTGCTGGCGCGGCGTGGGCGTTTCGAAGGTGGGCGGCGGCACGCTTCTATTGGACTCGAACCGAGCGAAATACAGCTGCGGCATATGCCACGGTAAGGCCACCAACGGTGCCGAACCCGAACAGCACCAGCAATGCTGCATGTTGGAGTGATCGTCGTTTTGTGGTGCTTTTTGCTCAAGCGTGCCCAGCGAAATCGCTACCAGTCTGGTGCCGTTCGAGGAGCAGAAGCTGCCCCACAACAACTGCTCGGCAGGCGACTGATTCGCAGCCTGGGGCATCGTCCCGGAAATCGGCATGGCGAGCATGTTGAACAGCACTGCAAAGCAGGCGATCCAGGCAAATGCAAGCCGTTGTCGGGACATCGGTCAGATCCGTTGAGATGACGATCAAGCAAGGTATTTAGCCTGATCAAGGGCGATAAGTAAAAAGACCGCGTGCGGTTTGGTGTCGCAGTGCCTTGGCCAGCAGGTACAAAAGTCTGCGCGCGACTTCCGGCTCGTCGATTCGAAAGAGTGTAGCGGCTTCGATTCATAATGCCTGGGCGATCACAGGGGGCGGCGGGGGGTAACCATAGATGTGGGAGCTGGCTTGCCTGCGATCGAGTGCGCAGCACTCGCAATGATTACTGCCGCACAGAAGTTTACTGGGGTATCAGATAACCTTGCTGCGTCAGCGCCTCGAGCGTATTGGCGACAGTCTCAAACTCCCGCTCAACCCCCACCAACTCCGGCCGCTTCAATATCAACACCGGCACCTCACGCTCGCGCGCCACTTCCAGCTTGGGTTCGGTGGCGCTGCTGCCGCTGTTTTTACTGATCAGCACATCAATCCGGCGTCGTTCGAACAGCTCCCGCTCATCGTCGATTAAAAACGGCCCACGGGCGCCGATCACTTCGCAGCGCTGATTGCCGGGATACGGGTCGAGTGCTCGTAAAGTCCAGAACTGTCTGTCCGGGATTTCATCCAGATGCTGCAACGGCTCGCGCCCCAGGGTGAACAGCGGGCGCTTGAAGGGCTTGAGCGCTTCAACCAACCCGGCCCAATCGCTGACTTCCCGCCAGTCATCACCTGCCTGTGCTTGCCAGGCCGGTCGCCGCAGCGCCCAGCAAGGTATGCCGCTCAATTGCGCAGCGGTCGCGGCGTTCTGGCTGATTTGTGCGGCATAGGGGTGGGTGGCGTCGAGCAACAAGTCGATGCCTTCGTCTTCGATGAACTGCGCCAAACCTGCCGCGCCGCCATAGCCACCGACCCGGACCTGACAGGTCAAATCCGTCGGCACCCGGCCGATGCCCGCCAGGCTGTAGACATGTTGCGGGCCCAGCGTGCGGGCAATCGCCAAGGCTTCGGTGACGCCGCCGAGCAGCAGTAACCGTTTCATTGAAAAGCTCCGGCATGGCCGACGATGCCGCCCTGGCGATCGATGGCAAACACCTCGACCTGAACCTGCGCCGGTACCACGCTGCGGGCGAACTCCAGTGCGTGTTGGCACACCGCATCGCCAAGGGCGACTCCGACAGCGCTGGCCATGGCCAAGGCTTGTTGACTGGTATTGGCTTCGCCGATGGCTTGCTGCAAGGCGTCATCGGCGCCGACGTCTGCCGCCCATTGCGCCAGTTGCGGCAGGTCAATGCTCGAATGACGGCTGTGCAAATCCATATGCCCGGCGGCGAGTTTGCTGATTTTGCCAAAGCCACCACAAATGCTGAGTTTATCCACAGGCACTTTGCGCAAATGCTTGAGCACCGCACCGACAAAGTCGCCCATTTCGATGAGGGCGATCTCAGGCAGGTCGTATACGCGGCGCATGGTGTCTTCGCTGGCGTTGCCGGTACAGGCGGCGATATGCGTGTAACCATTGGTTTTGGCGACGTCGATGCCCTGGTGGATCGAGGCGATGTAGGCCGCGCAGGAGAACGGCCGGACAATACCACTGGTGCCGAGAATCGACAGGCCGCCGAGGATACCCAGCCGTGGGTTCATGGTTTTCAGTGCAAGGGCTTCGCCGCCCTCGACGTTGATCGTGACCTCAAAGCCGCCGTCGTAATTACGCTCTTGCGCCAGTTGCAGCAGGTGATCAGTGATCATCTTGCGTGGCACCGGGTTGATCGCCGGTTCACCGACGCCCAGTACCAGCCCCGGCCGGGTGACTGTGCCGACGCCAAGGCCTGCGCTGAAACGTATACCCGGTTCGGCGTTCAAGCGTACATGGGAATACAGCAACGCGCCGTGGGTGACGTCTGGATCATCGCCGGCATCCTTGATCGTTCCGGCTTCGGCGCCGTCTTCGGCCAGGCGACAAAACTCCAGGCGCATCTGTACGTGCTTGCCTTTGGGCAGGGTGATATCCACTGCGTCGTGGCTGATACCGCTGAGCAGCAAGCGGGCGGCAGCGAGGCTGGTGGCGGTGGCGCAACTGCCGGTAGTCAGGCCGCTGCGCAGGGGCGCAGGTTGTTCGGCGGTTTCGTCACGCATGGAGCTGGCAATTCCTTTGTAGGAGCGAGCGGTGCGGCGATCCGACTTGCCCGCGATGGCATACTCGAACTTCACACATCATCAGGCTTGACTACTTCCAGCAAGGTAATCGGCAACGCCTGGCGCCAGGTATCGAAATCCCCCAGGGGCTGCGCCTGAGCGATATGAATGCGGGTCAATTCACCGCCATGCTGTTCGCGCCAGGCCATCAAGGTCATTTCGCTTTGCAGGGTGACGGCGTTGGCGATCAGCCGGCCGCCGGGTTTCAATTGCTCCCAGCAGGTGTCGAGCACGCCCTCGCGGGTGACGCCGCCGCCAATGAAAATCGCATCCGGTCGCTCCAGGCCTGTCAGCGCTTGCGGCGCGCTGCCGCGAATCAATTGCAAGCCGGGGACGCCGAGGGCATCACGATTGTGTTCGATCAGTTGCTGACGGCCGTCATCGGCCTCGATGGCCAAGGCGCGACAGCCTGGATGAGCGCGCATCCATTCAATGCCGATCGAGCCGCTGCCGGCGCCGACATCCCACAGCAACTCGCCTGGCACCGGAGCCAGGCGGGCGAGGGTGATGGCGCGAACGTCACGCTTGGTCAGTTGCCCATCGTGTTTGAAGGCCGCATCCGGCAGCCCGGCGAGTCGCGATAAGCGCGGTGTGCCGGGTTCGGCGATGCAGTCGATGGCGACCAGATTCAGATCGGCGATGGTCGGCTCGCTCCAGTCGCTGGCAATACCTTCGATGCGTCGTTCGGCAGGTCCGGCCAAGTGTTCCAGTACCGTGATCCGGCTCGGCCCGAACCCCCGCTCACGCAACAGCGCGGCGATCGCCGCGGGGCTCTGGCCATCGTTGCTCAGTACCAGCAAACGAATACCGCTAAATAGTTGTGCGCCCAAGGCTGCCACAGGGCGGGCGACCACCGAGAGCGTCACCACCTCTTGCAGCGGCCAGCCCAGTCGAGCGGCCGCCAACGAGTAGGAAGACGGCGCGGACAAAACCTGCATCTCATCGTTGGCCACCTGCCGCGCCAGGCTAGCGCCGACGCCGAACAGCATTGGATCGCCGCTGGCCAACACACAGACAGGCTCGCCGCGCTGCGCCAGCACCGGTTCCAGGGAGAACGGGCTGGGCCACAGTTGACGCTCGCCACGGATGCAAACCGGTAACAAGTCCAGTTGCCGCTGGCCGCCAAAAATCCGTGAAGCGCCCAGCAGGGCGTGTCGAGCATTCTTGCCCAGACCGCTGAAGCCGTCTTCACCGATTCCTACTACTGTCAGCCAGGGCGCCATCCATATTCCTCAAACAAAAAAACAGTGGCTCCGAGACACGGGTTGGCTGGGCCTCGGACCAAAGCGCAATGATAGCGCGGCTTCGATAGGTTTTTCCTGCGCTGTTCGACAGGTGCTCAGAATGACCGCGGGATGAACTGGATAATGCGAATGTTTTGCCGATGGTTAAGGACGGCCTGAATTAGCCACCGATATTTCGAGGCCCCTTCCATTTGCGACTCAAAAAATGGGTGGTCTGCCAAAAAACGGGCGTTGGCTGTTGTTAATTCATTCAAAAATAATCTGGCTGCATTGAAACTGTTCTCATCAAGGAGCGCCAGAGCGGGAGGGCGAAGTTTCCAGGTGATGCCATGTGCCGATAATGGCCAGGGTCAACTATCAATGGCGGTGAGTCATTCATGGTTTGTTTCTGTCAAGACTTCGGAGGAGTTTCTAATTATAAAGTGGGAGGAGCAGGAAACCACGCTGGTGCACCACTATGGATATTTCACCCTCGATCGCAGGCGTTTTTTCGAAATAAGAGAGGCTATGCTAAAGAAAATTACAGACCGATCATCAGGTTATTTCGAGGAGCTGACGCTATAAACAGCCTGGCGTTTCGCTACAGTTGACCGGTAAATAGCATTGAACAATGCCCGTGCGTTATGTTGATGGTCGCTGACCCAAGAGGCCATCAACTTTACCCAGGATGGCCTCCTTGCTTGAGGTCCATCGGGTTTGCGCAAGAAAACAGCGTTCCGACCAGCAGGCTTTTCATGCCCTTGATCAAAGCAGGCATAATACGCCGCCTTCGACCGCGAAGCGCTTTTCCACGGGCTGATCCTTGAACACTCCAACACCTGCAAATCCGCTCATGACGACTCTGCGCCCCTCGGCTTGCCCGGGGTTGCTGCGTATCGTCCAGGCAGCGGACGGTGGTATCTGCCGGATCAAACTGGCTGGCGGTTCGATCAGCTCGGCGCAAGCCTGCGCAGTAGCCGACGCGGCCGAGCGCTACGCGGGTGGCGTGATCGAGGCGACCAACCGCGCCAACCTGCAGATCCGCGGGATCGGCAGCGAGCAGACGGCATTGATCGACAGCCTGCTCGCCGCAGGGCTCGGCCCGACCACGGCGGCCGGCGATGACGTACGCAATCTGATGCTCAGCCCAAGCGCCGGGATCGACCGGCATATGCTGATCGACACGCGACCGCTCGCCGGGCAGATTCTCGCCACCCTGCAAAACCACGAACGTTTCCACGATTTGTCGGCCAAATTCGCCGTGCAACTCGATGGCGGTGAAGCACTGGTGATGCTTGAACATCCCCATGACCTGTGGCTGTCGGCGGGTGAGTTGAACGGTGAACTGCTGCTGGCCTTTGGTTTGGCGGGTTGTCCGATAGACCCACCATTGGCCGCGGTGCCGCTGGCCCACGGACATGAACTGGTGGTCGCGGTGCTGGAGCTGTTTCTTGAGCTGGCCCGCCCGGATCAGACTCGTATGCGTCATCTGCTGACGGAACTTCCGGTGGATAACTTTTTGCGGGCGTTGGCCAAGCGGGTGTCATTGATCGCGATCACCGAATGGCAACGGCCGCCCGCGCCGAAGCTGTTGCATCTGGGCACTTATCCACAGCGTGAAGCGGGCCGGGTCTATGTCGGCGCTGTCACGCCGTTGGGTCGCCTCGATCCGGCGATGCTGCGCGGTGCCGCGCAGCTGGCCAGCGAGTCTGGCGACGGCAGCCTGCGGTTTACCCCTTGGCAAAGCCTGTTGCTACCCGGTATCGACACAGATCATTCGCCTGAAGTGACGCAGCGCCTGCAACAACTTGGTTTGCTATGTTCGGCCGATCAGGCGCTGGCGCAGTTGATCGCTTGCACCGGCGCAAGCGGCTGCGCAAAGGGCCTGGCCGACACCAAGGGCGATGCGCTGCAACTGGCTGCGCTGTTGCAACGCCAGGGCAATGCACCGAGTGTGCATTTGTCGGGCTGCCAGCGATCCTGCGCTGCCGCACATACTGCGCCCGTCACGCTGTTGGCCGTCGCCCCCGGCCGTTACGACCTCTATTTTCGCGATGCAGGGCAGCCGGGTTTCGGCGCCCTGCATGCGCGCAACCTCACCATTGAAGCGGCAGGCGCATTGCTCGACGCCCGCCCACGGAGCCACCTTGATGCTTGATTACATCCGCGACGGTCAGGAGATCTATCGCAACTCGTTCGCGATCATTCGCGCCGAGGCCCGCCTGGACCGAATCCCGGCCGACCTGGAAAAACTCGCGGTGCGGGTGATCCACGCCTGCGGCATGGTCGATGCAATCGATGGCCTGCAATTCTCGCCTGGCGCGGGCAACGCCGGGCGTGAGGCGCTGGCGGCCGGTGCGCCGATTCTCTGCGATGCGCGAATGGTCTCCGAGGGCGTGACCCGCGCGCGTTTGCCAGCCAACAATCAAGTGATCTGTACCCTGCGCGACGAGAGTGTGCCGGACCTGGCGCGGGAGTTGGGCAACACCCGTTCAGCGGCCGCACTGGAACTCTGGCGTCCGTATCTGGAAGGCAGTGTGGTGGTGATCGGCAACGCGCCGACCGCGTTGTTCTATTTGCTGGAAATGCTCGATGCCGGCGCGCCGAAACCGGCATTGATTCTCGGCTTTCCGGTGGGCTTCGTCGGCGCCGCCGAGTCCAAGGCCATGCTCGCCGCTGACAGCCGTGGCGTGCCCTTTGTGATCATGCAAGGCCGACTGGGCGGCAGCGCCATGGCCGCCGCCGCTGTCAACGCCCTCGCTACGGAGATCGAATGATGCAGCAACCTGGACGCTTGATTGGCCTGGGCGTCGGCCCGGGTGACCCGGAGCTGATTACCGTCAAAGCCCTGCGCCTGCTGCGCGAATCGCCGGTGGTGGCGTACTTTGTCGCCAAGGGCAAGAAGGGCAATGCCTTCGGCATCATCGAAGCCCACCTGCAAGACGCGCAGACGTTACTGCCGCTGGTCTATCCGGTGACCACCGAAGCACTGCCCGCGCCGTTTTCTTACGAGCAAGTGATCAGCGATTTCTACGACGCTGCCAGCGAGGAAGTCGCCAAGCATCTGAATGCCGGTCGCGACGTGGCGGTGATCTGCGAAGGCGATCCGTTCTTCTACGGCTCTTACATGTACTTGCATGATCGCCTGGCTGAACGCTACGACGCCGAAGTGATACCGGGCGTGTGCTCGATGCTCGGCGGCGCTTCGGTGCTGGGTGCGCCGTTGGTGTATCGCAATCAGAGCCTGTCGGTGTTGTCCGGCGTGTTGCCGGCCGAAGACCTCAAGCGCCGTTTGGCCGATGCAGATGCTGCGGTCATCATGAAGCTGGGGCGCAACTTCCCCAAGGTTCGTCAGGTACTGGAAGAACTCGGGCTGGCGGATCGGGCGCTGTATGTCGAGCGTGCAACCATGGCCAACCAGAAGATCGTGCCACTGGATCAGGTTGAGCCAATGTCCTCGCCGTACTTCTCGCTGATCATTGTTCCCGGCGAAAGGTGGCAAGGCTGATGACTCGTTCTGCACCGGCAATTGTCATTCTGGGCAATGGCAGCCTCGCCACTGCGCGCAAGATCCAGCAGCTGTACCCGCAGGCCATGATCCACGGCCTGGCCGAGCGGGTTGAAGGTGCCGACCGGACCTATCACGAGTTCGGTGCAACCTTGCGCCAGCTCTATCAGCAGGACACGCCGATCATCGCCTTGTGCGCAGCCGGGATCGTGATCCGGACTCTGGCGCCGCTGCTACTGGAAAAAGGCGCCGAGCCGCCGGTACTGGCCGTCGCTGAAGACGGCAGTGCCGTGGTGCCGTTACTCGGCGGGCTGGGAGGGGTGAACGTCCTTGCGCGAGAAATTGCGGCCGGATTGGGTGTCGCGGCCGCCATCACCACCAGCGGTGAATTGCGCTTCGGTACCTGCCTGCTCAATCCACCCAGCGGCTATGCCTTGGGCGATCTGGAGTCGGGCAAGCGCTTTGTCTCGGACCTGCTCGCGGGGGAAAGCGTGCGTATCGAAGGCGCAGCTCCCTGGCTGGCCCAGGCGCAGCTGCCGGAAGATCAACACGCCCGGCTGGCGATCCATGTCGGTTGTGCCGAGCGTGAGCCCGCGGCCAATGAACTGCTGATCTACCCGCGCAGTGTGCTGGTGGCGGTGAGCGCCAGTGTGGCGGATCTGGTAACAGCCATTCGTGCGGCCCTGCACGAATCGAAGATTGCCGTTCAATCGGTTGCGTGCCTGTTGGCGGCCGACACGGAAATGGCCAGCCCTCAGTTGCGTGAAGCCGCTCTCCAATTGAGTGTGCCACTGCGTTTTGCAACCGCTGCCGCCAGTGTCAGCGAGCTGGCGCAACACGCGGTCCCGCAACTGCTGCCGCCACTGAGTGTCGGCAATGGCATTGCGATAGCCGTCGCCAATCAACCGCTGGACCCTTTGCAGATCGGTCGCGCCCGTGGCCGTCTTGCGGTCATTGGTCTAGGTCCAGGTGCTGCCGAACTGATGGTGCCGGCAGTCAAGGCTGAGCTGGCCAAGGCCAACGATGTGCTCGGTTATGAAACTTACGTGCGCATGGCCGGGCCGTTCCGCGCCGATCAAGTGCTGCACTGCACCGACAACCGCGAAGAAATGCAGCGCGCCCGACATGCCTTCGAACTGGCCGCCCAAGGCCGCTCGGTGGTTGTCGTCTCATCGGGAGATCCGGGTGTGTTCGCCATGGCCGCAGCGGTGCTTGAAGCCCTGCATGAGTCAAATGAACCGAGCTGGCACAGCGTCGATCTGGAGATCCTGCCGGGCGTTTCCGCCTCCCTGGCCACCGCCGCGCAAGCCGGTGCACCGCTGGGGCATGACTTCTGCGTGCTGTCGCTGTCGGACAACCTCAAGCCGTGGGACATCATCGAGAAGCGACTGGACCTGGCCGCGCAAGCCGACCTGGCGCTGGCGTTCTACAATCCGATTTCCCGCTCACGGCCGTGGCAGCTTGGCCGGGCGCTGGAAATCGTCGGGCAGCACCGCACGGGCGCAACGCCAGTGGTGCTGGGGCGTGATATCGGTCGCCCTGGTCAAACCTTGCGAGTGACCACCCTTGGCGAGCTGACACCCGATCAAGTGGACATGCGCACCATGGTGCTGATCGGCTCATCCACCACCTGCGTATTTGCGCGTGCAGACGGTGGTGAGTGGGTCTATACGCCAAGGTGGTATGGCGATAAACCTTAGCTGTAATTCGGCGCTATTGGCTGTCAGGCGCACATGATAAAACCTGTGCGCGCTGACAACCTGTTCCCAGGTTGGTTTGTCACCCTTCTGAGTAATAGTCAGAGTGTGGAGTGAGACTCATCTTGTTCGCTTGTAAGTTTGATTGCTCTTGATTGTATTGGTTGCCTTTCTGTATGGGTTGCTTCTTTGTGGAGTGAGTAATGTGTCGAACGAATAAGTCACGTCTGGCTGGACTTGGTTTCGTTATTTATAGTTGCGGCTGAATTATTTAATTTGCATTGCAGTCGCCGCTTTTCTCATGTGTCGAGTCTGGGGTATGTGCTCGTAATATATTGTCAAGTGTCTGGTGTGGAAGTTATCGGGTTTGGGCGCTAGCTTTAGGAGGCCAGCTAAAAAGCTGAAACCCAAACTGATATGAGTATTTAATGATGACATTTGAAATGGATGTGACCGTTCCCAGTCTTGAAGAAAGCAGGGCTTTTTTTCGTGACGCAAAAGTTGCACCACAATCTTTACGTCCCCAGGTTCTGTCGCTGAACATACCCTTGGTGAAACAAGGTAATGAAGACTCGGATTTACTACTTGGCAAGTATGCTCCCGCAGTAATTGGATTTGCTGATAATGTCTCGGAAAATAATAGACAGGCTGCAATGGACAGCATTCACTTTTCCGAGCGATATGCTGATACAAAAGCGGATGTCAAGAATACGCCGATTGCGTGGCATGCCCATTATCGTGAGGCAATGAAGCACTGCGGCTGGACTATGACCTCCTATAAATATGATGATCATACAACTTCCCAGACGAACGTCACGATGGAGTCCATTGTCCTGGATATTGTCAAGGTCGTTGCCGGGGCCAATGCCGCCGCAATGCTCGACTTGCTGGGCAGTGTTTTCGATACGATAAAATCTGATGATAAGCTTGTACAGATTTTCGATAGTACCAGCAAGAAGGGCAGCACGGGAGAGTTCAGGATTGTGCCGTGTTTACAGTCTCGTGGCGGTAGTGTGATTACTTTATTCCTGGCCATGGATTGCGAACTCAGGTCAAGCCAGGGTGGGGCCTGGTTCTGGAAGTGGAAGTGGTCCCGGCTTGAAATGAAAAAAGTAGCCACAATGGTTGAGCTGAATATGCGAGTTCACCTCCGAAACCAGGACCTTATGTACGCGGTGCTGGATCGGTCTTCGGAAGACTTCTTCGAAAAAGCCAAGCTCCAATAAGTAATAGTCCCGACTGGGTTGCTCGACGAGTAACCCTTTTTTGGAAAAAAATACGACTTATGGGAGCGCCGCGATGAGTGTTAATTATGATGTGATGGTGGTTGCAGGAAATCTGCTGTCGACTTCGGACGGTTTGCCGAATTCCTGGAGGGACGATGCGCTGAACGCTCTGCTTTTTTCTCAGCTGTTTGCAAGCTCCCAGGTGGATAAGTTTGATAAGCCTGAAAAGTGGTACAGCGCTCATACCAAGGCCATGGTGCAGACGAAGTGGCGTCGTACTCATTACCGGTCGGAAACCTTCGAGCCGGACAGAAAATCGATAATCACGCTTCAAGAGCTGATTCAGGAGCACTTACCGGGTTGTTTGAGCAGTTCTCAAGGGCTGAGCGTTGGGGATATGACGAGTCGCATTGCTCAGCTCCCCTGTGCTGAGGTGGTTCAGACGGTATTTCGGGAGAACGTAATAAGTACAGTACGGACTGGAATCAGTTCGCCCGGGAAAGCTGCGATTTCAACTATCGCTCTGCAGGCAGGTTTTATCGAGCAGGGTCCCATTACCTGTTCGGTATATATCAATTTTAGTACTTCTGAGGTTGTCGATATCAACCTGTTTAATCAATGTTTCTCGGGTAAAGACATTGTTGGCAAAATCAGTGTCGATTTTTCACAGCAAGAGCTGGATAAGTTGGATTATGAAAAATACAACGTGCGTGAGAAAGTGCTGAGCCGACTCTCCGGTGCACAAGACAATTTGATTCTTGCCGTGCCTTCTAACTGCATTCAACTTGACTGCAGCAAGTGCTGTACCTCCGTCACGTGCCAAAAGCACGACGAATCGACAGGGTAACGTTGTTCTCATCATTTTAGAGGTCCGCGGGATGCGGACCAACATATCTCAAGGAGGGGCTGGATAGGAGTAGCGAAATAGACGAATTGAACTCGCCAGAGTTTCTCGTGCGAGCTGAATATTTTAATAGTCTGGAGGCGATGCGGCCTATTGTTAATAGAACCAGGCACTTTGCCAGGCTGCGCTCTGTCATGGGGAACCTGGCGGTACAGGCCGTTCCTCAGGATGGTGCCACTGTCTTTGGGGAGGGTGTTGTCGCCTACGATCGTAAATTGACGCCGCAGAACCGCGAGGACTTCGATGACAGCATCCTGTTTGCGCAACTTGTCGCGGGCAGGGGATTCGATCCGGACACACACCTTGCCCTGTGGTTTAAAGAATATGCCAAGGCGCTGGAGATGGCTGGTTGGGGTACTGCAAGCCACGCTTTTTCCGAGTTTCAAAGTCGTGAAATACAATTCACGATGGATGAGGCTATCCTGCAAATCATTGCCGCCATCGCCGGGCCGGATAAACTCCAGCTCTTGGGGCTGGTAACCGGTGTATTCAAAGCACTGGAAGAAAATGATAATGCGTTAAAACTGTTTGAATCTAGGAGCAAGAAAAGTCGCTCGAGCAATTTCCAGGTTGCCCCGTGCATTCTGACCGCCGATGGTCAACTCAGCATGGCGATAGCGTGTGTGCACTTGATGGCCAAGTCGCGTATCACGAAAGTTCTGTTCTTTAAATACTTCGGTGAGGACATAAGACTTTATCGTGCAGCGGGACGTCGCGGATTGAATCAGCGTGTCTACAATAAATTCAGAACTAAAATTCAGGATTATGTCGATAGCGCCAGGGCAAGCTATTGAAACGGGCGGGGCACTCGCCACCGGGGTCCGGCTACTCGTTGCTCTGTGCAATCACGGCTCGATGATGAATTTGCTGTTCTTGAATTTTGAGACTTCAGAGGTTGTGGAGCTGAATGCAGTTGATCAGCTTTTTTCCACTGACAGGTTCTTCTCGGGCCTGTCGGTCAGCTATTGCTCGCTGGAACTCTCACAACGAGTATTTGCGAGGCAGCGAGACCGAATGACCAGGCTGCTTGAGCCTCACCAGCAATTGTTGTCGGTAATCGCTGGGGGCACACAGGAAAATTGATGGCGACCAAAGCCGATACACGTTGAAGCTTCAATCCAGGGGGATCAGGGCCAGGCCCTGATGCATATCAGTATTACGGCACCAGATACCCTTTGACCCCGGTAAAGATAATCTGCGCTGCCAGCGCGCACACGAACAGCCCCATCAACCGACTGACGATTTGCAAACCCTGATCGCCAAGAATGCGTTCGATGCGGTTCGACAGGTAGAGCACGACGCCGACGGTGAAGCTGGCTATGGCGATGCTGAGAATGGCGGTGAGTTTGTCGTCCCAGTGCGGCTGGCTGACGCCCATGACCAGCAGAGCGCCTATGGTGCCAGGGCCGACTGTCAGGGGAATGGTCAGCGGGACGATGGTCACGTCCTGCTGCACGTTATCGGTCTGCACTGCCGACTTGCCTTGAGCCATGCCCAGCGCCGAGATGAACAGCACGCTCCCGGCGCCGATGCGAAAGGCATCCACGGTGATGCCGAATACGCTGAAAATCACCCGTCCGAACAGATACAGCAAGACGCTGGAGACCAGGGTCGCGAGGGCGACTTTCCAGGCCAGACGCCGACGTTCCTTACTGGAATAGCCACGGGTCAGGCTGATGAAGCAGGACAGAACGAAGAAGGGGCTGTAGAGCACCAGCATCTTCAGGTAAACGCTGAACAGCACGTGGAGCATGGTTGGAGCTCGCGGCGAAGGAGGGCGACGGAGAGTCTATCAGGCGTTGTGCAGTCTGTCGGCTCAGGAGGTTTGAGCCGTTGGCTGATTGTGCGAATCACGTTGCGCAACCCAATGCTCGACCAACTCGCGCAGTTGCGACAGCTCGACCGGTTTGGCCATGTGCCCGTCCATGCCGGCCTGGCGAGCGCGCTCCTTGTGTTCGGTCAGGATGTGCGCGGTCAGCGCTACCACCGGCGTGCGCATGCGCTGATTGCCAACTTCCCAGGCGCGCAGTTGTTGCGTGGCGGAAAAACCGTCGAGGATTGGCATTTCACAATCCATCAGCACCAGATCGTAACGTTGGGCCTTCATCGCGCGCAGGGCTTCTTCGCCGTTGCTGGCGGTGTCTGGCTGCAGGTTGAGTTTGCCCAGCATGCCGCGAATCACCTTGGTCGAGATGCTGTTGTCTTCAGCGACGAGGATACGAAAATCGTGTGGCACCTTGATCGCTACAGGCACGCCTGATGGAGCGTGATAGGGCATAACGAGCCCTTTGTTGCGTTGGGTCAACTCGTCGGCCAGGGTAGTCTTGAGGGTGTAGCCAGCGACAGGTTTGGCGAGGATGCGTTTGATCCCGGAGTTGCGCGCAATGATCTTGCTTGGTGCGTTGCTGATACCGGTGAGCATGATCAGCAGAATATCGTGGTTCAGGCTCGGGTCTTCCTTGATCTTCGCGGCCAGTTGCATGCCGGTCATGCCAGGCATGTTCTGATCGAGCAGGACCACGTCGAAGTAGTCGCGCAGGTGGGCCTTGGTTCGCAGCAGGGCCAGCGCTTCCTTGCCGGAAGGGACTGCGCTGACGTTCAGGCCCCATGCGCTGCATTGCTGCACCAGGACTTTGCGGCAGGTGTCGTTGTCATCCACCACCAACACTCGGGCACCTTGCAGCGGGCCATCAAGATCGGAGGTCGGGTGTTCGAGGCGTTCCGGATCCAGGGGCAAGGTCAGCCACAGCGTGCTGCCGCTATTATTGCCGCTTTTGATGCCGAACTCACCGTGCATCAGCAGGATCAACTGGCGGGCGATGACCAGCCCCAGGTTGCCACCCAGGCGCGTCGCGGAGAGAAAATTCTTGCTGTGCAGCTCGGCATGCAGCAAGGCATCGCGCTCGCTTGTGTCCATGGGAACACCGCTGTCTTGTACTGCGATGCGTAGCCGAGGTTTGGGGCTGCGTTCGTCGAGGGCGACGACGATCAGGATTTCGCCCTCGTCGGTCTTCTTCAGCGCGTTTTCCAGCAAACTCAGTAGCGTCTGGCGCAGACGTGTGGGGTCACCGCTGATCACCCGCGGTACTTGCGGCTGAATAAAACTGATCAGCTCGACGTTCTGCTGCTCGGCCTTGGCCCGGAAAATACTCAGGCAGTCTTCGATCAGCGCGTTGAGGTCGAACTGCACATCGTCCAGCTCGATTTGCCCGGACTCGAGCCTGGAGATGTCGAGAATCTCGTTGATCAAGGTGAGCAGTTCGTTGCCGGCGCTGTGGATGGTCTGCACGTAGTCCCGTTGTTTGACGGACAGTGGTGTGCCCAGCAGCAGCTCGGTCATGCCCAGCACACCATTCATCGGTGTGCGGATCTCGTGACTGATTTTCGCCAGGAACTCGGCCTTGGCGTTGATCTCGGCATTGCTGGCGGCCAGGTCGCGGCTGATGCTGAAGCGGGCTTCGGTGATGCTGCGCTGACGCTCGCTCAATGCGATGCTCATCAGCAGGCCGCTGATGCAGATGAAACCGAGCAACGTCATGATCAGACCTTGCGGAGCCACCAGGGTCAACCCCAAAAGTGCTGGCAGAATGATCAGGGTGCCAATGTTGAATATCACCATGGCCACAACGAACAGGCGTGCCGGACGGTAGCCTTTCTGCCAGTGATAAGCCGCGACGAACAGCATGCTCAGGCCGGCGAGAGCCACCAGCGCATAGGTCATGATGTTCAGCGGCAGCGTGTTGACAAAGAGCAGCAGCAAGCCGCACAAGGTGATGAGAAGGATATCGCCCAGCAACAGTTTGTTCAGCGGATGTGGGCCAAGGGGAGCGAAGAATCGGTAGGCGAACATCAGGCCGCAAGGCGCGGTCAGCAGCAAGGACAGGTAGGCGCCAGGCGTTTGCAAGGCGTGCCAGTCCGACAGCCATGGGCCAGCAAGATTGAGCAGAAGCAGCAGGCTCAGCAGCAACAGACCTTCGCAGGCGGCCAGCCACATACAGCTTCTGGAGCGGGTGTAGGCGTAGCGGGTCAGGTTATGCAGGATCAGCATCGCCAGGCAGCCGAACAGCAGGCCGTAGATCAGGGGCTGGCCTTGATCTGCTGCGCTCATGACTGCAGATTGCAGGGTGATGTAAGGGCGCAATTGGTGTTCGGAAACCAGTCGCAGGTACACATCGAGGGCTTTTTGACTTTGTGGCAGCGGCAGGATGTAGTCGCTGCTGGGCAGCGGTCTCTCGGCCTGCGGCTGAGCGTTGCCGGTGTTCACTTGCTCGATCAGCTTGTCGTCGTCGAGCACGTATAAATTAAGGTGAGCAAGATCAGGCGCGAAAATTCGCAGCAGTTGTTCGTGTTTGTCTGGCTGGAGTTTGAAGCGTAGCCATAAGGCGCCGTCAGGCTCGGCAGCGGTCAGGTGACTCAGTTCGATCGGGCTGAATTGATTGGTGTAGCGGGCAGAACGGATGTCGCTCAGTTGCAGATCGGCCGTTTCGTCAAGCAATACCGCCCAGCCGCTGCCTTGCGCGGCCTGGACCGGTAGCAAACAGAGCAGAGTCAGCAGACTGACGGTGAAGCCTATGGCAATCCTGAGCCAGCGCACGGCGAAATCCCTTCGTAGATTGATGCCAGAATATAACTATGCGCGGGGCTGGAATAGTACGGCAAGGGCCAGAAGCCCTTGCCTATCCAAATGGATAGCTTATTCCTGATTTTCGCCACGCTCGCGGGCAATGGCACGGTAGCCAATGTCCTTGCGGTAGAAGCAGCCTTGCCAATCGATTTTGGCCGCCAGTCTGTAAGCTTGCTGTTGAGCCGTATCGACGCTCTGGCCCAAAGCGGTGGCGCAGAGTACTCGGCCGCCAGCGGTGATGACCTGACCGTCTTTCAGTGCAGTGCCAGCGTGAAAGACTTTGCCTTCCAGTGTGGCCGCTGCATCCAGACCTTCAATGATCGCGCCTTTGGCGTAATCACCAGGATAGCCGCCGGCTGCCAGAACGACACCCACGCTTGGACGTGGATCCCATTGCGCTTCGACCTTGTCCAGTGCCTGGGCCAGAGCAGCCTCGATCAGCAACACCAGGCTCGATTGCAGACGCAGCATCACCGGTTGGGTTTCCGGATCGCCGAAGCGGCAGTTGAACTCGATGACTTTCGGATTGCCAGCCTTGTCGATCATCAGACCGGCATAGAGGAAGCCGGTGTAGACGTTGCCTTCCTCGGCCATGCCGCGCACGGTTGGCCAGATCACCAGATCCATGACGCGTTGGTGAACTTCGCTGGTGACCACCGGGGCAGGGGAGTAGGCACCCATACCGCCGGTGTTCGGACCGGTGTCGCCGTCGCCGACGCGTTTGTGGTCCTGGCTGGTGGCCATCGGCAGCACGTTCTTGCCGTCGACCATGACGATGAAGCTGGCTTCTTCGCCGTCGAGGAATTCCTCGATGACCACACGGGAACCGGCTTCGCCGAAAGCATTGCCGGCGAGCATGTCACGTACGGCGTCTTCGGCTTCAGACAGGGTCATGGCGACGATCACGCCCTTGCCGGCGGCCAGGCCGTCGGCCTTGATCACGATCGGTGCGCCTTTTTCACGCAGATAAGCCAGGGCTGGCTCGATCTCGGTGAAGTTCTGGTAGTCGGCGGTCGGAATCTTGTGGCGGGCCAGGAAGTCCTTGGTGAAGGCTTTGGAACCTTCCAGCTGTGCGGCACCGGCAGTCGGGCCGAAGCAATCCAGGCCACGGGCGCGGAACAGATCCACGACACCGGCGACCAGCGGCACTTCCGGACCGACGATGGTCAGGGAAACGTTCTTCTCGGCGAAGTCGGCCAGCTGCTCCAGCGCCAATACGTCGATAGCGATGTTCTCGCACTTGGCTTCAATGGCGGTGCCGGCGTTGCCCGGGGCCACGAATACTTTTGCGACACGCGGATCCTGAGCCACTTTCCAGGCCAGGGCGTGTTCACGGCCACCGCTGCCAATGATCAAAACATTCATTTCAAAAACCTCGGATGACGCTAATTCGGGGGAAGCTGATCGTTCCCACGCTCTGCGTGGGAGTGCCTCTACGGACGCTCTGCGTCCGATGCCGTGGGACGCGGAGCGTCCCGGGCTGCGTGCCCACGCAGAGCGTGGGTACGATCAAACAGATTAATGACGGAAGTGGCGCATGCCCGTAAAGACCATCGCAATACCCGCTTCGTCGGCCGCGGCAATCACTTCGTTGTCACGCATCGAGCCGCCAGGCTGGATCACGGCAGTGATACCGACCTTGGCCGCGTTATCGATACCGTCGCGGAACGGGAAGAAGGCGTCCGAGGCCATGACCGCGCCCTGGACTTGCAGCCCGGCGTGTTCAGCCTTGATCGCGGCGATGCGAGCGGAGTTCACGCGGCTCATCTGGCCAGCGCCGACACCGATGGTCTGACGGTTCTTGGCATACACGATGGCATTGGACTTGACGTACTTGGCGACTTTCCAGGCGAAGATCAGGTCATTGATCTCCTGCTCGGTCGGAGCGCGCTTGGTCACCACTTTCAGGTCTTCGCTGCCGATCATGCCGATATCGCGGCTCTGGACCAGCAAACCGCCGTTGACGCGTTTGTAGTCCCAGGCCGGAACGCGCTCAGCCGACCACTGACCGCAGGTCAGCAGGCGCACGTTCGCTTTCGCGGCAACGATGGCGCGGGCTTCTTCGGTGACGCTTGGAGCGATGATCACTTCGACGAATTGACGCTCGACGATGGCCTTGGCGGTTTCAGCGTCCAGCTCGCGGTTGAAGGCGATGATGCCGCCGAACGCCGACTCGGTGTCCGTCGCGTAAGCCAGTTCGTAAGCCTGGCGGATACCGCCTTCGGCGTCCGGGCTGACCGCCACGCCGCACGGGTTGGCGTGCTTGACGATGACGCAGGCTGGCTTGACGAAGCTCTTCACGCACTCCAGCGCAGCGTCGGTGTCGGCCACGTTGTTGTACGACAGCTCCTTGCCTTGCAGTTGGGTCGCGGTGGCGATGCCGACTTCGGCCGGCTTGGCCTCTACGTAAAACGCCGCGCTCTGGTGCGGGTTCTCGCCGTAGCGCATTTCCTGGGCCTTGATGAACTGGCTGTTGAAGGTGCGCGGGAATTCGCTGCGACCGGAGGTCGAGAGGGTTTCAGCAGTCTGGTTCACAGTGCCCATGTAGTTGGCGATCATGCCGTCGTAGGCGGCGGTGTGCTCGAAAGCCTTGAGCATCAGATCAAAGCGCTGAGCGTAGGTCAGACCGCCGGCCTTGAGGCTTTCCAGAACATTGGCGTAATCGCTGGCGTTGACCACGATGGCCACGTCTTTGTGGTTCTTGGCCGCGGAACGAACCATGGTCGGGCCGCCGATATCGATGTTCTCGATCGCGGTCGGCAGATCACAACCTGGCTTTGCGATAGTGGCTTCGAACGGGTAGAGGTTGACGGCAACCAGATCGATCGGCTTGATGCCGTGCTCGCTCATGATAGCGTCATCGATACCGCGACGACCCAGGATGCCACCGTGGATTTTCGGGTGCAGGGTCTTGACCCGACCGTCCATCATTTCTGCAAAGCCGGTGTAGTCCGCGACTTCTACTGCGGCCACGCCGTTGTCCTGCAGCAGCTTGAACGTACCGCCGGTGGAGAGGATCTCGACGCCCAGGGCTTCCAGCTCACGGGCGAATTCGAGGATCCCGGTCTTGTCGGAAACGCTGATCAAGGCGCGGCGGATCGGCAGGCGGGTAGTCTGGTCGGTCATCTCAATTTCCATCAAAAGCAAAGGAGTCAGCAAAAAAGGCGACCGGTCTTGCGCGGGCGCCTTTCTGGTTTGATTGAATGCTTACAGCAGATCGTACTGCTTGAGTTTCTTGCGCAAGGTGCCGCGGTTCAGACCGAGCAACTCGCTGGCCTTGGTCTGGTTGCCCTTGACGTAGTTCATCACGCTTTCGAGCAACGGCGCCTCGACTTCGGAGAGCACCAGGTTGTACACGTCCGTGACGGCAGCGCCCTCAAGGTGGGCGAAATAATTGTGCAGCGCCTTCTCGACACTCCCGCGAAGGGTCTGACCCTCTTCGCTCGGTGTATTGAGGTGCTGTTTCAAATTTACATTGTCGCTCACGGGTGTTGTTCCACTCACTAAAGTCTCGCTCATCATCGTCATGCGGCCACCCCTTCTCCGTCCCCTGTCACCAGGCTCTTGTAACGCTCGGCGAAAAACTCACGAACGTTGGCGCGCTGTGCTTCCGTATCATCCAAACGATTGAAGTGGGCGCGGAACTCCCTGGCGCCCGGCAGGGTTGCGAGATACCAGCCCACATGCTTGCGAGCAATGCGTACGCCCATGACATCCCCATAAAAGGTATGCAGCGCGGCCAGATGCTCTAGCAGAATACGTTCCACCTCGAACAGCTCCGGTGCCGGAAGTGTTTCGCCGGTACGCAGAAAATGCTCGATCTCACGAAAAATCCATGGTCGCCCTTGGGCGGCCCGGCCAATCAACAGACCATCGGCACCGGTCGCGTGGAGCACGTACCGGGCTTTTTCGGCCGAGTCGATATCGCCGTTGGCGAAGACCGGAATGGACACCGCCTGCTTGATCGCGGCAATGGTGTCGTACTCGGCTTCACCGGTGTACAGATCGGCGCGGGTCCGGCCATGGACTGCCAGCGCAGTGATTCCTGCCTGCTCGGCGATCTTCGCCACCGTCAGGCCATTTTTGTTCGCCCGGTCCCAGCCGGTGCGGATTTTCAAAGTGACCGGTACATCGACTGCGGCCACCACGGCGTGCAGGATCTCGCTCACCAAATCTTCGTCTTTCAGCAACGCGGAGCCGGCAGCCTTGTTGCAGACCTTCTTCGCCGGACAACCCATGTTGATATCAATAATCTGCGCACCCAACTCGACGTTGGCGCGGGCCGCATCCGCGAGCATCTGTGCATCACCGCCGGCGATCTGTACCGAGCGTGGCTCGGGATCACCTTCGTGGATCATGCGCAGACGCGATTTGCGACTGTTCCACAAGCTCATGTCGCTGGTGACCATTTCCGAGACTACAAGGCCTGCGCCCAACCGTTTGCACAGCTGACGAAAGGGCTGGTCAGTGACGCCCGCCATGGGAGCGAGAATCAAGCCGTTAGGCAATGTATATGGACCGATGCGTACCGCCGACATAGGGCTTCCCTGTTGTGGGGCCGGATCATTAGAGTTCGAAAAAGGGTTGGCATGATACCCGCTCTCGATGACTGGATAAAGGCTGAATTGGATAAAATCTGAACAGTTATTCTGTTATCGCCAGCGGTTTGGCTCGACGCGAGGGAGTCAAAAAGCTGTCTTCAATGTGCAGTTATGCCAATTGACTGCGGCGTTTCATTCGGGTGAATGGAAGCTCAGGCTGTAATTGACGGCTTTCGGGCCGGGGTCAAGGATGTCCAGAGCGATATGGATCGGCGTCTGTGGCGGCATTTCTGCCGGGCCTTCAAGTTCGCCGTTGAGGTATTCGCTTGGTTTGAAGCGCCGACTGGCGATCAGGTGCCCATTGAGGTCGGCAAAGCGTAACTCCAGCAACGGAAAGGGCTGAGAGAATTGTGCGCGGTTGTAGATGATTGCATCGACCACCAGTGCGCCACTGAAATCCGGATGGCTGCGCACCACCAGATTGCTGCTCTTGATGCGCGCAATGTCGACCTTGGACGGCACTGTGCAGCCGATTTCCGGGCACAGTTGCTGGAACCATGGCCGGTATTGGTCCTGACGGGCCAGCTCGTCGAAGTGGTAGGCGATGTACTGGCCTGCCAGTGCGGCGGCGCCGAGCAGAATCAATAATCCCCAGAAGAAGCGTCTGCCCCAGGGTGAACGGCGCTTTTGCCAATCAAGATGCACCGGTTCGTCGGCCAGGTCCTGCAGCACCTCGTCATGCAGGCCAGGCTCACTGCGTGCGTGTTTTTTGCTCGCTGGTTCGGCCTCCAGCGGCTCTTCGTCGTCATCTGCTGCCGACAAGCGTTCGTGGTGTTCGTGCGCTAGCGGCTCCTGGCTCGGGCGCATAGGCGGCGCGGTGGGTTCGTCGTCAAGATCGGCCAGCTCAAAAGACAGTGAGGGCTCGGTGCGGCCGGGTTTGGGCGGTTCGACGGGCGGGGCTGTCGGTTTACTGTTTGTGTTGGCTGCAGGCTCAGCGGGCTCAATCGGTTCTGCGCGCTCGGCAGCCGATCCGCTGAACAGGCTTTCGGACCATTGTTCTTCCTCGCTGTCGGTCGTATCCCTGCGTGCGCTCAGCGAATCCTCCTTGTGCTTGCGCTCTTGCCCGAACTCCTTGGTCGGCTGGATTTCCCGTTGCTCGAGCTTGGCGAGTTCTTCGTCGAGGTCGAGATTGTCCAGGTCGAGTTCGGCGGCCGTCCATTGCTTCTGGCTGATCGCCCTGGGGGCGGAGGTCTCGGTCGGTGTTGTCGCATTGGGGGCGACGGCTTCATTGCCAGTGCGTTGCTCGAGCAACTGCCGCGCGGCGTTGAACACCTGCAGGCATGAGCCGCAGCGAACCACTCCACGGGCTACGCTCAACTGGGCGTGGCTTACGCGAAAGCTGGTTTGGCAATGCGGGCACTGGGTGACGAAGCTGTCGGTCATGCGGCAATCCGGTTTATGCAGGCGTCCATTCTAGCGCCGACGGCCAGTGATACGCACCCAGCCTTCGCGATTGGCAATCGGGTCCAGCTCGAAGTCCTGGGCATAAGCTGCTGCGACGTCTTCGCCCTGTTCGGCGAGGATGCCCGACAGCGCCAGGCGGCCACCCGGCCTGACCAGGCTGGACAGTTGCGGGGCCAGGGAAACCAGGGGGCCAGCGAGGATATTGGCGACCAGTACATCGGCCTGAACCTGCGGCAAATCCTGTGGCAGGTACAGCGGGAACAATTCTTCGGCAATGTTGTTGCGCCCGGCGTTATCGCGGGAAGCCTCCAGGGCTTGCACGTCGATGTCGGTGCCGACGGCTTCTTTGGCGCCCAGCAGCAGGGCGGCAATCGCCAGGATCCCCGAGCCGCAACCGAAGTCCAGCACGTTGCAGTCCTTCAGTTCCTGGCCGTCGAGCCATTCCAGGCACAGCGCGGTTGTCGGGTGGGTGCCGGTGCCGAAGGCCAGGCCCGGGTCGAGCAGCAGGTTGACGGCGCCCGGCTCCGGTGCGGCATGCCAGCTCGGGACGATCCACAGACGCTGGCCGAAGCGCATTGGCTGGAAGTTGTCCATCCAGCTACGTTCCCAGTCCTGATCTTCGATCACTTCGCAGTGATGTTCAGGCAGCGGGCTGCCGGTCAGCAGTTCCATATGGGCGAGGACGCTGGCGGCTTCTGTGCCGCCTTCGAACAGTGCCAGCAAATGGGTGTGGGACCACAGCGGGGTGGTGTTCAGTTCCGGTTCGAAGATCGGCTGATCTTCGGCGTCCATGAACGTCACCGAAACGGCGCCGACTTCAAGGAAAGCGTCTTCGTAGGTTTCGGCTTGTTCTGGGCTGATGGCGAGACGGACTTGCAGCCAAGGCATGGCGGGCACCTTCGGAAAATGTAATTGCAGCCTGGCGGGCTGTGAGAAGCGCACAAGTTTACGCGAGGCGAGCGCAGAAGACGACAAGGGTGACGCGCGATGGGCTCTTCGCAGGAGCGAGCGGTGCGGCGATCCGGCTTGCCCGCGAAGAACGATGACGCGGTCGGCCTGAAAGACCGCGGTGCCTGAATCGCGGGCAAGCCGCGCTCCTGCAGGTGGCGTCGTATCCAGAAACAACAAAGCCGCAATCAAGCGGCTTTGTTGGTCTGGATCAAGCTTAGTGCTGCTTGGCCAGCTTGTGCTCCAGGTAGTGGATATTCACTCCACCTTCGCAGAAGCCTTCATCGCGGACCAGGTCGCGGTGCAGCGGGATATTGGTTTTGATCCCGTCGACAACGATTTCATCCAGTGCATTGCGCATACGCGCCATGGCTTCATCGCGCGTCGCCCCCCAAGTGATCAGCTTGCCGATCAGGGAGTCGTAGTTCGATGGCACCTTGTAGCCGCTGTAGAGGTGCGAGTCGACCCGTACACCGTTGCCGCCTGGAGCATGGAAGTGCTTGACCATGCCAGGGCTCGGGATAAAGGTTTTAGGGTCTTCGGCGTTGATCCGGCATTCCAGCGCGTGGCCGTGGATCTTCACATCGTCCTGGGTGTACGACAGTTTGTTGCCAGCGGCGATGCTGAGCATCTCCTTGACGATGTCGATTCCGGTGACCATTTCCGATACCGGGTGCTCTACCTGTACACGAGTGTTCATCTCGATGAAGTAGAAATGGCCATTCTCGTACAGGAACTCGAATGTGCCGGCGCCACGGTAGCCGATGTCGATGCAGGCTTTCACGCAACGAGCGAGCACTTCCTGGCGAGCCCTCTCGTCGATGCCCGGTGCCGGGGCTTCTTCGAGAACTTTCTGGTGGCGACGTTGCAGCGAGCAATCGCGGTCGCCCAGATGAATGGCGTGGCCCTGGCCGTCGGAAAGTACCTGGACTTCCACGTGACGCGGGTTGGTCAGGAATTTTTCCAGATAGACCATCGGGTTGCTGAACCAGGCAGCCGCTTCGGCGCGGGTCTGCTTGGCCGCTTCGACCAGGTCTTCTTCGCTGTGTACTTCACGCATGCCGCGACCACCGCCGCCGCCAGCGGCTTTGATGATCACCGGATAGCCGACTTCGCGACCAATGCCGATAGCGGTTTCCGGGTCTTCCGGCAGTGGGCCGTCGGAGCCCGGTACGGTCGGTACGCCGGCGCGCTTCATGGCGTCCTTGGCTGAAACCTTGTCGCCCATCAGGCGAATGGTGTCAGCTTTCGGGCCGATGAAGGCGAAGCCGGATTTTTCGACCTGTTCGGCGAAATCGGCGTTTTCCGCGAGGAAACCATAACCAGGGTGAATCGCCGTGGCGCCAGTGACTTCAGCGGCCGCGATGATCGCCGGGATGTGCAGGTAAGACAGGTTGGCAGGCGCCGGACCGATGCAAACGCTTTCGTCGGCCAGACCCAAATGCATCAGCTCTTTGTCGGCAGTCGAGTAAACCGCGACGGTCTTGATGCCCATTTCCTTGCAGGCGCGCAGGATCCGCAGGGCAATTTCACCGCGGTTGGCGATCAGGACTTTTTCCAGCTTCGCAGGTTTCAACATCGTTGGCTCTCCGCGGTTCAAACGATGGTGAACAGTGGTTGGTCGTACTCAACCGGCTGGCCGTTTTCTACCAGGATGGATTCGATCACGCCGCTGGACTCAGCCTGGATGTGGTTCATCATTTTCATCGCTTCAACGATGCAGATGGTGTCGCCTTTCTTCACGCTCTGGCCAACTTCAACGAAGGCTGGCGAAGTCGGTGCCGGGGTGCGGTAGAAGGTACCGACCATCGGGGACATAACCACAGTGCCGTTGAGTTTCGGTGCTGCCGGGGCTTCAACAGCGGCCACCGGAGCAGCGGCGACTGCGGCAACCGGAGCCGGCGCGGCGGCCATAGGTGCTGGCGCGTAAAACTGTTGTGCAGGGGTTTTGCTGTGACGGCTGATCCGTACGGATTCCTCGCCTTCCTTGATCTCCAGCTCGTCGATACCGGACTCTTCCAGCAGTTCGATCAGTTTCTTAACTTTACGGATATCCATGAATCATCAACTCCCAAGGGTCGGTCAGGGGCGTTTAGCTTGTTGTTCAAGCTGTTCCAGGGCGGCCTCCAGGGCCAGTCGATAACCGCTGGCGCCAAGGCCGCAGATCACTCCCACCGCAACGTCGGAGAAGTAGGAGTGATGGCGGAAAGGTTCGCGTTTGTGCACGTTAGACAAATGCACTTCGATGAATGGGATGCTCACCGCCAGCAACGCGTCACGTAATGCGACGCTTGTATGTGTAAAAGCTGCTGGATTGATCAAAATGAAGTCCACACCCTCGCCGCGCGCGGCATGGATGCGGTCGATCAATTCGTACTCGGCGTTGCTTTGCAGGTAGAGCAAATGGTGGCCGGCATTACGGGCCCGCTGTTCCAGATCCTGATTGATCTGAGCCAGGGTTACCGCACCGTAGACCCCCGGTTCGCGGGTGCCGAGCAAGTTCAGGTTGGGTCCGTGCAGAACCAGTAAGGTCGCCATCTGCTGTTCCTTGTGATCTGTGTACAGTTGTCAGAACCCGGCGACTATGCCGCAAAGCCTTTGTGACTGTCCAGTTCTCTGCAATAGCCAGCACAATGCCCGATGTTTGCGCGAAATATATGACCACCTGATTAAATCTGGTCATTCGCTTTCGCGACACGTTCGGCGAAGTCCGCTGCATTGATCTCGCCGATCACTCTCACCTCACCCTGTTCGACGCCGTCTTTGCCGAAAAACATCAGTGCAGGCGGGCCGAACAGTTTGTAACGGTCGAGCAGGGTGCGTTGTTCGCGGTTGCTGGCGGTCATATCGAAGCGGATCAGCCGATAACCCTTGAGCCGTTCGACGACGGTGCTGTCGTTAAGCACCTCATGCTCGATGACTTTGCAGCTGATGCACCAATCGGCATACCAGTCGAGCAGCAGCGGGATGCCGGCAATTTTGGCTCCGGCGAGGGCGAGCTCCAGTTCCGCAGGCGTGTTGATGGTCTGCCATTCGCTGGCGTCTTGAGCGTGTGTGTCAATGGCAGAATTGACGGTCATTGACCGGCCGATCGGGCTCAGCGGATCGCTCTGGCCGCTGAATGCGCCATACCAGCAGGCCAGCGCATAGAACAACAGTAATAACCCCAGCAACTGCGCCAGGCGCTGTCTCGGTGCCTTGTAGATGAACTCCAGTGCGCCAAGAAACAAGCCGACACCGGCAGCCAGCAAACCGATCAACAGCAAGGTGATCTCGCCTGGAAGCACGCGACTGAGCAAGCCGACTGCCAGCCCAAGCAGCAGAATGCCGATGGCATGTTTGACGTAGATCAGCCATGGGCCGCTTTTTGGCAGCCAGGCCGCACCACCAGTGGCGACGAGCAACAGCGGTGCGCCCATGCCCAGACCCAATACGAACAGCTTCAGCGCGCCGCCCAGTGCATCACCGCTGGCGCTTATGTAAAGCAGGGCGCCAGCCAGTGGCGCCGATACGCAGGGCGAAACCAGCAGGCTCGAAACCACGCCCAGCACTGCTGCGCCCCACAGGGAACCGCCTTCGGTGCGGTTTGCCACCCGGTCCAGGCGACTGCTGATGGCGTGCGGGAGTTTCAGTTCGAAGATGCCAAACATAGCCAGGGCAAACACCGCGAAAAACAGTGCGAACGGCACCAGCACCCAGGCTGACTGCAGACGTGCCTGCAGATTCAGTTGTGCACCGAACATTCCCATCAGTGCGCCGAGCAAGGCAAAGCAGGCCGCCATCGGGAGCACGTAGGCCAGCGACAGATTGAAACCGCGCAAGCCACCGACCTGGCCGCGCAGTACAACGCCGGAAAGGATCGGCAGCATCGGCAGCACGCAAGGGGTGAAGGTCAGGCCAAGACCCGCGAGGAAGAACAGCGCCAGTTCGCGCCAGGTCCAGCCGGTCTGATGACGGGGCGTCGGCATATCGGTGCCGACGACTGAAGCAAACTTGCCGTCGATGCTCAGTCGCTCGGTTTCCGGCGGGTAGCACAGACCTTTATCGGCGCAGCCTTGATAGGTGACCGCCAGGGTCAAGGCGCGCTGATCGCCGGGCGCGCGCGGTAGCTCTACATCGAGAATGCCGTGGTAGACCTCGACGTCGCCGAAATACTCATCATGTTTTTTCTCGCCCTGCGGCAGTTGAGCGGCGCCCAGGCCAATGTCGGCGGGCTCGCTGCGAAACTGAAAGCGATGGCGGTAGAGGTAATAACCTTCGGTGGCGACGAAGCGCAGCTTGATCGATTGCGGCGTGCTTTCAATCAGGCTCAACTGAAAGGCTTCGTGTACCGGCAGGAAGTCGGCGCTGTTATTGATCGCGCCCAGCGTCGAGCTGGGGCGACTGTCCAGCAATCCGGTGGCGGTCGCCGGCAGGGCGAGCAATAACAGCATCAGGCAGAGCAGACGGCGCATAGCGATCTCGCGTATCTAACGTGTGCGCATGATAGCGGAGTGGGACTGGGTATGCAGGAAGAGGGGGGATGATCGTTCCCACGCGGGAGCGTGGGAACGATCAAAAGTGGTCTTTAAACCCTGAAGGCCTGAACGGCGGTATGCAACTGCCCGCCCAGCGCCAATAAATGTTCGCCCTGGCTGCGCCCTTCACCAATCCTCAGCAAGTTATCCCCACCCAATTGGTGAATCCGCTCACTGTGATCGCGGATTTCACTGACGGCGCCGCTCTGCTGGGCGGTGACATCGGCGATGCGAACCGCGGTGTCGGAAATGGTCTGTATCGCCCCGACGATTTCATCCAGGGCTCCGTCAGCTGCTTGTGCCTGGTTGGCTGTGGCTTCAGCGTGTTCGACCTGGGCGCGCATGCCTTCCACCGATTGTCGGGCTGCGGTTTGCAGGCCAGCGATCAGCGTCTGGATCTCGGCCGTGGCACCCGCGGTACGCTGCGCCAGTGAGCGGACTTCTTCGGCGACCACCGCAAACCCTCGACCCATCTCCCCTGCGCGAGCGGCTTCGATGGCGGCGTTCAACGCCAGCAGATTGGTCTGGTCGGCGATCGAACGGATCACTGTGAGCACGCCGCCGATGGTCGCCGACTCTTCGGCCAGGTGTTCGATCATCTGCGCATTGCCTTGCACTTCGCCCACCAGGGCGTGCAACCCGGTGAGGCTCAAACCGATCACCTTCTGGCCATGCTCGACCGCAAGCCCGGCGTGACGGCTGGCGTCGGCGGCCTGGCTGGCATCATCGGCCACCTGCACAATGGTGGCTTCCAGTTCGCCCAATGCGTCGCGTATTTGTGCGGTATCCCCAGCCTGCCGTTCGGCACCGCTGTGCAGGCCGCTGCTCAACTCGGCCAGGGCGCGGCTGCTGCCAGCGACTTGTTCGGCGTTTTGCCGGATGGTCCCCACCAGATCAACCAGATACGCCCGCAGGCGATTCAGCGACTCTTCAATATCGTGCAGCTCGCGGTTGGTGGCGCCTAGTTGGATATTTTGGCTGAAGTCGCCTTCGGCCCAGGTCGACAAGGCCGGAGCCAGATTGGTCAGCACGCGAGCGAGCCGCCGTTGCAAGGTATCAATAAGCAACGCGATCAACAGGATCAGGCCAATCATCAGCCCCTGGATCATCCGTACTTCGCTCTGAATCTGTCCATGTTGAGCGCGGACAGCAGGCTCCAGACCAGCAATCGCCTGCTGAACATCAGCGATCTTGAGGTGAGTGGCATCACTGAGCCCGGCGCGTTTTTGAATCTGCTCGCGAGTGCGGCTCAGTTCGGCCGGGTAACGTGTCAGCAGGCTGTTCAGTTCGCGCTTGAGGCCAATGCCAGTATCTTCTGCGGCGCTTTTTTCAGTGTTCTCCAGCCCCATCATGGAGGCGAAGTCTTCGGTATTCGATTCGCTACTGGTGGTGACGCCTAACAACGGTAGAGTCTCCAGCTGTTCAGCCTGGGAGCGGATGCTGGTCACCTCACGCTCGACGTCGGCAGCCAGTTCGCTACGACCGCTGCTGACCAGTTTGTCCCGGGCCAGCGACAGCTTGGCCAGGTGCTGTGATGCCGACAGTAGCAACGGCAAGTAACCTGCGGCAATCGGGGTATTGGCGCCGCTGGCGTACTGGCTGAGTTGTTCCAGGTTGGCGCCCAGCTCACGCTCGGCCTGCAGGAGCAGGGCTTGCGGGTCGCCGGCGAGTTTGCCGGCAGCCAGCAGGTCGGTCTTGCTGAAGCTATCCAGGCTCGAAAGGCTTGGGCGCAGGCTTTGCGCCAGCTCGGCAGGTAATTCGCCGAGCTCTGTTTGAAGCGTTTCGAGCGATTGGCTGGCGGCACTCAAGCGCAGGGCGTCGCCACTGGCCAGGTAATCTTCAACATTGCGTACCACCTGATTCTGGAACTGCTGCGACAGGCCCAAGTAGCGTTCCATCAGCACATAGGGGCGTTCCAGTGCCTGTTGCGACCACCAGAGCGTGGCGCCCAGAGCGAGACAAACGGCGACTAAAAGGAGGGTGTTGAGATTGGTCAGCAGCTTCAGGCGCATCGTGGCTCTACCAACGACAGAATGGTAAGCGCTTGAAGTTATTGCGTTTCTGTTACAGCGTTATGACTGACTCGGTGGTTTCCGATAAAAAAGTGGCACTTTGCTTTGATCGCAGAGCGGCTTGCACACGATTGCGTCCGGCGTGCTTGGCACGGTACAGCGCTTCGTCCGCCTGGCTGGCCATCATCAGGCTGTCGGAGTCCTCGCGCAGTTCTACGACGCCGGCGCTGAAGGTGCACCAGAGATCCTGAGGTTGCGCCGGATAGTGAATCTCGGCAAAGCGCTGACGGATTTCATTGAGCACGTTGTAGGCCGATTCGATATCGGTGTCGGGCATGATGATGGCGAACTCTTCGCCACCATAGCGGCCGATGAAGTCGGTCTTGCGCAGACGTTGCTTGAGGAATAGCGCCAGGCTCTTGATCACGCGGTCGCCCATGGGGTGGCCGTGGCTGTCGTTGACCCGTTTGAAGTGGTCGATGTCGAGCATGGCAAAGCTCAGCGGCTTGCTTTCGCGGCGGGCACGGAAGCTGCAGTCTTCGAGCAATTGCAGGATATGGGTATGGTTGTACAGGCCGGTCAGGCTGTCGCGAACCATCCGCGCCTTGAGATTGCGCGCCCGGGCCGCACGGTTGCGCACCGTGGTGATCAGGTGCCGCGGCTTGATCGGCTTGGTCAGGAAGTCGTCGCCACCTTCGCTCATGGCGTCGAGTTGCTTGTCCAGGTCGTTTTCGGCCGACAGATAGATGATCGGCACGCTGACATAGCGGTCATTGTGGCGGATCACCTTGGCAAGTTCCGTACCGGTGCAGGTCGGCATGTACATGTCGAGAATGATCAGGTCCGGCTGAAAGTCCGCCAGTTCAGCCATCGCTTGAATCGGCTCGATCAGGGTGCGGGTGACGATACCGGCGCTGTTGAGCAGGCGTTCAGTGTGCAATGCCTGAGCGCGCGAATCATCGATGATCAGCACTTTGTACGGTTCGTACTGGGCGACGCAGGTCAGGACTTCGATTTTCTCCAGCAGGCTCGAAGCTTCAAGGGTACCGGTCAAAAACTCCTGACCGCCGGCGCGAACGGCGGCGAGACGGGTCGGGGTATCGGTTTCGTGCAGGCTGAAGAACAGCAGTGGCAGCTTGTGCTCAAGGCCTTCCTGGGCCTCGGCCGCCAGCTGCAGGCCCATGCCGGCGCCACAAAAATCGACATCCATGACGATCGCTGCCGGAAGCCGCTCGACCAGCGAGGAGCGGAACGCCGCTACACTGTCCAGCGACTGAGCGCTGAGTCCAAAGAACTCGAGTTGTTTGGCCAGCCGCTCGGCGCGGTCGTGATCTTGCAGCATCACGTAGATCGGCTTGCGCAGCGGTGGCAGGAAGGTTTGTTCGAGTTGCTCGCCATGACGCAGGCCGGTGCGGGACAAGCGTTGCATCAGGCGATTGAGATCGGTGATCAGCCCGCTGTTCAGGCGCCCGCGGTTGGCATCCACGGCTTTCAGAGAGTGGCCGATGCTGTGCGCGAGCTGACAGTGTTCGGGCTGTTCAAACCGTTCGGCGAACCGCAGCAGGCGCAAGTTGGCCTCGGCCAGTTCGGACATATCAGTGGTCGACCATTCGCTTCGCTGCAGGCGTTGCCATATCTCAAGAATCTGACGTGCCTGATGAATCACCCGCTGGGCAAAGTGGTGCTTGAGGCGCTCACGGCTGGGGTCTTCTGGCTCGGTCATATCCTGACTACTAGTTAGGGGGCATGCTGAGATTGACTGGTGGCTCTATGCTAGCACCTCTTTTCGATTGCATGAGTGTCCTGCATCAATAAACTGCAAAGCGATGCCATTCATTTTTTGAACGGCGGGTCTCATGGGGTGGTGGCTGCGCTTCATTGATAGTGGCGGCTTGATGCGCGACTATTGTGCGGCGTCCTGGTTTGCGGCTGATTTAATCCGCTCGAACCGGGGCGCGATGGAGTAGGGTTGTGGTCGAACCGATGAATTCAAGTGATTGAAAGGATATAGCCATGCTGGACTGGAAGAACCGCGCAGGCAGCGCGCCTGATCGTGCCGCTGAACCTGAGTCGGCAACCCGCAGCTATTTCGGTGGTTTGCTGTTCAGCCGTGCCTTGGGCACAGTGGTGGGTTTGTACCTGCTGGTGACCCTTGTCGTGGGCTGGTACTGGAGCCAGGAACCGGCACTGTTTGCGGTTCAGCAGAATGCTCAAATGGCGGCTGAGAAGGACGGCAAGCAGATGGTCGTCGGTTACACCACGGTAGAAACCCTCAAGACTGTTGCCGGTACGCTGCTGCACAAACCTGGCGGCTACCTCTCCAATGATCGCTTTCCACCGGGCGTCTGGCTGGACGATATCCCTAGTTGGGAATATGGCGTGCTGGTACAGGTCCGCGACCTGACCCGTGCCCTGCGCAAAGACTTCGCCCGTTCGCAATCGCAGTCCGCAGAAGACGCTGATCTGGGCAAGGCCGAGCCGCGTTTCAACTTCGACAACAAAAGCTGGATGCTGCCTTCCAGTGAGTCCGAGTACCAGGAAGGCATCAACTCGCTGAGTCGCTATCAGGCGCGGCTGTCAGATCCATCGCAGAAGAACGCCCTGTTCTACGCCCGGGCCGACAACCTCAATAACTGGCTCGGTGATGTGGCCACTCGCCTGGGCTCGTTGTCGCAACGACTGTCGGCCAGCGTCGGTCGGGTCAAACTCAATACCGCGCTGAAAACCGAAGCACTGGCACCCGGTCAAGTGCCGCAGCTAGATGAAGAATTGGTGGAAACCCCTTGGCTGCAGATCGACAACGTGTTCTACGAAGCCCGCGGTCAGGCCTGGGCATTGTCCCATCTGCTGCGCGCCATCGAAGTCGACTTTGCCGACGTATTGGCCAAGAAAAACGCCACGGTCAGCGTGCGTCAGATCATTCGTGAGCTGGAAGCCTCCCAGGAGCGAGTATGGAGCCCAATGATTCTCAACGGCAGCGGCTTTGGCGTGCTGGCCAACCACTCGCTGGTCATGGCCAACTACATCTCGCGGGCCAATGCAGCGGTCATCGATTTGCGTCAACTGCTCTCCCAGGGTTGAGTCATGGACGTTACCTCTAAAGAGGCCGTACATCGCGCGGCCTCGGATGCCGAACACATCGCCTGGGTCGATGAGCAAGACAACTTGCTTGGCGCCCTGGTCCGGTCCGATTTGCGCGAGCGTGGGCTGATCGGGCGCGGAACTTACATCATGCTGTTCAATTCGGCCGGTGAGCTGTGCGTGCATCGGCGCACCCTGAGCAAAGCTATCTATCCCGGTTATTGGGACGTGGCAGCCGGCGGCATGGTGCTGGCGACTGAGACCTATGCCGAATCGGCGGCCCGTGAACTGGAAGAAGAGCTTGGGGTCAGCGGTGTGGAATTGACTGCACATGATCACTTTTTCTTCGAAGACACTGATAATCGACTGTGGTGTTCGGCGTTCTCGGCGGTCTGGGACGGGCCATTGCGTTTGCAGCCAGAGGAAGTGCTGGAGGCGCGCTTTATGCCGATCGATCAGGTCATGCAGGAAATTCAGCAAAAGCCTTATTGCCCGGACTCTCTGGCGGCCTTGAAACGTTATCTGCGTTCACAGGGCGCAAACGTCGCAAAAGATGTATAAATTGGCGCCGATTGGCTCTTAGCAAGTGCGCTTTTTGCCGTTACACTGCGCGACCTTTTGTAGGAGCGAAGCTTGCTCGCGAAGGACGCATGAACGACACGTGCTGTCTGATGCCGCGCGTTATCGTTGACGTCCATCGCGAGCAAGCTCTGCTCCTACAAGTCTGTACCGTTTCAGTAGCGCTGCCCCTGCCTGAGTGGGGCTTCGCGGTCGATGGCACTTGCCAAAGCGCTTCGACCAGTCTTTGTCCTCCCAAGAGGATTGCCGGTGGCCAAAAAAGCCGCATCCTTCGCCGCCCTTGGTGGCTTGGTATTTTCCACCGACGCAGGTCGACATTGCCCGGACTGTAGCCAGCCGGTGGATGCCTGCATCTGCAAACAAACCGTTGTCCCTGCCGGCGACGGCATCGCTCGCGTGCGTCGCGAAAGCAAGGGCCGTGGCGGCAAGACGGTGACCACCATCACCGGCGTGCCGTTGGCCGAAGATGCCCTCAGTACGCTTGCCACGACGCTGAAAAAGCGTTGCGGCACCGGCGGCACGTTGAAAGACGGGGTCATCGAGATCCAGGGCGAGCATGTCGAGCTACTCTTGGCAGAGCTGATCAAGCTCGGTTTTAAAGCGAAGAAGTCCGGCGGCTAGCAGCCTCTGTGAAGACCACCCCGACTTGACGCAGTCCTGATCCGATACAGGTTTGCCGTCGTCTCCATGGTTTTCACAGAGCCTGTTCATGACCGGTTTCTAAACTCCGCGCTGTATGCGAGGTCTATCCCCCTCGAATACAGGCTAATCGTCATTTTCATTCTTTAGACTGCGCCAGCCTGATCTCAGGCGACGCTCTATGACTTCATTTATAGGGGACTTCGATGTCCGTACGACGCACACGCAAAGACGATGGCAGCCAATGGACAGTTGCGGACAGCCGCAGTGTTTATGGGATTCGCCATTGGGGGGCCGGGTATTTCGCGATTAGTGACGCCGGTCGCGTCGAAGTTCGTCCGAACGGCCCGAACAGCTCGCCTATCGATCTGTTCGAACAAGTCGATGAGCTGCGTAAAAGCGGCCTGTCGTTGCCGCTACTGGTGCGCTTTCCGGACATTCTGCAAGACCGCGTACGTCAGCTGACCGGCGCATTCGACGCCAACATCGAGCGTCTGGAATACCAGAGCAAGTACACCGCGCTGTACCCGATCAAGGTCAACCAGCAAGAAGCGGTGATCGAGAACATCATTGCCACCCAGGACGTGTCCATCGGCCTGGAAGCCGGCTCCAAGCCGGAACTGCTGGCGGTGTTGGCGCTGGCGCCCAAAGGCGGAACCATTGTCTGCAACGGTTACAAGGACCGTGAGTTCATTCGTCTGGCACTGATGGGCCAGAAGCTTGGTCACAACGTGTTCATCGTTATCGAGAAAGAATCCGAAGTTGAGCTGGTGATCGAAGAAGCGGCCTCGCTTAAGGTCAAACCTCAGGTCGGTCTACGGGTGCGTTTGTCTTCCCTGGCCTCGAGCAAGTGGGCTGACACCGGCGGTGAAAAATCCAAATTCGGTCTGTCCGCCGCTCAGCTGATCTCAGTGGTCGAGCGTTTCCGCGCCGCAGGTCTGGATCAGGGCATTCGCTTGCTGCACTTTCACATGGGCTCGCAGATCGCCAACCTGGCGGACTACCAGCATGGCTTCAAGGAAGCGATCCGCTATTACGGCGAATTGCGCAACCTTGGCCTGCCGGTGGATCACATCGACGTCGGCGGCGGCCTGGGCGTTGACTACGACGGTACCCACTCGCGCAATGCCAGCTCGATCAACTACGACATGGACGACTACGCCGGTGTCGTGGTCGGAATGCTCAAGGAGTTCTGCGATGCGCAGAGCCTGCCGCATCCGAACATCTTCTCCGAGAGCGGCCGCTCGCTGACCGCCCACCACGCCATGCTGGTGGTCCAGGTGACCGACGTCGAGAAGCACAACGACGACGTGCCAGTCATCGAGAACAAGGAAGAGCTGCCGGAAACCGTGCAATGGCTGGTAGACCTGCTGGGTCCGACCGACATCGAGATGGTCACCGAGACCTACTGGCGTGCCACGCACTACATGAGTGACATCGCTGCCCAGTACGCCGATGGCAAACTGACCCTGGCCGAGAAAGCTTTGGCCGAACAGTGCTACTTCGCGGTCTGCCGTCGCCTGCACAACTCGTTGAAAGCCCGTCAGCGTTCCCACCGTCAGGTGCTCGACGAACTCAACGACAAGCTCGCCGACAAGTACATCTGCAATTTCTCGGTATTCCAGAGCCTGCCGGACACCTGGGCGATTGGCCAGGTACTGCCGATTCTGCCATTGCACCGTCTCGACGAAGAGCCGCTGCGCCGTGCTGTGCTGCAAGACCTGACCTGCGACTCCGATGGCAAGATCAAGCAGTACGTCGATGAACAAAGCATCGAAACCAGCCTGCCGGTGCATGCGCTAAACGACGGTGAAGATTACCTGCTGGGGATTTTCCTGGTGGGCGCCTATCAGGAAATTCTCGGTGATATGCACAACCTGTTCGGTGATACCGACTCGGTGAATATCTACCAGAATGCGGACGGCAGCGTGTATCACGCCGGTATCGAAACCCACGACACCATCGAAGACATGCTGCGTTACGTGCATTTGTCTCCGGAAGAGCTGATGACCCACTATCGGGACAAAGTCGCCTGCGCGAAGATCAGCCCGGCCGAACGCACTCAATACCTCGACGCTCTGCGTCTGGGGCTGACTCGCTCGTCTTACCTGTCTTCTTGAGGTAACAAACTGTCGCGCCAGGTTGTCTGAAAACGCACTGCAACCCGTGTGTTTTTTCAGATGGTCTGGCGCGGCATTTTTTTCAGACGTATATGGCGCAAGCCATTTGTTTTCGAAGAATCAAAGAGTGCAGGTCTTCATTTCATTTAGGCCGCTTTCTGATCTGTACCAGGCTCTCTACTCGACGATGTCTCTCAGCGAGAATCTCACGTCGCCCCCTCTGTAGAAACACGCCAATATTTGATCCAGCCAGCGAACCGTTCGTGTTCGAACTGCACCCGCTCAGCGGGCGATGACGCTAAACCAGCCATCATTCTTGCTTAAGAGCCAGGCGAAAGCGCCGAGGGTCAGGCTGCGTAGCAGCATAAACAGCAGAAACGCCAGCCACAGACCATGGTTGCCAAAGCTCTGTAGAGCCCAGGCCACCGGTAGCACGATGATCACGGTCAGCAGCATACCGTTGCGCATTTCCCTGGCACGGGTGGCGCCGATGAACAGACCGTCGAGCAAGTAGCTCCAGACCGCGATCAGCGGTAGCGCGGCGAGGTAAGGCAAGTAGCTGAACGCGGTGTCGCGCACGCTCTGGATGTTGGTCTGCATCTCGATGAACAGATGACCGGCAAACAGAAATACCACGGCGAAGCCCAGGCTGGTCAGCAACGACCAACCGCAGGCTACCACCAGCGAACGGCGCAAGGCCTGCCGGTCATGGGCGCCGATGGCGTGACCGCACAGAGCTTCCACTGCATGGGCCAGGCCATCGAGCGCATGGGCGGTCAGTAGTAAACCGTTGAGCAGCAGAGCGTTGGCCGCGACGGTTGCGTCACCCAGCCGTGCGCCTTGCACGGTGATCAGGAAAAACACTGATTGCAGTGCCAGGCTGCGAATGAAAATGTCCCGATTGACCGCCAGCAGCGGTCGCCAGCTTTGCCATAGTGCCAGCGCCGCCCATGCAATGTGGCCGGGGTAGGCGCGCAGGGCTTTGCGGGTCATGGCCAGACCAATCAGGGTACCGGTCCATTCGGCGATGACCGAGGCCCGCGCCGCGCCGACTACACCCCACTCCAGTCCGAGGACGAACCACAGGTTCAGCGCGATGTTTACCAGGTTCGTGCTCAGCAGAATCGCCAGAGGTGCGCGGGCGTTCTGGGTGCCGAGGAACCAGCCGACCAGCGCGTAACTGGCCAGCGCTGCGGGTAGACCGAACAGCCGGGTATGGAAAAAGTCCCGGGTCATTTGCTCGAGTTCGGCGGAGGGGTGCATCAGGTTTAAAGCGACGCCGCTCAGCGGCACGGCGATGACCCCAAGCAGCAGCGCCAGGCCTATGGCCAAGAGCAAACCTTGCAGCAGGACCTGTCGAAGTGCTGCGCCGTCTTCACGCCCGGCGGCCTGGGCGGCAAAACCGGTGGAGCCCATGCGCAGAAAGCCCATCGACCAGGCCAGAAACAGATACAGGTTGGCACCGATAGCCACAGCACCGAGTTGGTGGGCGTAGGGCAGATGACCGATCACCGTGCTGTCGACCAGGGCCACCAGTGGAACGGAGATGTTCGACAGAATCATCGGCGCCGCGAGCGCCCAGACACGGCGATGGGTTGAGCGGTGGCGCCAGTCGGTGATCAGGGTGGACATGCAGGCTCCTTGAGAGAGCAGGCATTGTAGCGGCAGTTTCGGGACTCGCGCCGCCTCCTTGATCGTTCCCACGCACTGCGTGGGAACGCCGCCATGGACGCGCAGCAATCGCCGTTGATGTGACGCGGAGCGTCACGGGATGCATTCCCACGCGGGAGCGTGGGAACGATCATCAGCAAATTCTTCAATGACCAGAACCAGCCCGCCCGGCGTCGGTCAATGTGACCGGCGCCCCAGGCGGTTTGGCATCAGTGATATATAGTTCAAGGCTACGATACTCCTGCCAATGAGTGCCCCATGCTTAACAAAGGACTGTTTCTGGCCTGTGCGTTGGCGCTGCTAAGCGCTTGCGATTCGTCGACTTCCGAAAAAGCGCCTCCCACCGCCGCGCCCCCGGCGGCGGTCACAGCGCCCACGGCCAAGGCGATTCAGGACACTGCGGTACTGAAGCAGCGCTACGCCGGCCGTGAGTTAAGCGTGGTGGACGTTTCCGAAGTTCAGCTTGATGGTGCCAGCACGCTGTCGGTGAGCTTTTCGGTGCCGCTGGACCCTGAGCAGAAGTTCGACGAAAAACTGCATCTGGTCGACAGCAAATCGGGCAAGATCGACGGTGCCTGGGAACTCTCCGACAACCTGATGGAACTGCGCCTGCGCCATCTTGAGCCCCGGCGCAAACTGGTGCTCACTGTCGATGCCGGGCTACGCGGGGTCAACGATGCCAGACTTGCCGCCGAGTACGTCAGCCGCCTGGAAACCCGTGACCTGCAACCCACCGTAGGCTTCGCCAGTCGTGGCACCTTGTTGCCGACCCGTCTGGCCGAAGGCCTGCCGGTGATCGCGCTGAATGTCGACAAGATCGACGTCGAGTTCTTCCGGATCAAACCCGAATCCCTCCCGGCGTTTCTCAGTCGGTGGGGCCGCAGCGCCAGTCTGCAAAGTTATGAATCGCGCGAACTGCTGCCGATGGCCGATCTGGTTTACGGTGGTCGCTTCGACCTGAACCCGGCACGCAATACCCGGGAAACCCTGTTACTGCCGATCGCCGGCCTCAAGCAACTGCAACAGGCTGGCGTTTACCTGGCGGTGATGCGGGCTTCCGGCACCTATAACTACTCGCAACCGGCGACCCTCTTTACCCTCAGTGACATCGGTCTGTCGGTGCACCGTTACCAGAACCGTCTGGATGTCTTTACTCAAGCGCTGGACGGCGGTAAAGCTCTGGATGACGTCAGTCTCGAACTGCTTGATAGCGAGGGCCGGGTAGTAGGCCAGGGCAAGACCGAGAAGGGCGGCCATACCGAGTTGTCGCTGCCGAAAAAAGCCGAAGTGTTGCTGGCCCATCAGGGCGAGCAGACCAGTATGTTACGACTCAACAGCGCCGCGCTGGACCTTGCCGAGTTCGATATCGGCGGGCCACAAGCCCATCCCCTGCAGTTTTTTGTGTTTGGCCCGCGTGACCTGTATCGCCCCGGCGAAACCGTGCTGCTCAACGCCTTGCTGCGGGACAAGGACGGTAATGCCGTCAAACCGCAGCCGGTCAGCGTTGAAGTGCGTCGCCCGGATGAGCAGGTCAGTCGCAAGTTCGTCTGGGACGCCGATGCGTCCGGTCTCTATCAATACCCACTGCAACTGGCCGGTGAAGCGCCGACCGGGCGTTGGCAGCTGGTGTTCGATCTGGGTGACGGCAAGCCGCAGTTGTATGAGTTCCTCGTCGAAGACTTCCTGCCCGAGCGTCTGGCCCTTGAGCTAAAAGGCCGCGATGCCCCGATCAAACCGGCCGATACCGCGGAAATCAGCGTCAAAGGCCGTTATCTCTATGGTGCTCCGGCCTCGGGCAATCGCCTGAGCGGCCAGGTTTATGTGCGCCCGCTGCGTGAGGCGGTCAACGCGCTACCCGGTTATCAATTCGGCTCGGTCACCGAAGCAGAGCTGAGTCAGGATCTGGATCTGGACGAGAGCACGCTGGACGCCAACGGCGAGGCAACCATCGATCTGGAAAGCAAGTGGGCCGGGGCCAGGTCGCCGCTACAACTGATCGTTCAGGCCAGCCTGCACGAGTCCGGTGGTCGCCCGATCACTCGTCGTGTGGTGCAACCGGTATGGCCGGCGGATCGTTTGCCGGGGCTGCGGGCGTTGTTTGATGGCAAAGAAACCGACGGCAACGGCCCGGTCGGGTTCGAGCTGCTGCTGGCCAACAATGAAGGTCAGAAGCTGGCGGCGGACAACCTCAAGGTACGGCTGGTGCGCGAGCGTCGTGACTACTACTGGAACTACTCGCAAAGCGATGGCTGGAGCTATCACTTCAACGAAAAATTCCTCACCCTCGATGAAGAGACCGTCAGCATCAAGGCCGGTGACACCGCGAAAGTCAGTTTTCCGGTGGAGTGGGGCCCGTATCGCGTCGAAGTCGAAGACCCGCAGACCGGACTGCTCAGCAGTCTGCGTTTCTGGGCCGGTTACCGCTCCCAGGACAACACCGAAGGCGGCGCGGTGCGACCGGATCAGGTCAAACTGGCGCTGGACAAGCCCGCCTATGGCGATGGCGACACGGCTAACGTGACAGTCACGGCGCCCGCAGCTGGCAAAGGTTATCTGCTGGTGGAGTCCAGCGACGGACCATTGTGGTGGCAGGAAATCGATGTGCCGGCCGCAGGCAAAAGCTTCGCGGTCAAGCTTGATCCGAAATGGTCGCGGCATGACCTGTATGTCAGCGCGCTGGTGATTCGTCCGGGTGAACGCAAAGCCAATGTCACCCCGAAACGCGCGGTCGGCGTGCTGCACCTGCCGCTGGATCGGACCCAGCGCAAACTCGGGGTGACCCTGAATGCACCGGAAAAGATGCGCCCCAAACAGCCGCTGACGGTGAAGATTCAGGCGAAAAATGCCGATGGCAGCATGCCGAAACACGTGCACGTGCTGCTGGCTGCGGTGGACGTGGGCATCCTCAATATCACCGAATACCCAACGCCTGACCCGTACTCCAGCCTGTTCGGTCGCAAGGCGTATGGCGCTGACCAACTGGATATCTATGGGCAACTGATTGAAGCCGGGCAGGGCCGTTTGGCCAGCCTGGCGTTCGGTGGCGACGCGGCGCTGGCCAAGGGTGGCAAGCGTCCCGACACCAGCGTGACCATCGTTGCCCTGCAAAGTGCGCCGGTGACCCTGAACGAACAGGGCGAAGGTGAAGTCAGCGTCGACATTCCGGACTTCAACGGCGAACTGCGTCTGATGGCTCAGGCCTGGACCGATGATCGCTACGGCATGGCCGAAGGCAAAACCGTGATCGCCGCGCCGCTGATCGCCGAGCTGTCGGCGCCGCGTTTCCTTGCTGGTGGTGACCAGACGAAGCTGGCGCTGGACCTGTCGAACCTCTCGGGCAAGGCACAGAATCTGACGGTGCAACTGAGTGCCGAGGGCCAACTGAGTCTGCTCGGTGACGTGACCCACAGCGTGCAACTGACTGAAGGCCAGCGCACGACGTTGCAGATTCCGGTGCAGGCACTGGGTGGCTTTGGTCAGGGCAAGGTCAAGGTGCTGGTCAACGGCCTCGACCTGCCGGGCGAGAGCTTGCCGCCGTTCACCCGCGACTGGACGCTGGGCGTGCGTCCAGCCTATCCGGCGATGCTCAAACACTACCGCGCGGTGCTCAAGGATCAACCGTGGAACTTGCCGGAAGGTGAGCTGGCGGCTTTCGAACCGGCCGGGCGTGAAGCCTTGCTCAGCCTGTCGAGCCGACCGCCGTTGAACCTTGGCGAACAGATCCGTGCGCTCAAGGCGTATCCGTATGGTTGCCTGGAGCAAACCACCAGCGGGCTGTATCCGTCGCTTTATGCCGATGCCGCGAGCCTTGAACGCCTCGGTCTGGAAGGCGAGCCGGATGCTGACCGCAAACGCAAGATCGAGCTGGGCATCGAGCGCCTGTTGGGCATGCAGCGCTACAACGGCAGCTTCGGTTTATGGGGGGCGAACGGTGAAGAAGAGTACTGGCTGACCGCCTACGTCACCGACTTCCTGTTGCGTGCTCGCGAGCAAGGTTTCACGGTACCGCCTGAAGCCCTGAAAAAGGCCAGCGAGCGGCTGCTGCGTTATGTGCAGGAACGTAACCTGATCGAAGTGAACTACAGCGAAAATGCCGAGCACACGCGTTTCGCGGTGCAGGCCTATGCCGGTCTGGTATTGGCCCGCAGCCAACAGGCGCCGCTGGGTGCGTTGCGCAGTCTGTTCGAGCGGCGTACCGATGCCCGCTCCGGTCTGCCGCTTGTGCAACTGTCCATTGCCTTGCAGAAAATGGGCGATCAGCCGCGTGCTGATCAGGCCTTGATCACAGGGTTGGCAGCGTCGCGCAACAGCAAGGACTGGCTCGCCGATTACGGCAGCCCGCTGCGCGATCAGGCGCTGATTCTAGCCTTGCTGGAAGAGAACGACCTGGCCAGGGGTAAGCGTGAAGAGCGTCTGTTCGAGTTGTCCGATCAACTGGCTGCCAGCCGATACCTGTCGACCCAGGAGCGCAACTCGCTGTTTCTCGCCGGCCGTGGTTTGCTGGGTAAACCCGAAGCCATCTGGAATGCGCAACTGAGCAGTGGTGGTGAAACCCGTGAGCTGAGCAATAACCAGCCTGGCCTGAAACTTGAAGGCCCGTTGCTGGCTTCGCCGCTGTCCCTCCACAACGAAGGCAAGGAGCCTGTGTATCAGCAACTGACCATCTCCGGTTATCCACAACTGGCGCCGGTAGCCGGTGGCGAGAACCTGAGCATTCGCCGCGAGTACCTGGGCATGAACGGCCAACCGTTGAACCTCAAGGCCTTGACCAGTGGTGATCTGGTACTGGTGCACTTGGCACTCAGTGCCAAACAGCGAGTGCCGGATGCCTTGGTGGTGGATTTATTGCCGGCCGGTCTGGAGCTGGAAAACCAGAACCTGGCTCAGAGCGCTGCGAGCCTGGAAAACGCCAGTAGCAAGGTCAAGGAATGGCGGGACTCGATGCAGAACGCCCGCCTCAAGCATCAGGAATTCCGCGATGACCGCTACGTGGCGGCGATGGACCTGGACGGTTACGGCACTGCGCACCTGCTGTACCTGGCGCGGGCCGTCACCCCTGGCGCCTACCGCGTACCACCGCCGCAAGTGGAGTCGATGTACCGGCCGAACTGGCAGGCTGTGGGCGAAACAGTGCCGCAGATGGTGATCAAGGGTAGATAGCGCAGAGATTTTTGTGATCGTTCCCACGCGGAGCGTGGGAACGATCAGCGCGTAGGAACTGCCGAAGGTTCGGGTCGCGTTCGGACGATATTTTGCTCTTTGGGTTCAATGAATAATCCAGCTCAACAACCACAGCCCGAGCACCAGCCAGATGATCCCCATGATGATTGAGGCCCGCATAAAGGCGCGGATCGCCGAGTACAGCAGCATCAGGCCGATAATCAGCGCGAGGATGCTGATGATCGAGGCGTCCATGCCCAGCGCCCGGGAAAACCCCTCGATAAAATTGCTGCTGGCGTGAGTCAATGCATCGAAAAATCCACTGAGCACATCGACGATAAACCGGATGACTGAACCAAGTGCCTGGCCGAGCCATTCGGAAAAGCTTTCTACCTGCATGTATGCGTCCTGATGAAAGGGTTGGCGTCATTGCCATGCCCGGGCCTTAGGCCATTATTCGCTTTAGCGAGTTCCCTTAAAGCATAGAGGTTTGCGGGTTTGAATTTGCGATTAGTTACTGAGCGTCTGCGTTCCCTGTGGGGGCTGGCTCGCCTGCGATTGCGGCGACGCGGTGTGTCAGGTGAATTACCTTCGCGAGCAAGAACCCGGCGTCCCCCCAGGCTCCGGCAGGGGCCGCGCTGGATGAGATTTTTGCGTAGGGTTCTGGTTGTTGTACTGCTGTTGATCGCACTGCTCTGGCTCGCCGACCGCATCTGGCCGTTGCCCTTGCCCCAAGACGATCTGGCGCGTGTGGTGCTGGCCGAAGACGGCACGCCGCTGTGGCGGTTCGCCGATGCCAATGGCGTATGGCGCTACCCGGTGGAGCCCCATCAGGTTTCGCCGTATTACCTCCAAGCGCTGCTGACCTACGAAGATCGCTGGTTTTATCAGCACCCCGGCGTTAATCCCTTGGCGCTGGGGCGCGCCGTATGGCAGAACCTCTCTGGCGGGCGCGTGCTGTCGGGGGGCAGCACATTGTCGATGCAGGTCGCGCGCCAGCTTGATCCGCACACGCGAACGCTGCTCGGCAAACTGCGGCAACTCTGGCGCACCGCGCAACTGGAATGGCATCTGTCCAAGGATCAAATCCTCAGCCTGTATCTCAATCGCGCGCCGTTCGGCGGTACGCTGCAAGGCGTGGCGGCGGCCAGTTGGGCATACCTTGGCAAGTCGCCGCAGCAACTGACTCACGCCGAAGCTGCACTGCTGGCGGTCCTGCCGCAGGCACCGAGCCGCTTGCGCCCGGACCGTCACCCGGCGCGAGCCCAAGTGGCACGGGATAAAGTCTTGCGGCGGCTGGCACAGTTCCATGTCTGGCCGCAATCAGCGGTGAACGAAGCACTGGAAGAGCCCTTGCTGCTGGCGCCACGCCTGGAACCGAGCCTCGCGCCGTTGCTGGCGCGAAGGTTGAATCGCCCGGACAGCCCGCCGCTGATCCGCACCACCCTGGATGCTACTTTGCAGCGACGTCTTGAGGACCTGCTGCTGGGCTGGCGCGCGCGCTTGCCGGAGCATACGTCCGCAGCGATTCTGGTGGTCGAAGAAGAGACCATGGCGGTGCGCGCCTACCTTGGCTCGGTAGACATCAACGACACACGGCGCTTTGGTCATGTGGACATGATCAGCGCCATGCGCTCGCCCGGTTCGACCCTAAAACCCTTCCTGTATGGCATGGCCATGGATGCCGGGCTGATCCATTCCGAATCCCTGCTGCAGGACGTGCCGCGGCGTTACGGCGATTACCGGCCGGGCAACTTTTCCATGGGCTTCAGCGGTGCGGTGTCGGCCAGTAGCGCGCTTGCGATGTCGCTGAATCTGCCCGCGGTGCAGCTGCTCGAAGCCTACGGGCCGAAACGTTTCGCCGCCCGGATGCGCATCGGCGGCGTGCCGCTGACGCTGCCGGCGTTGGCCGAGCCGAACCTGGCGTTGATTTTGGGCGGGGCTGGTAGTCGTCTGGAGGATCTGGTCAGTGGTTACAGTGCTTTCGCCCGTGGTGGCAAGAGCGCCAATATTCGTTTGCAACCGGACGATGTGCTGTATGAGCGGCCGTTGCTGTCGCCGGGCTCGGCGTGGATCGTGCGGCGGATCCTCAGCGGTCAGGCGCGGCCGGATCGCGATCCGCTTGCCGAGTTGGTGCAGCGCCCGGTGCTGGCCTGGAAAACCGGCACCAGCTACGGTTTTCGCGATGCCTGGGCGATTGGCGTCGGCCCACGGTACTTGATCGGCACCTGGATCGGCCGCCCGGACGGCACCCCGGTGCCGGGGCAGTTTGGTCTGGCCTCGGCAGCGCCACTGATGCTGCAAGTGCACGACGTGCTGATCAACCGCGACAGTCAGCGGGGAATCACCGTGCCGGCGCAACCGGTGCCGATGAACGTCGGGGTAGCGGCGATCTGTTGGCCATTAGGTCAGCCCATGAACCGTAACGATCCCAATTGTCGGCGCCAGCGTTTCGCCTGGACCCTGGACGGCACCACCCCGCCAACCTTGCAGGCACTTGATCAACCACTGGGCGTCGGTTTGCTGGAAAAAATCTGGGTTAACGCCAAGGGCCTGCGGGTCGACGTCAAATGCCCAGGGGCGCAGGCTCTTGATATTGCGTTGTGGCCAGCACCGCTGGAACCGTGGTTGCCGAGGGTGGAGCGTCGCGAAGCGCGTTTGCCGGCCAACGACCCTGAGTGCCCGGGGCCGATGCTGTCAGCCGCGTCGCCATTATCGATTGTCGGCGTGCACGAAGGCGATCAACTGCGCCGCCCGGCCGCCAGCCAGGAACTGCTGCGATTGGAGCTTTCGGCCTTGGGCGGCAGCGGTCGACGATGGTGGTTTATCAATGGCGCACCGCTGGGTGACAGCGCCAGTCAAGACAGCATCAACGCGACCTTTGATCAGCTCGGCCGCTACCAGCTCAGCGTGCTCGACGAGGGCGGGCAGACCGCACAGGTCGAATTCAGTGTTGTTGATTAGTCCGTCATCGCGAGCAAGCTTGCTCCGAAAGGTTATGCGCTGTTCTTGCAGGAGCGAGTTTGCTCGCGATCTGTCGCGAAGCGACAGCAATGCCCGGTACTTGCCTTCACTCGCCATCCACCCGAAGCTATACGCCTTCAGGAGAGCCCGATGAACCTTGACGAACTGACCGAACGCCTACACTCCATCCGCGACCGTAACGACTGGCGCCAATTCCATAGCCCGAAAAACCTGGCCATGGCCGCCAGTGTGGAAATGGCTGAACTGGTGGAAATATTCCAGTGGCTCAGCGAGGATCAGTCGCGGCAGTTGCCTGCCGAAAAACTTGCCCATGCCGGTCAGGAAGTGGGCGACATCGTGCTTTATCTATTGTTGTTGTGCAGCGAGTTGGGGCTGGACATGGAACAGGTCGTGCGCAGCAAGCTGGCAGACAGCGAACGGAGATTCAGCTAATGAGCGACCGTCATTTCGATCAGTTGGCGACCCGTTTCGCCGAGAAAATCTACGGTGGTGCCAAAGGCGCGATTCGCCTCGCGGTGCTCCAGGCCGATCTGGCCGAGGCCCTGCCGGACCGCCCATTGCGGGTGCTGGATATCGGTGCCGGTCTTGGTCACATGTCCCTGTGGCTGGCCGAGCGTGGGCATCAGGTGACACTGGCCGAGCCTGCCGAGCCGATGCTCGAAGGCGCGCGCCAGCGTTTCGCCGAGGCGGGTCAAACCGCGACCTTCATTCAGGCACCGTGGCAGGAATTGCTCGGCCAGCTCACCGAGCCTTACGACCTGGTGCTTTGCCACGCGGTGCTGGAATGGCTGGCCGAGCCCCACGCGATCCTGCCGGTGCTGCATCAGCTTACGACCCAGGAAGGCTGGCTATCGCTGGCGTTCTACAACCGTGATGCGTTGATTTATCGCAACTTGCTCAAGGGCCACTTCCGCAAGATGCGCAAGAACAACATGGCCGGTGAAAAGCAGAGCCTGACGCCTCAGCAGCCGCTTGATCCACGTGAATTGGCAGTGCAACTCGAAGGTCTGTGGCAGGTCGAAACTCAGAGCGGGGTGCGGGTTTTCCACGACTATATGCCGGTGGAATTCCAGGCACGCGCCGAATTGCTGGATTTGCTGGAAATGGAGCTGGCTCATCGTCGTCACCCAAGCTTTGCCGGACTTGGGCGTTATTTGCATTGGATCTGCCGTCCGGTTTAAGCGGTCCCGTCAGTGGAGAGCGAAATGAAACGCCGCGTTGGATCAATCGTGCTGTGGTGCTCGCTGTACTTGAGCCTGGTCGCTTGCCAGGGCAACAATCCTTATGTCGCCAGCTCTAACCCGATTCCGCCCGCACCGCCACAAGCCGCCAATACTTTCGACCGCAGCGCCTATCCGGCGCCGCAACGGGATTACGGTCGCTATCGCAACTGGGCCTGGCTCAACGGGCGTTTGCCCGCCGGCTCGGCTTGGGCCGACTCAGCGCAGATTGCTGAAGCGGTCAGCAATGCTCTTGACCAACGCGGTTTGCGCCCGCTGCGTGACAACCGTCCGGCGGACCTGTGGGTCAGCGCCGACGTGCATCTGGAGAAACGACTGCGTCAGGTGCAGGACGACTACGGCTACGGCGGTTATAACCGATATGGCAATGGCTACGGTATGTACAACACGGTGCCGGTCGTGCGCACGTATGAGGTGCAAGTGATGGTCGTGCGGGTCGACTTGTTTGACGCCGGCAGCGGTCAGCCGGTGTGGAGCTCCAGTGCCGAAACCAGTAGCCAGGGCAGTCTCAGCGAGCGTGCCGATGCATTGCGCAAAGCTGTGGAAAAGGCCCTTTCGGCGTATCCTCCTGGTTAGCGACACGTCGTCAGGTTCATGTCTTCGACCGGAGAAAAATCATGTTCCGCCGTCTCGTTTTACTGGCTTTGGTTGCGTTGCTCGGCGCTTGCGCTTCCAGCCAGGTCAACCACGACTTCGATGCCAGCCGAGACTTCGCCGCCTATCGCAGCTGGAGCTGGAAAGAACCCGCCCTGCAATACCGCCCCGATGATCCACGGATCAAAAGTGACCTGACCGAGCAGCGCATCCGCCAGGCGATCAGCGATCAATTGGATCAGCGTGGTCTGCGTCCGGCTGCCACTGGTACCAAGGGCGATCTCAAGGTGCAGGCTTACCTGATCGTCGAAAACCGTCAGCAACAAGTGACCACCAGTTACGGCGGCGGCGGCGCCTGGGGTCGCCCATGGAATGGTTATTGGGGCGGGCCGATGTACAACGAAACCCGCAATGTCACCTACAAGGTCGCGACCATTCAGATCGACCTGCTCGATGGCAAGGACGGCAAGCTTGTCTGGAGAGGCAGTGACGAGCAAATGCTCAGCCGCACGCCGGAGCCGGCAGACCGCAGCGCCGCTATACGGGTAACAGTGGGCAGGATTTTGGCGAATTATCCGCCGAGGTAAGGACCTTTTCATCAGAAGCCAGGTAATGTCAGTCGGTTAAGCAATTGGTTTTGCGCAATACCCTGCTGCCGCAGCCTGCGGCAGCGGCTGCAGGGAACTTCGCCTCCCCCGGGGATTACCTACTGGAGGAAGCGCTCGGCACTGCGCCGGCAAAGGAGTGCTCGATGTCCCATTCGGGTGATCTACCCCACCACCGGCAACTCAATACAAAACCGCGCACCCTCAACCGTGTTGCTGGCGCTTAGCCGTCCGCCCATGTTCTCGACGATGCCGTAACTCACTGACAACCCGAGTCCGGTCCCGACACCGACCGGTTTGGTGGTGAAAAACGGTTCGAAAATCCGCTCCAGCAGCCGCGGGTCGATTCCGCCGCCGTTGTCCTCCACCCATAGGCGCACCGAACTGCCATCTCGTTGGGCAGACACCGCAATCCAGGGTATGAATTCCCGGTTGGCCTCGCGTTTGCTCAGCAGTGAGTCGCGAGCGTTGACCATCAGGTTGATCAGCACCTGCTCAAGCTGATCGACATAACCGCGTACTTGCACCTCGAAGGCCATCTCCCTGACCCGCAGTTCGACGCCTTTGCCGCGCATACCTTCGCTGAGCAGCGATAGCATGCCTTCTATCGCCTGCGCCGGGTTGAACGGTTGCTGTTCGACTTCCGAGCGTCGACCGAACACCCGCATATGATCGACTACCCGCGCCGCACGCTGGACCTGGGCGTCGATACGGTTGAGTGTGTCTTGCAGGTAGTCGATCTGCACCTCGCCGCGGCTCAAACGTTTGAGCACATTGAAGATGGCCATGCGCATCACGTGCAACGGCTGGTTGATTTCATGGGCAAGGCCAGTGGCCATTTCACCGAGTGTGGCCATTTTTGCGCTTTGAGCGAGTTGCTGTTGGGAGCGACGGACTTCGGTGTTGTCACGGCCCACGGCTTGAACCTCCAGCAATCGGCCTTGCTCATCGAACACCCCCCGATCCGACCAGATCCACCAGGCGTGTTCGCGCCCAGGCAATTGCAGGCTGATTTCTGCGGTGCTCACCGGGAGTTGCGGGCTTAACCGGCTGATGCGCTGGACAAACGCTTCGCGCTGTTCGGCAGACAACCAACTGCCCAGATTCACCCCCGGCAGTTGCGCAGGCAGACATTCCAGATAGTTCGCCAGGGGCCGGTTGCCAAAGGTCAGGGTCAGGTCCGGGCGATAGCGACAGATCATCGCTGGCGAGTCCTCTACCAGAATGCGATAGCGCTCTTCGCTCTGTTTCACGTGCTCGGCGGCCAGGGTCGCCTCGGTGATATCCAGCCACAGTCCGACGGCCTCCACCGGCAGGCCCAGGTCATCACGGAGCAATTTGGCTTCATCCAGCAGCCAGTGGTAATTGCCGTGTTTATCTTGCAGGCGATAACGGCAGCGCACCGAGCCTTCGCGCAGCAGTTGCCGGGTGCGTTCGAAATACAGGTCGCGATCTTCGGGATGAACCCGGTCTACCAGTGCACCATTGAGACAATCGACCAGGTTCCAGCCGAGCAGCGGCAGCAAACTGTCGCTGAAAAACGTCGGTTGCAACGCACCTTCGACATAACGCTGCACGTAGATCACCGCAGGCGAGCTGGCGATCAGGTTATCCAGCCGCGCATGGGCGGCATCGGCTTGCCGTTCCTGGTTCTTGATATCGCTGATGTCGAGCATGAAACCGACCACCCGCCGAGTTTCGCCCACTCCCAGTGCCTGGCCTTGAAGGCGATACCAGATCGGGTTTTGCGCGGCGTCTGACCGGTGCAGGCGTACACACAGCAACAAGGCTTTGCCGTGTTGTTGCAGGTCCTGCAAGCGGCTGCTCAGCTCCTGGCGGTCGGCGGGATGAATCAGGGCCAGCCACGCGTCCAGGGACATCCGGGCAGTGTCTGGTTTCAGATGCAGGTTGAGGGCCAGTTGTGGCGCCAGTTGTACCTCGCCACTGTGCGCATAAAGCTCCCACCAACCGGTGCCGAGTAATCCTTGCAGGGTTTCCAGTCGCTCCAGTTGCTGATGGTGATGCTGTTCGCGCAAGCGGCTCAACAACGGCCCGGCCAGCGAAGCGGTCAGCAGCAACCAGTCACGCTCACTCAGGTCCGGGGCGCGCTTTTGCACCGGGTAGAAGCCACAGAGCAACCAGGCCGCAACACCATGATCATCGCGGTAGGGCACCATAAACCCATCGCTATTGCCAAAGGCACTTTGCAAGCGCGGATGTTCGCTGAAGCCCTGGCGCACGCTCAGGCGCAACGGTGTATTGCCGTTCAAGCTGTCCAGGCTGGTACCCAGAAGCTGCCCGGCGTGCCATAGCGCCGGGGCATCGTGGGCCGCATACTGGCTATGGATTTGCCAACCCTGCTCCTGTTCGTCGAGCAACGCGAGGGCGATACAGGGGATGCACCAGCGCTGGGCAAGCGCTTGCAGTTGTTCGTTCAATACCTCCGCCAGCCGCGCCATGCTGCACAAGTACAGATGTTCGCTCATCTGTCCGGCAAACACTTGGCATTGCTCACGGCTTTGGGACAGTTGCCGCTCGTGGAGCAAGTCGCCGATATCAAGTAACTGCAGCAGCCAGCCGTCCGCTGTGGGCTGGACCCAACCGCGCAGATGCAGGCTTTGTCCGGTGAGGCTCAGGAAGTCCAGGTCGAGGGTCTGTCCCTGCCAATCGGCGGGCGCGCCGTCGACCACAAGCGCGCTGTGGGGCAACAGGAAATCGAGCAGACGCGGCGACTGATTACCGGGTGTTTGTTGGACCAGAGCATGGTGCAAGGGTCCGGTCATCTGCAGCACGCGGCCCTCGTGGTCCAGGTACAGGTGCAGCCCGACACTGCGCGCGGTGACGCTGCCCGGCGTCTGGGCAGTGAGCGGGGGCTGGCGTCCGAGCAAGCGCCCGAAGAGTTTTTCCCCCGAATTCAAAACTGCAAACTCGACTTCGCGCTGAATGTCACCGGCAGATTGGGGACTGTTCCCACGCCGGGTAGCAGCAGAAACGGCAGGACCTGATTTAATTTAATGGTTGGATAGTTCATGCTGACGGTCAACACCTCGTTGAACGATTGCATCGGCAGCAGCGGCAGGCTGTAACTGACCAAGCCATAAAACACCGCGAAGAAAATGACAAACACCAAAGCGAATTCAATCGCCACGGCACCTTTTTGCTTTCTGAGGAGGCTTAGCGTCATCAGTGCGTCTACCCTGACAAGTATTACGTCATACCAGCATAGAATCATTCAGCCAAAAGGGACGCTTTTTACCTGATGCAGAGCTTTATCCTATTTATCTGGCTGGCTCTCTGCGCTGTGCAGGACATTCAGCACCGCCAAATTGCCAATGGCTTGACCCTTGGCGCGACGGTCGTGGCGCTGGTGTATTTGCTGTGGAACGACACCACGTGGCTAGGCGCCCGTGCGGAGCAGGGTGTCTGGGCATTCTTGCTGGCGTTGGCCTTCACGTTGCCCGGCTACGTGTCAGGGCGTCTGGAGGCGGCTGATGTGAAGCTGATGGCTGCGTTGGGGCTGGCGACCGACAACCTGCATCTGTTGGGAACCTTCATTGGCGCGGGCATCGTCAGTGTCATCTGGCTGCTGATTGCTCCCAGGCTATGGCCGCATATCAGTAAAAAACTGAGAACCCGCTTGCAGTACCTCGATCCGAAAGAGTCCAGACAACAACCCTTTGCGCCATTCGTTTTTGTCGGCATGCTCCTGGCTGTCGCCTGGATTCATTAGTAGCCCTGAGCTACTAGTGGCCTGTGTGGCTAGTTCTGTTAGTCAACTTCGGCGCCAGCAGCCCATATCCTGCGTTGCTGTTCCTCGCCATAGCGGGCTATGACTCGTCACAGCGCCTTGGCTCTGGGCCGCCGGCATCCGAATTTGAGCTAACGAACTAGCCACACAGGCCACTAGCGCTATGTACATAGTCGCAAAGTAGTCTATTTTCAATTCAGTACCTGAACAGCCCGACGCTGCAGGTACAGGAAAGGTCAGTCAGTCTTCGGCTGCCAGACATGGAGTCGCGCGTGAACAAGCTAATGTCCCCGGTAAAAGTGCTTGTGGTCGACGATCAGCCGCCGGTCGTGGAAGAACTCTGCGAATTTCTCGAAAACAGCGGTTATCGCTGTGTCCCCTGTAAATCCAGCAGACACGCCATCGAACGTTTCAGTGAGGACGCTGAAATAGGCCTGGTGCTGTGTGATTTGCACTTGCCCGAGCTGGACGGCATTGAGTTGGTGCAGGAGCTGCAACGCATCGCCGGCAAACAGCGAGCGTTCGAGGCGATCATGCTCACCGGGCATGCCGATAAGCAGCATGTGATCAAGGCGCTACGCGCCGGGGCCGCCTTTGATCAGCGAGCCGGACACAGCAAAGCCGTGTTGACGGAAAGGCTCAGGGCGTGATGGCGGCCTGTCATTGAACGAAGATCTCGCCTTTACTAATTGGATTTCACCCTCCCGGCCATTTTCTGCTCATAGAGGGCAGGAATTTCATGTTGATAGCTTTTCAGCCAGCGCTGCATGCTCAGCTCACGCTCGGCGGGCGTTGCTATTTGCGGTATTGACGATGCCACTGTGTTGCGGCCTTGCAGCTGCAGCCAGACTTCGGTTCCCTGTTGCTGCGCCGAGGCGGGCCCGGCATCCATGGCCAGGGCGGTCAACGGCAGGCTCAGCAGGCCCGCATAGCAGAGGATATTCAGTTTCATCATGGCCTCTCTTGGTGCTTACTTGATACTCGGTTGTTGTGGATCGCTGGCGGTAACGACTTGATCGCCTACGGCCGGTTTGGCTTTGATCAGGGTTTTGAGCTTCTCGGCGCGCGCCTTGGCATTGGTGAATTGTTCAGGGCTCAGGCCGGCGCGGCTGACCACCTCGGAAGCTTGTCTCCAGTTGTCTTGATAGAGTAGCAAGGACACCAGATTCACTGCCGCCAATTGATCTGTCTGCTTGAGCTCAATGGCGGTGAGGAACTCAAAGCGTGCTTCGTTGATCCGCAGTTGGTTGAGGTAGACCACGCCCAGGTCGTTGCGGATTTTCTCGTCAGTGGGCGAGAGTCGCGCGGCACGCGACATATGTTCCAGGGCCTGGTCGTTGTCACCTTTGGCCGCGGCCAGTTGGCCCAGGCCATGTTCAGCTTCGGCTGACAGGCAGGTGCCGAGCAGGCTGCGGTACAGCGGCTCGGCTTCATTTTGGCCCAGCAAGCGGTAAATCCTGGCTTTGCGCAAGCGCACCTGGTTGAGGTCATCGGGCAGATTTTGCAGGTTGGCCAGGCCGGCGTGCAGCTTGCCATCATTGATCATGTCGTCGGCCAGGTTCAGCGACAGTTCCTGATCGGAGTTCAATTTGGCACAGGGGCCGGGTGGGGAAAGGCTCGACCAGGAGCCCTGACCGTTGGTGGCGCAGCCGCCCAGCATCAGCAGGCTTAGTACAGCAATCATTGCTTTCATCAGGATCCCTCTAGTAAGCAAATGCACGGGCGATGTCGGTGCTGATCACTTGCCCCAGTGGCGCCTCAAAGTAAGTACTGTTGCGAGTGATCGCAAGGAAGGTCTGACTCAGGCTTTGGATCATTGCGAGAGTCCCATTTTCTTGTCGAAGTCGCCGTTTTCCAGGAAGTACATGCGGTAAAAGTTCGGGTCGTAATTGCGCAGTTGCTCGCCGGGCAGCGACGGCAGTTGCGCATTGGCCGCCAGCGGCTGAACCAGGTGCGGGGTGACGATCATCAGAAGCTCGCGCTCTTCGCGATTGATCTTCGAGTCACGGAAAAAAGCTCCGAGGATTGGAATATCACCCAGGCCGGGAAACTTGTTGACCTGAGAATTATTGCGGGTACTGATCAAGCCGCTGATCACGAAGCTTTCGCCATCGGCCAGGGAAACGCTGGTGTCGGTACGTCGCACCGTCAGCGCTGGCACCACGGTACCGGCGATGGTCACGGCGTTGGTGAAGTCGAGTTCACTGACTTCCGGCGCCACCTTCAGGGCAATGCGGTTGCGGCCGACAATCGTCGGCGTCAAGCTCAGGCGGATGCCGAATTCCTTGTATTCGATGAACACGCTGTCGCTGCCGGAGCTGGGCACCGGAATCGGAATCTCGCCGCCGGCGAGGAAGCTTGCACTCTGGCCGCTGAGGGCCACCAGGCTCGGACGTGCCAGGGTGTAGGCAAAACCGCTGCCCTCCAATGCGTTGATCGCTACCAGGGTTTTGCCGCCGATCCAGTTGAAGTTGAACTGGGCGTTATCCACTGGTGCGGTGGCGGTGACGACTCCGTTAATCGTCGGCAGGGTTTTCGGTGCGCCGAACAGGAAGTTGCCACGGGTACCGAAAATTGAGGTCGTGGCTTCTTTGAGCTTGGTGCGGCTGACCTCGACAAAGCGGATGTCGGTCTGCACCTGGATGGGCAGTGTCGGGTCTTCGGACGGTGCTAACGAACTGCTGGTCAGGGAGGCGCTGGCTTTGCCCTGAACGAATATCATGCTCTGACGAGGAGCACTGGAGCACGCGGTCCAGACCATCAGACTGGTTGCGCCCGGGGCCATACCCGTGAGCAGAAAAGCGTTGTTGCCATTGAGGTGCACGTCGGCGACTTTCGGATCGCCTACCGCCAGGCGAGTGATCGCCACAGGGGATGGTATCTCTCGCTGGAGGCCCTCGCCGACTTCAATCGCTGCTGGTAATCGGTCTAATGCGGGGCAGTTGCTGGAGGCGGCTAGCGCCATATCGATAGGTAGTCCGGCCAGCATCATGGCCCAGATCACACGTTTGAACTCTGGCACGGAATGTTTGCGCATGTATGTTCTTCCCTGCTTTATCAAGGGGTTTGTCATGAGGCCTGGTTACCGCGAATAATCTCTATGGCTGTGTGTAGCGTAGCCACAGTATTGTTTCTAGCCAGCCCTTTGGACGCCGCACCGAGGGCCAGTTGGGTGAATTTGAACAAGTGACTATCGACGGCGTAGAGGTTGGCCGGGGAGTCGCTTTCGCCTGCCCAGGAAAGGGCTTGCGGGCCACCGGCCTCGAAGCTGTCATCACTGAACCAGGCACCGGCGCTCAGGTGCCGCCAAGGCGCACGACCAACAACCTGATCGATACTGCTCAGGCTGCCAGCAGGTGCACTGCGAAGTTTTTCCAGAGCAAGGTCAGCGGCGCTGATCGGGACGAAAGGAGGTACGTCGTGGACCAGCACCACGACCGGTTGACAGGGCTGGTCTTCGGCCGTGGCAACAGCTTTTTCCAGTGCGACGGGGGCGGCGCTTTGGATCATTGGTTCGGCTACCAGCACTGGTTGGTGGCTGAGTACGAGCCCCCAATAAACAACAAAAATGGCCCCTGCTAAAAGTAATCCGGCCAGGCCCATGGTGATGCGACTGTTCATCACGGCTCTCCCTTTCCTGCCGTATTACCAGTCTGTATTTCCAGACGGTCAGTTTCGCAATCAGGCAGCTATGAACATGTATCTATTTGCTATTTGACGGTAGCGCAGACCAGCCAAAATGCCATTACCCAGAAAGAAATAACTCGAAGACGTCTGAAAAAATTTCAAAAACGACGGACTTTTGGCGTGATCCTTCCGGTTAATACTTTGTGATTAATCCGTTCTTGCAGTTGCTTCACCGCGACCTCGGTCAAACTTGCCCTGCAACACTTGACCCGCAATCCGGATATCGCGCTGGTCATCGCCGACCTGCGCATGCCGGAAGAAAGCGGTATGCCGATCATTTAACAAGAGGCATTGCCTTATACTGCGCGTCCTGACTTCCCCGCTGGAGAACACTATGCCCGCCCCTGTCTGGTGGCTGCTTTGCCTGCCCTTTATTGCCGGCGCTTTTCTTCCGCTGCAGGCGGGAATCAATGGCCAACTGGCCAAGCAGGTGTCCAGCGTTCTGGCTGCGGCATTGATTTCATTTTTTGTAGGGGCTGTGGCGCTGCTGATTCTGGTCATGGTTCAACGTGAAGTACCGACGTTGAACGCGCTGAAAAGCCTGACCTGGTGGCACTGGAGCGGGGGGCTGCTCGGCGCTTTCTTTATCACCACGGCCGCGTTTGCCGGCCCGCGAATCGGCGCCATGTTGTTCATGGCGCTGGTACTGGCCGGTCAGTTGGGCATGGCCCTGGCACTGGACCATTTCGGCTGGGCCGGTTTTCGCGAAGCGCCGATCAGCGTCGGCAAGGTTGCCGGGCTGGTGCTGATCCTGGCCGGGGTGTTCATGATCCGGCGTGGTTGAGTCGCAGCCTCAGGCAATCGGCCGCCAACTGCCGAGCATGTGCTCCAGATCCCCGGCACCCATCAATCGCAAGTCCCCACTGGAGCCAGCTGCGCTGCTCAGTAATGTGACCTCGCCGGGCAAGCGCACCGGTTTTTTGAACTCCACCGCGATTTCTACATTGGCCGCGGGCAAACGCTCGCTGAGTGCTGCCAGGGTGCGCGCCTTGTTCCACAATCCATGGGCGATGGCCTTGGGGAATCCGAACATTTTGGCGCTGACGGCGCTCAGGTGAATCGGGTTGTAATCGCCGGAGACCCTGGCGTACCGACGGCCGATGTTGGCGGGAGCCCACCAGCGCGTCAATTCGCTCAAGGCCGTGGGCGCTGATTGCGTTTCTTCGAGTGGTTCGCCCGGCAACTCGACGCCTCTGCACAGCATGCGGCTTTCGGCTTCCCACAGCGGACCGAGCGGATCTTCAAGCGTGGTGATCAGGTCGAACACCGCACCTTTGGCGTGAGGTTGCAGGTTTTTCAGATGAACACTCACTCGCACACTGCCGACGCCGCCCATGGGTCTTAACACGCGGATGCGATTGGCCAGATGAATCAGCCCCAGCAGCGGGAAAGGGAAGTCACTGGCGGTGAGCAGTTGCATCTGCAAGGCGAACGCCAGCACATGGGGATAGGTCGGCGGTAGCAAGCCGTTCTCGGTAAAACCGCAGACTTTGCGATAGGCCGCCAGCCGTTTTGGGTCGACATCGACCCAGCAGCGCAAGCCATTCTCGGGCAGTGTGGTGCCGGTGATCTTGCGCCGCGTGGCTGCCCGAACGTATAGCTCGGTCAGGTTGGGGGCTCTGTTGAGTGTGTGCCAGTCCACTGCCATGATTATGCTCCCAATACGTTTTGCCCACAGACGCGCAAGGCTTGCCCGGTGACTGCGCCGCTACCCGGCTGGCTGAGCCAGGCCACAGCTTCGGCGACGTCCTGGGGCAAACCACCCTGACCCAGAGAACTCATGCGCCGCCCGGCTTCGCGCAGAGCGAACGGAATATGTGCAGTCATCTGTGTTTCGATAAAGCCCGGCGCTACCGCGTTGATGCTGATGCCGCGCTCCTGCAGCAGCGGCGCCCAGGCCTGGGCGAGGCCGATCAGCCCGGCCTTGCTCGCGGCGTAGTTGGTTTGCCCGCGGTTGCCGGCAATGCCGCTGATGGAGGCCAATAGAATCACTCGACCGTTATCGCACAGGGTGCCGCTGTCCAGTAGCGCCTGGGTTAGTACTTGCGGCGCGTTGAGGTTGACGGCGAGCACCGCGTCCCAGAAATCCGGGGTCATGTTGGCCAGGGTCTTGTCGCGGGTAATCCCGGCGTTGTGCACCACGATATCAATGCCGTCCGGCAGCTGTTCGATCAGTTGCGTACCGGCATCCTCTGCGCAGATATCCAGCGCGATACCGCGCCCGCCCAAGCGAGCGGCGAGGGCATCGAGATCGGATTTGGCCGGCGGCACGTCAAGCAGGATGACGTCGGCGCCATCTCGGGCCAGAGTCTCGGCAATCGCTGCTCCGATACCGCGTGCAGCGCCGGTGACCAGGGCTTTGCGCCCGGCCAGGGGGCGGCTCCAGTCCTGCACCTGGGTGTCGCAGGCACTCAGGCGCAACACTTGCCCGGACACGTAGGCGCTTTTGGGCGAAAGGAAAAACCGCAGTGCACCTTCAAGCTGCTCTTCGGCGCCTTCGCCCACCTGCAACAACTGCAAGGTGCCGCCGTTGTGCAATTCCTTGGCCAATGAGCGACTGAAACCTTCCAGCGCCCGCTGGGCACTGGCGGCGAACGGGTCACTCAGGGTGTGCGGTGCGCGTCCGAGAATTACCACGTGAGGGCTGTTGTCGAGGTTCCTCAGCAGCGGCTGGAAGAATTCGCGCAATTGCTTGAGTTGATCGGTCCGGGTAATGGCGCTGGCATCGAACACCACGGCTTTGAGTTTGGGGCCGTGACCGGGAATCCAGGCAGGCGCCACCAGCGGCTCGGGGCCGTAGCTGTAAATAGCATCGGTCAGCTTGTTAGCGAACGCGCTGATGTTCTGCGCCAGCGGGCCACCGCCAATCAGCAACGCGCCTTCGACGGGTCGCAGGCGCCCGGCCTGCCAGCGCTCCAGACGTCCCGGTGACGGCAGGCCAAGGGCACCGACCAGGCGGCGGCCGATTGCCGAGTTGGCGAAGTCGATGTAGCGATCAGACATGGAACGCCCTCCAGCTGCTGGGGTTCAAACTGTGGACCATTGATGGTCATCAGTCGTTCGATTAAACGAGATACAACCTACGCTTGTACAAGCGTGCACCACTCACAGGATAGGGAGCTTTTCATGACTCAGCCGCGCCGCGTCGCGATTATCGGCGGTAACCGTATCCCCTTCGCCCGCTCCAATGGTCCTTATGCCACGGCGAGTAACCAGGCGATGCTGACGGCGGCGCTCGAAGGGTTGATCGAACGCTATAACCTGCACGGCCTGCGCCTGGGCGAGGTGGTTGCTGGCGCGGTACTCAAGCATTCGCGGGATTTCAACCTGACCCGCGAATGCGTGCTTGGCTCGCGGCTGTCACCGGCCACCCCGGCCTACGACATTCAACAAGCCTGCGGTACAGGCCTTGAAGCGGCGCTGCTGGTGGCGAACAAAATCGCCCTGGGGCAGATCGAATGCGGCATCGCTGGCGGGGTCGACACAACCTCGGATGCGCCGATCGGGGTGAATGAGGGGTTGCGCAAGATTCTGTTGCAGGTCAATCGCAGCAAAACCACCGTCGAAAAGCTCAAAACCCTGCTGCAACTGCGGCCCCATCACCTGAAGCCTGAACTGCCGCGAAATGGCGAACCGCGCACCGGCTTGTCCATGGGGGAGCATTGCGAGTTGATGGCGCAGGCCTGGAGCATTCCCCGTGCCGAGCAGGATCAGCTGGCGCTTGAAAGCCATCAGAAAATGGCTGCCGCCTACGCTGAAGGCTGGCAAAACGATTTGATGACGCCGTTCCTTGGCCTGACCCGTGACAACAACCTGCGCCCTGACCTGACCCTGGAAAAACTCACGTCGCTCAAACCGGTGTTCGAGCGCAGTGAAAAGGGTACGTTGACGGCGGGCAATTCGACACCGCTGACCGATGGTGCGTCGCTGGTATTGCTGGGCAGTGAGGCATGGGCCAAGGAGCGCGGCTTACCGATCCTCGCGTATCTGCGCGACGGCGAAGCGGCTGCGGTGGATTTCGTCAAAGGTGCGGAAGGCCTGTTGATGGCGCCGGTGTATGCGGTGCCGCGCTTGCTGGCGCGTAACGGTCTGACGCTGCAGGACTTCGATTACTACGAGATCCACGAAGCCTTTGCCGCGCAAGTGCTGTGCACCCTCAAGGCTTGGGACGATCCGGTGTATTGCAAAACCCGTCTCGGCCTGGACGCGCCGCTGGGCTCCATTGACCGCAGTCGGCTAAACGTCAAAGGCAGCTCTCTGGCCGCCGGACATCCGTTTGCGGCCACGGGCGGGCGGATCGTCGCGAGTCTGGCCAAGTTGCTGGACGCGGCGGGGCAGGGTCGAGGCTTGATCTCGATCTGCGCCGCTGGCGGTCAGGGTGTCACTGCAATCATTGAGCGCTGAGCACAGCTGCGCCTTGCTGCTCGGCGATCAACCGATTGCGGTTGGCGTAACTCTCGGCCATCACCGAGCAGACGATCAACTGCAAGGGGTGATAGATCATGATCGGCAACAGGATCAGCCCCAGCCCCGGGTTGGCGCCGAAGATCAGCGCGGCCATCGGTGCGCCGGCGGCCAGAGACTTTTTGCTGGAGCAGAACACCGCGGCGATCTCGTCGGCCGGACTGAACTTCAAGGCGCGGGCGGTGCGAGTCGTCATCCAGAGGATAGTTGCCAGCAGTATCGCGCTGCCAATCAAGGCGCTGAGAATGACCGAGTTACCCTGCTGCTGCCACATGCCGGAGACCATCGAGTTGCAGAACGCGGCGTAGACCAGCAACAGGATCACCAGCTTGTCGACGATGTTGGTGTAGCGTTTGTGTCGGGCGAAAAACTTGCCGAAGAACGGCCGTAGCAACTGGCCGAGCACCAGCGGCAGCAGCAACATTGCGCAGAGGTCGAGCAAGGTCGAGCCCAGATCGATCCCGCCCGCGCCGCTGCCCATCACCAAACTCACCAGCAACGGCGTGAGGAAGATCCCCAGCACGCTGGACAGGCTGGCATTGAGAATCGCCGCTGGCACGTTGCCGCCGGCGCTGCCGGTCAGGGCCACAGAGGAGGAGATCGTCGAGGGCAGGGCGCACAAGTAGAGAAAGCCGAGCATCAACAGCGACGGGAAATGGGAACCCAGCAGTTTGTCGCTGAGCAGCCAGATCAGCGGAAACACCACGAAGGTGAAACTCTGCACCATGATGTGCAGACGCCAGTTCTTCAGACCATGGCTGATCTGTTCGCTGGACAGGTTGACCCCATGCAGAAAGAACACCAGAAACACACCAATGTTGATCACCCATTCGGCATGCATCGATCCGCCCGAAGCGCCGAAGCGTGGGAACAGGTACGACAGCAAGGTCGCCACCAGCATGCCGCACAAGAACCAGTCGGTGACCACGCGTTTGAGGTGTTTGAAGGCATGCATATCCGGCACCGATAGGATTGTAAGAATTGATGACTTAGCCTAACGTCGGTGCAACAAGCCGTCTTGCGACATAAGGCCAATCAATGCCGACTAACGGACAACGTGGACTCGAACGGCAAATTCCCGCTCTGACGGCATTGCCGCGCCCGCTGTATGCCCGGGCTGAAAGTCTCAGCGCCGGCTCATGGACGCCGGCTCATCGCCACGACTGGGTGCAGTTTTCCTACGCGATCAGTGGCGTACTTGGCGTGCATACCGCCGAGGGCAGCTTCTTTGCGCCGCCACAGTGGGGGATCTGGATTCCGGCTGACCTGGAGCATCACGTGGTGACCTCGATGCGTGCGGAAATGCGTAGCCTCTATGTGCGCCGCGAAGATTGCGCATGGGCCCCTGAGCGTTGCCGGGTGCTGGAAGTGACGTCGCTGGCGCGGGAGTTGATCAAGAGTTTTTGCCAATTGCCGGTGGATTATCCACAGGGCAACACTCGTGAAGCGCGCCTGGTGCAGGTGCTGATGGACCAGTTGGCGAGCTTGCCTGAGGTCGGCTTCTCCTTGCCGCTGCCACGCCATCCACGCCTGCTTGGGCTGTGCAACGAGTTGATCGCCAGCCCTGAGCAAAGCGTCACGTTGCACGAGTGGGCTGAGCATCTGGGGACATCGGAGAAAACCTTGATGCGGCTATTTCAGCGTGAGACGGGTCTGAGTTTCCGCAGCTGGCGTCAGCGTATGCGCTTGTTGTCGTCATTGCGCACATTGGAGGAGGGCGACAGCGTGACCACTGCTGCGCTGTCGTGTGGCTATGACTCGACCTCGGCGTTTATTGCGGCGTTCAAGGGGTTGTTCGGATTTACCCCGGGAGAATTGTTCAAACAGTGAAAGCGCTAAAAGAGCGATCGCTCCCACGCAGCGCGTGGGAGTGTAGCGATGGACGCTCCAGCGGCGCTTTTGAAGCGTGACGCGGAGCGTCAGCGGAGGCATTCCCACGCAGAGCGTGGGAACGATCAGGCTCTCAAGTGCGGAACCTTCTCACCAAAACATCCAGCTCATTGGACAACCCTGCCAGGCTCCGGGAGTCCAGTTGCGCCGAGTTGGCCAGTTCGGCCACCAGCTGCGCATCGCCATGGATCTGGCTGATGTGGCGGTTGATGTCTTCAGCGACCTGGTGCTGCTCCTCGGCGGCCGTAGCGATCTGGGTGTTCATGTCGCGGATCACGTCCACCGACTCACGGATCTGCCCGAAACTGCTACGCGCCAGCCCGATGCGGCTGACGGACTGTTGCGACACTTCAAGGCTGGCGTGCATCTGCTGCGTGACCTGACTGGTGCGCTTGGCCAGATTGCCCAGCAGGCCGTCGATCTCGGCAGTCGAGTCGGCGGTACGCTTGGCCAGGGCTCGCACTTCATCGGCAACCACGGCAAAACCGCGACCTTGCTCACCCGCACGGGCGGCTTCAATGGCCGCGTTCAAGGCCAGCAGGTTGGTTTGCTCGGCGATGGAGCGGATGGTGCCGAGAATCGACTGGATGTCATTGCTGTCGCGCTCCAGTTGCTGCATCGACTGCGCTGACTGCTCGATCTCCTGGCTCAACTGATCAACGCTGCTGACCGCGGCATCGATCTGTTGCTGACCTTCGCGGGCCTGGCGCTGACCACTGTCGGCCGATTCGGCGGCCTGGCTGCAAGAGCGCGCGACTTCGTTGGCGGTGGCGACCATTTCGTGGAACGCGGTGGACACCATGTCCACTGCTTCGCGCTGGCGTCCGGCGGCTTCGGCCATGTCGCTGGAGACCTGGGTCGAGCTCTTGGAAGTGGCGAGGATCTTGTTCGCTGCCTGGCCGATGTTCTGGATCAGGTTACGGATCGCTGCCAGGAACTGATTGAACCAGTTGGCCAGTTGCGCGGTTTCATCGCTGCCACGGATCTGCAGGTTCTGCGTCAGGTCGCCTTCACCCTGGGCGATCCCTTCCAGACCGCTGGCGACGCTGCGGATCGGCCGCACGATCAGGCTGGCGAAACTGGCACCGACCACGGCGAAGATCACCGCCAACACCGTGGCGATGATTGCGATCAACCAGGTCAGCTGGGTCGCCGAACTCATCACTTCGGTCTGTTTGATCAGGCCGATAAAGGTCCAGCCCAGCTGTTCCGATGGCCAAACGTTGGCCATGTAGTGCTCGCCGTTCAGTTCGACTTCCACCAGGCCTTTGCCGGCCTTGGCCAGTTGCGCATAACCATCACCCAGGCTGCTCAGGGCTTTAAAGTTGTGCTCCGGTTGCTTGGGATCGACCAGCACCGTGCCGGTGTTTTCCATCAGCATCAGGTAACCGGTATCGCCAAGCTTGATCTGTTTGACGATTTCGGTGAGCTGTTTGAGCGTCACGTCGATACTTACCACGCCGCCCGTGGCACCCAACTTGTTGCCGATGGTGCGCACGGTACTGACGTAGGTCGTGTCGTCGGCGGCATAGTAATAAGCTTCTGTGCGAAACGGTTTGCCCGGATTGGCCATGGCGGCCTTGTACCAGGGGCGCTGACGCGGGTCGTAGTTGTTCAGCTTCGCTTCGTCAGGCCAGGAGACGTAACCGCCAGCACTGGTGCCCACGATCGCATAGGCGTAAGACGGATGGCTGGTGCCTATGCTCTCGAGCAGGGTAAAAATCTGTTTGTCCATCTCCCCTTGGGGAATGTCCGCCGCGTTGGCGCTGATGTAGGTTTTGAGGCTGTCATCGCTGTTTTTGATCAGCGGCTGGTTGGCCAGATAGTTGACGTTCTGGCTGATGCTATCGAAAAATATTTGCATGGCGTTGCTGACCTGACGAATCTCACGGCCGCTGCCGTCGACGAAAGCGTCTTTCGCATCGCTGCGCAGGTTCAGCACCACCAGGGTGGCGACCAGTACGACCGGCAAGCAGGCGATGATTGCAAACGCCCACGTCAGTTTTTGTTTGATGTTCATCCGCGCTCCAGATTTTTCTTATAAGCCCACGAAGTGCTGATGACTCGCGGATTAACGGCAGCCGTAAAGCCTTGCGGTGTTTTTTGCAGTCTCTTGCATCCTGCGACGTGCGCGGCCTCCATCAAGGAGATCCAGTGCGGTACGCTGGCGTCTTTATTCTGATTGTCAGACAAAATAGGTTTGTCTCTGATGACTTCGGCTGATTGGAGAGAAAATTGAGGCTCTTCAAAAAAAATCCTGCACTGGCCTGGTGACCCGGTCTCAGCTTGTGTCACAAATGCCCTCGTATCGGGCCGCTAACAAGGGCAGGACTCTCGGCTATGATTCTGTGCGGTCGACCGATGTCGACCGGTTTCTCTGATTAATCTGGCACATTGAGTGCATCTGAGGTGTTCATAGGTCGGCAACCCCTCCCCGCTGTGAGAGGATTGCCGTATAACGAGTGACATTCGCGTGTTTGGTAATAAAGGACCCACAATAAAAGCTGATGAAGACTCCAAAACGCATTGAACCCCTGATCGAGGACGGTCTGGTCGACGAGGTGCTGCGCCCACTCATGAGTGGTAAAGAAGCAGCTGTTTATGTGGTGCGCTGCGGTAACGAGTTACGTTGCGCCAAGGTTTACAAGGAGGCGAATAAACGAAGTTTTCGTCAGGCGGCCGAGTACCAGGAAGGTCGCAAGGTGCGCAACAGCCGGCAGGCTCGAGCGATGGCCAAGGGCTCCAAGTTCGGTCGTAAAGAAACCGAAGACGCCTGGCAGAATGCCGAAGTGGCTGCATTGTTCCGTCTGGCCAGTGCCGGCGTGCGGGTTCCCAAGCCGTACGACTTCCTTGAAGGCGTGCTGCTGATGGAGCTGATCGCCGATGAATACGGTGACGCGGCGCCACGTTTGAACGATGTGGTGCTGGAACCGGATCAGGCGCTTGAGTATCACGCTTTCCTGATTCAGCAGATCGTGCTGATGTTGTGTACCGGTCTGGTGCACGGCGACCTGTCCGAGTTCAACGTACTGCTGACGCCGACGGGTCCTGTGATCATCGATCTGCCGCAAGCAGTGGACGCGGCGGGCAACAACCATGCGTTCAGCATGCTGGAGCGGGATGTCGGCAACATGGCGTCCTACTTCGGGCGTTTTGCTCCGCAGTTGAAAGGCACCAGGTATGCCAAGGAAATGTGGTCCTTGTATGAAGCCGGCACCTTGCATCCGGCCAGCGTGTTGACCGGCGAGTTCGACGAACCGGAGGAGCTGGCGGACGTCGGCGGCATCATGCGCGAGATCGAAGCCGCACGGTTCGATGAAGAGCGTCGGCAAGCGGTGCGCGCCGCTGACGATGCGCCACCGGGCAAAACCGAAGAGCCGCCTCCACCCTGGATGCAGTGATTGGGTAAAAAAATCCGGCCTCGGCCGGATTTTTTGTGGAGGGTGTTTTCTCACGACGCGGCACATTTCCTGTAGCAGCTGCCGCTAGGCTGCGTTCGGCTGCGAAGCAGTCGTAAAATCAGGCACTGCGGTATTCCAGGCGAACCGTGGAAGCAGGATTTGCGACTGCTTCGCAGCCGAACGCAGCCTCGTAAGCTCGGCAGCTGCTACGGATCGTATAGCGGCTTCAGGCAACACCCTTCTCACAGCATCCCCCCGAGGCCAGCTCCTTGAGGATCGGGCAGTCGGGTCGATGGTCGCCGTGACAGTGTTCGACCAGGTCTTGCAGCGTGTCGCGTAACTGCCCCAGTTCGCGGATCTTCAGGTTCAGCTCCTCGATATGCTGACGAGCCAGCGCCTTGACGTCGGCGCTGGCCCGCTGCCGATCCTGCCACAGGGTCAGCAGCTTGCCGACCTCTTCCAGCGAGAACCCCAAATCCCGTGAACGTTTGATAAAGGCCAGCGTGTGCAGGTCGACGTCACCGTACACGCGGTAGCCGCTGTCGGTGCGATGGGCCGCTTTGAGCAGGCCGGTCGACTCGTAATAACGGATCATCTTCGCGCTCAGGCCGCTCTGACGGGCTGCTTGGCCGATGTTCATTCAGCGTCCTCCAGGTCGTTGGGTTTCCAGGTTTTCAACAGTAGCGCATTGCTCACTACGCTGACGCTGGACAATGCCATGGCGGCGCCAGCCAGTACCGGATTGAGCAGACCGAACGCCGCCAGCGGGATCCCGATCAGGTTATAAACGAAGGCCCAGAACAGGTTCTGGCGAATCTTCGCGTAGGTCTTGCGGCTGATCTCCAGCGCCGCCGGCACCAGCCGCGGATCGCCGCGCATCAAGGTGATCCCGGCAGCATGCATGGCGACATCGGTGCCGCCGCCCATGGCGATGCCGATATCGGCTGCCGCGAGGGCCGGGGCATCGTTGATGCCGTCTCCGACCATGGCCACCACGCCCGTCTTTTTGAGATCGGCGACGGTGGCGGCTTTATCGGCTGGCAGCACTTCGGCGTGTACGTCGCGAATCCCCAGCGCTTGGGCGACGACCCGAGCGCTGCCACGGTTATCGCCTGTCAGCAGGTGGCTGCTGATATCGCGGGCGTTGAGCGCTTGCACGGCTTGCAGGGCGCCGGGCTTGAGGGTATCGCCAAACGCGAACAGGCCGAGCACACGAGGTTGCGGGCTTTGTTCGATTAGCCAGGACAAGGTCCGGCCTTCGATTTCCCATGCTTGAGCGGATTCTTTCAGTATTCCGGCGTTCAAGCCGCTTTCCTCCAGCAGGCGACGGTTGCCCAGTGCCAGTTTTCGGCCGTCAAGTGTGCCGGCGATACCGCGCCCGGTCAGGGACTGGCTGGCGCTGACATTGGCCACGGGCAAATTACGCTCGGCGCAGGCGTCCAGCACGGCTTTGGCCAATGGGTGTTCACTACCGCGTTGCAGCGCACCGGCCAGTTGCAAGAGTGTGCCTTCGTCACCGTCGATGGCACTGAGGTGGGCGATTCGTGGCGTGCCGCAAGTCAATGTGCCGGTCTTGTCGAAGACCACCGCGCTGACTTCATGGGCGCGTTCCAGTGCTTCGGCGTCTTTGATCAGAATGCCGTGGCGGGCTGCAACGCCGGTCCCGGCCATGATCGCCGTCGGCGTTGCCAGGCCCAGCGCGCAAGGGCAGGCGATGACCAATACCGCCACCGCATTGATGACGGCAATCTCTAGCGGTGCGCCATACAGCCACCAGCCAATTAGCGTTGCCAGGGCCAGCAATAGTACGACGGGCACGAACACCTGGCTGACTTTATCCACCAGTTTCTGGATCGGCGCCTTAGCGGCCTGGGCGTCTTCCACCAGACGAATGATTCGCGCCAGCACGGTTTCCGCGCCGAGTGCCAGGGTGCGCACCAACAGGCGACCTTCTCCATTGATTGCGCCACCGGTGACTTTGTCGCCGGGCTGTTTCGGTACTGGCAGGCTTTCGCCGCTGATCAGCGCCTCATCGGCATGGCTCTGACCTTCGAGCACCTCGCCATCCACCGGGAAACGCTCGCCGGGTTTGACCATGACCAGATCCTGGAGGCGCAAGTCGCTGATGGCGACGTCCTGTTCGCGGCCGTCGATGACTTGAATCGCCCGTTCCGGACGCAAGGCTTCAAGGGCGCGGATGGCGCTGGCGGTCTGGCGTTTTGCGCGGCTTTCCAGGTATTTGCCAAGCAGCACCAGAGCGATGACCACTGCCGACGCTTCGAAATACAGGTGCGGCATGCTGCCGGCGGTGGCAGTGGCCCATTCATAAAGACTCAGGCCATAACCGGCGCTGGTGCCCAGCGCCACCAGCAAGTCCATGTTCCCGGCGCCGGCCCGAACGGCCTTCCAGGCGGCGATATAAAAGCGCGCACCGAAGATGAACTGCACCGGCGTCGCCAAGGCAAATTGCGCCCAGGCGGGGAGCATCCAGTGCAGACCGAAGGGTTGCACCAGCATCGGCAACACCAGCGGGAGTGCCAGGATGATTGCGAGCAACAAGGCCCAGCGTTCGCGATGCAAACGCTGTTCCTGATCGGTGAAAGTCGATTGTTCGCTTTGCCACAGGCTGGCGGAGTACCCGGCGTTGCTGACGGCTGTGATCAAGGTCGCGGGATTGATCTGGCCAAGCAGTTCGAGGTGGGCACGTTCATTGGCCAGGTTGACGCTGACGCTCTTCACCCCGGCGACTTTGCCCAATGCTCGCTCGACTCGCCCGACACAAGAGGCGCATGTCATGCCACCGATGCTCAGTTCCAGGCTCTGGGCCGGAACGCTGTAACCAGCCAGCTGCACAGCTTCCATCAACGCCGGGAGGCTGTCGCTCGGCGCCTGGACGCGAGCCTGCTCGGTGGCCAGGTTGACGCTGACGGCGCTGGCACCGATGACCTTGCTCAAGGCGCGTTCCACACGCCCGGCACAACTGGCGCAGGTCATGCCGGCAATCGGCAGATCGAAGGTGGTTGATTCGGGCATGGGCAGTACTCCCTGTAGAAATTATCTACAGGATCAACCTTGCCATGCTGGCAAGGTCAAGCGCCAATTTGCGGACACAGAATAACTGTAGGAGCAGCCGGTCGACGCTCGATTGCTTGCGATGGACGTTAACGATAACGCGTACTCATTGAAGAAACGCGTCAAGTTCATCGTCGGAACGCCGCCCGGAGCAAGCTCGCTCCTACAGGGCGGTGATTAATACTCCAGCGACGCCTGTTTCAGGTACATGCCTGCCTGGGTCATGGCGATGCGGAATTTGACAATGTCGCCCGCCTTGAGGGTGATGTTCTGCGGCCCCGAAGCCAGCATCCCGGGGTTGCAGCCCGGCGCCTGGCCCGGCAGCAACTTGAGTCGTAGTGAAACGTTGCCCGGTGGCAAATTGAACGAAGTGCTCTGCTCCTGGAACAATCGCGCAGATAACTGATCCTGTATGTACACGCCGATCTCGCACGAGGTCGCGACTTCCAGGCGTTCGCGGGAAATAATCAACACGCCGTAATCTGTTCCGGCGGCGCTGGTCGTTTGCGCGACACCGAAAAGGCTGAGGAGGCTGAATAGGCTAAAGGCTGACCAGCGCATGGCTGAATCTCCTACTGTCGTTTCATTGATGACGCAGCTTGGCCGAGCAGGGCGCCGATTGCCAGCCCGGCAGATCACTTCAGAACTTGACCTTGCCATCGTGGCAAGGTCGAGGATGGTCACATCCCTCATTAAAAGGAGAAGTGTGATGCAAGTATTCAACGTTCAAGGTATGTCGTGCGGCCACTGCGTTCGGGCCATTACTCAGGCGCTACAGGCCAAGGATCCGGCGGCCAGTGTTCGTGTCGATCTTGCTGCGAAAGAGGTGGGTGTTGAAAGCGCTCTGTCGGCGGATGAAGTGATCAACCTGATCAGCGAAGAAGGCTACGCAGTGACGCTCGCCTGAGTCTTTTTATTAGTTAGCGACCTATCGGAATGTTCAAGGCGTCCAAGCGCGGCTAGACTGTCGGGCTGCTGACTGACGTTCAACTGGATGCCTGATGAACTTTCGCACAATCCTGATTCTTGGTGCCTTGAGCGCTTTCGCACCGCTGGCGATCGATTTTTATCTGCCGGGTTTTCCGGCGATGGCGGTCGCTTTCGGTACTGATGAAAAACATATTCAGCTAACGCTGGCAGCTTATTTTCTCGGCTTGTCTATCGGGCAACTGGCCTATGGCCCGGTGGCGGATCGCTTCGGTCGGCGGATTCCGCTGCTGGCCGGGGTCACGCTGTTCACCCTGGCGTCGCTGGCTTGTGCCTTTGCGCCTGGTCTCGATTGGCTGATCGGCGCGCGCTTTGTCCAGGCCTTGGGCGGCTGCGCGGGGATGGTGATTTCCCGGGCGGTGGTCAGCGACAAATGCGATGCGGTGGGGTCGGCCAAAGTCTTCTCGCAACTGATGCTGGTGATGGGCCTGGCGCCGATCCTCGCGCCGATGCTCGGCGGGCTGATGGTCAACCTCTATGGCTGGCAGTCGATCTTTATTGCGCTGACATTGTTCAGTGCCCTGTCCGCACTGGCCGTGGCACTGGGACTGCCGGAAAGCCTGCCGGCCAGTCAGCCGCGCCAACCGTTGTCGGGTGCCTTGCGCCAATATGGTCGCTTGCTGTCAGACAAAGTCTATCTCGGACATGCCTTGACCGGCGGGATTGCGATTGCCGGGATGTTTGCCTATATCGCCGGTTCACCCTTTGTCTTCATCAAACTCTACGGCGTACCGGCTGAGCACTTCGGCTGGTTGTTCGGCAGTAACGCGGCGGGTTTCATTCTGGTAGCGCAGATCAATGCGCGGTTGCTGTCCAGGCGTGGGCCGGCCTTTTTGCTGGCGCGTACGGTGTGGATTTATCTGGCGGCCGGTTTAACGCTGCTGGGCGTCAGTGCGTTGCACACGACTCAGTTGTGGCCGCTGCTGGTGCCGCTGTTTATCTGCATCGCGAGTTTGGGCTGCATCATCCCCAATGCTTCGGCCTGCGCCATGAGTGGTCAAGGCGCACGGGCGGGCAGCGCCTCGGCCATGCTGGGATGTCTGCAGTTCAGTGTTGCCGCCGGGGCGGCGTCACTGGTAGGTGTTCTGCATGATGGCAGCGCAATGCCGATGGCTATGGTGATCAGTCTGTGCGGGATTCTTGCGGTGAGCGTGGCGATGGTCACTCGCCGACTGCAAAACGCCCGGACCGCAGCACAAGCGGCTGCCTGACTCAGCCAGCAGTGTACTGTTGTCTGTCGGGAAATCGATGGGGAGCCTGGAGCCGCGTTTCCAGTGTATGGGCAAAGGCGCGGGCTTCGGCTTCACTACGGAAGGTCACCGCGTGTTGGTCGAGCCGGACCTGCCATTGAGGGCCTTGGGGTTTTGCCAGTTCTTTTATCAGGATCTTCATTGCTGACCTCCTCACGTAAAAGACAACATTGCAAAGACCTAGAGTGTAGACCCGAATGCGGTCGCAGATATGACGCAGGTCAAGTCTCTGACTGACGGTGTCATCCGCATCCCGCTCAGGTTGCGGATGACTGCGATGTCCCTGCGCTTTAGAAGCCTTCGAGCACGATCTTGCCTTTGGACTTGCCGCTTTCCAGCAGTGCGTGGGCACGCCGCAGGTTGGCCGCGTTGATGGTGCCGAAGTGTTCGCCGACGGTGGTTTTCAGGGTGCCCGCATCGATCAACTCAGCCACGCGGTTGAGCAGCTTGTGCTGTTCGAGCATGTCTGTGGTTTCGAACAGCGAACGGGTGTACATGAACTCCCAATGCAGCGACAGGCTCTTGCGCTTGAGCTTGGTGACGTCCAACGCCTTCGGATCATCGATCAGCGCCAGTTTGCCTTGGGGCGCCAGCGCTTCGACCAATTGGTCCAGGTGCTGATCGGTTTGCGTCAGGCTGGCGACGTGGGTCACGTGAGTCTGGCCGGCACGCTTGAGTTCTTCGCTTAGCGGCTGGCTGTGATCGATCACCAGATCGGCCCCCAGTTCATGCACCCAGCTCCGGGTTTCGGGGCGTGACGCGGTGCCGATCACTCTCAACGCCGTGAGCTGGCTGGCCAGTTGAGTCAGGATCGAACCCACGCCACCGGCGGCACCGACAATCAGCAGGCTTTGGCCCTGATCGGTTTTGCCTTCACTGACTTGCAGCCGTTCGAACAGCAACTCCCACGCGGTAATCGCGGTCAGCGGCAATGCAGCGGCTTGCGCGAAGCCGAGGGTTTTTGGCATGTGGCCGACAATCCGCTGGTCAACGACGTGCAGCTCGCTGTTGCCGCCGGCACGGGCAATGGACCCGGCGTAGAACACTTTGTCGCCAGCCTTGAACAGACTGACTTCGCTACCGACGGCTTTGACCACGCCAGCCACATCCCATCCCAATACCTTAGCGGTGCCACCTTCGGGCTGGACGTTCTGGCGGACTTTGGTGTCCACCGGGTTGACCGAGATGGCTTTGACTTCAACCAGCAGATCCCGAGGGCCGGCTACCGGTTCTGGCAGCTCGATGTCTTGCAGGGATTTTGGGTCGTCAATGGGTAAGGACGTGTAGTAGGCAACGGCTTTCATGGGAGCTCCTGAAGGGTAATAGCGCTGAAAGGCAATAGTTCGATAGGTGGATCATTGGTTATTTCTCTTGAAGATAAAACCCGCTAAAACAGCAGTCTCTTTCAATATTTTTTTGATAATCGGCTGGTGATAGACGATGTTGCGTTTCGATGACTTGCAGTTGTTCGTGCGCGCGGCGGACCTGGGCAGTTTGTCTGCGGCGGCGCGGGTGATGGATATGTCGGCGGCGGTGGCCAGTGCCGCGTTGAAACGTATCGAGCAGCAATTGGGTGCCCGGCTGCTGGCGCGTTCGACCCGCAGCCTGCGGTTGACGGCCGAGGGCGAAGGCTTTCTTGAGTACGCCAGGGCCGCGTTGAGTAACCTCGATGAGGGCCGGCGTCTGCTGACCAGCGGGCAGGATCAGGTGAGCGGGATCTTACAGCTGTCGGCGCCTTCCGATTTCGGGCGCAACGTGTTGCTGCCCTGGCTGGATGAGTTCCAGCGTGAGCACCCCAGGCTCACCGTACGTTTGTTGCTGGGCGACCGGATTGCCGACCTGTTCCGCCAGCCGGTGGATATCGCTCTGCGTTACGGTGAGCCGGAAGACTCAAGCCTGGTGGCGTTGCCGATTGCACCGCAGAACCGTCGGGTGTTGTGTGCGGCCCCCAGTTATCTGGCCCGGCGGGGTGAGCCCCGGCAACTGGAGCAATTGGCCCAGCATAATTGCCTGCTATTCATGCTCGGCAGTCGGGTTCACGATCACTGGAGTTTTCATGACGGCAAGCGCGAAGTGGGCCTGACCGTTAGCGGCGATCGCTTCAGTGACGATGCCGATGTGGTGCGCTTATGGGCCGTGGCGGGTGCAGGGATTGCCTACAAGTCCTGGCTTGATGTGGCCGCCGATGTGCTGGCCGGGCGTTTGCGAGTGCTGATGCCGGAATTGTCATGTGAGCGTGCGCCGCTGAATTTGTTGTGCGCCCATCGCGCGCAATTAAGTAAACCGGTGAACTTGTTGCGTGAAATGATTAAGTCACGTTGCGAGACGATATCCAGCCAATGTCCAACATTGTTTGTCTCTGATGATTAACCGCCATAAGACGTCTGTGCCCTGGGTTTAAAGAGTCGTTAACAGATGCGGGCAGGTCGCATCCAGCAATAGCCCTGGTAAACGATCCCGCACACTCGATTTGCAGACTATCGAATCGGGGGAGAGGACATGGGGATTCAAGGATATAGCGCTGCTGAGCGTCTGGAACGGTTACCCATCAGTGGTTACCACCGAATCATTTTCATCATCATTGCCCTGGCGTTTTTCTTCGACTCCATGGACCTGGCAATGATGACCTTCCTGCTTGGCTCGATCAAAGCCGAGTTTGGACTGAGCACGGCGCAGGCGGGGTTGCTGGCCAGTTCGAGCTTCTTCGGCATGGTCCTGGGGGCGTCCTTGTCCGGTATGTTGGCCGATCGTTTCGGCCGCAAGCCGGTGTTCCAGTGGAGCATTGTGTTATGGGGCCTGGCGAGCTACCTGTGTTCCACGGCGCAGACGATCGAGATGCTTACGCTATTCAGAATCCTGTTGGGGATCGGCATGGGCATGGAGTTTCCGATTGCCCAATCAATGCTCTCCGAGTTGATTCCGGCCAAGGGGCGGGGACGTTACATCGCGTTGATGGACGGCTTTTGGCCCCTTGGGTTTGTAGCGGCGGGAATTCTTTCCTACTTCCTGTTACCCGTCATTGGCTGGCGTGACATTTTTCTGGTGTTGGCGGTGCCGGCGGTGTTTGTTCTGGCTATCCGCTTCTTCATTCCGGAGTCACCGCGCTGGCTGGAACAGGCCGGGCACCACGACTCAGCAGACAAAGTATTGCTGCGCATCGAGGACCGGGTTCGCGCCTCGTTGAAACGGGCTGATTTGCCTGAGCCGATTCGCCTGCCGCGCATCGTCATCCACCCCGTGACCTTCTTTTCGGCATTCCGCGAGCTATGGTCGCCACTCTATCGCCAGCGCACGATGATGATCTGGAGCGTCTGGTTCTTTGCTCTGCTGGGCTTTTACGGCCTCACTTCCTGGCTCAGCGCGTTGCTGCAGCAGTCGGGTTTTGCCGTGACGCAGTCGGTGTATTACACCGTGCTGATTTCCCTCGGCGGGATCCCTGGCTTTTTGATGGCAGCGTGGCTGGTGGAGCGCTGGGGGCGCAAACCCGTGTGCATCGTGACCTTGCTCGGTGGCGGGATCATGGCGTTCTTTTACGGGCAAAGTGCGGTGTTTGGCGGCAATGTCAGCCTGCTGATTGGCTCGGGCTTGCTGATGCAGTTCTTTCTGTTCGGTATGTGGGCGGTGCTTTATACCTATACACCCGAGCTGTATCCGACGTCGGCGCGGGCTACCGGATCAGGCTTCGCCTCGGCGATCGGTCGGATTGGTTCTTTGCTCGGGCCGATGGTGACCGGGCTGGTATTCCCGATCACCGGGCAGGGCGGTGTATTCGCCTTGGGTGCACTGTGTTTTGCGACCGCCGCAGCGGTGGTCTGGCTGTTCGGGATGGAGACCCGGGGCAAGACGCTGGAGGAGTTGAGCGAGGCGGTTGCGGGGTAGGTCTGTCAGGGCACACCACGTTATCGTTCATCGCGGGCAAGCCTCGCTCCTACAGGTACATGCGGTCCGTAGGAGCGAGGGGCGCCCAGTCCTTGCCCGCGGCGTCCTGTTTGACGACGTTTCCAACTACCTGAACAACGCCGCCTGCCCCTCAGGCGATGTAAACATTCCATCCTCGTCATGCCCAACCCCGGGCACTTCGATCAGGCGCTGACTCAGTCCTTGAGGATGGCGCCGCCTCAGATAGTCAAAATAATTGTGCCCTCGAATCAATCGATAAGCGCCCTGGGTTTGGGCCTCACAACTTTTATCCAGCGTCGGATGATGCGGGTCGATGTCTTGCTTCCCCAGTAGATAAACGATGTCACGTTTGACGTAGTTTGCCTCCAGCTGCGCAGGCGTCTGCCCGCTTGCATAGGCGGGTAAATCCGTTAGCCCGTACTTCCAGTGGTTAAATGCCGGACAACTGGCGTGATTGAACGCGACTGGCCGTTTTTCATCGAAATACGCGTACGACGAGGGATTGACGATCACATAACGCACCTTCACGCCGGCGGTCTTGATGGCTGGCTGATCATGGCTCAGCAGCGCGTAGCGCTGAACCACCTGAGCGCCGCCGGAGTGGCCGGCGATGACGATTTCCTTCACATCCGGAAACTGTTGTCGATCGACGAGTCGGGCGACGATTTCGTCGATAACTGCGTAGGAACTCAGAGGGTGCGGAGCTGAGGACAAGCCGCCGGCCATCCAGTCATTGCCCTGCCAGCGCAACATGCTGTCGGGCAACTGATGGCGGGCGATATCGGATTCATTGAGAAACTGTGGTGCGATCACCAGTGTGGTCGCGCTTTGCCCGGCCTGCTCGGCTGCGCGTTCGGCACTCCGACGGTAGGTTTCAGCATTGCGTAAATGGCCATGAATGATGATCAGCACGCGTTCGATCTTCGTCGGCGCAGGGCCGATGTCCACGGTCATCTCGCCGGCTTCCAACTGCAAGCGCCCGGGGCTGATCTCCTTGACCCCGTGCTCGGCAGCCTGGCTGCCGATGCAGATGACCAACAGGCCCAGAAACGTCAGCCATCGAGCGATCATTTACAGGTCTTTCACAGCGAAGGTATCGCACTGGCTGATCTGGCCCTGGGCGAACCCGGTCTTGAACCAGCGAACCCGTTGTGCCGAGGTGCCGTGAGTGAAGGAGTCCAGTATTACGCGGCCCTGACCCTGCTGTTGCAAGCGGTCGTCACCGATGGCATTGGCTGCGTTCAGCGCTTCTTCGATGTCTCCCGGCTCGAGCCAGTTCAGACGTTTTTGCGCATTGTTGGCCCAGACACCGGCCAGGCAGTCGGCCTGTAACTCCTGACGCACCAACAGACCACCGTCGCCCTCCATCTGCCGACCCTGGTGCCGAGCAGCCTGGATCTTGGCAGAGACGCCGAGCAAGGTTTGTACGTGATGGCCGACTTCGTGGGCGATGACATAGGCCTGAGCAAAGTCGCCCGCAACGGAGAAACGTTGGGACATCTCCCGGAAGAAACTCATGTCCAGATAAACCTTCTGGTCCGCCGGGCAATAGAAGGGGCCGGTGGCGGAGCTGGCGAAGCCACACGCGGAGTTCACCCCGTTGCTGAACAGGGTCAGCGTAGGGTACTTATATTGGCGTCCGGCCTGCTGGAAAATTTGCCCCCAGGTGTCCTCTGTATCGCCGAGGATGGCGCGGACGAATTCTGCTTGCTCATCTTTGGCCGGCAGTGCCTTGCGCATCTGTTGGGTGGTGGCCGCTTGCTCGGTCAGCTGGCCGGATAGTTGCCCGAGAATCTGCATCGGATCCTGGCCGGTCAGCCAGCCGATGCCGACTATCAGCACGACGGCAGTCAGGCTCAGGCCCTTGCCACCACCGAAGCGCATCCCACTGCCGCCCTCGCCAGTATCGTCACCGCGAGCATCCACCACGTTGTCGCTGCGTCGACCTTTTTTCCATAGCATGTGGGAATCCTCTCTTAATCTGGTGATGAGTGTTGCTGGTGAGTGGCGCTGGCGCCAGTCCGGCCGTCCGGCGTTTGCCGCGAACGGTGGTATTCGCGGCAACGATTTCGTCGTCGCCGAGAAATATTCAGCGTTCCATAGAACACAGGCGACCCATCAAATTCCGTCGGGTGACGGGTTTTATTAAGGAGGGCAGAACGTCTGCTTCGAGAGGGCTGGTCGATCTCCTATTCGTAAGCGGTGGCACCGGCGATATGTCGACCGGCAATGTAGCCAAAGGTCAGCGCCGGGCCGAGATTGATGCCGCCGGCCGGGTAGTAGCCGCCCATGATGCTGGCCATGTCGGTACCCGCAGCGTATAGCCCGCGGATCGCCTGGCCGGTTCCATCGAGCACTTGGGCGTGTTCATTTACTTTGAGTCCGGCGAAGGTGCCGAAACACCCCGGCTGGACTTTCACTGCATAGAACGGACCTTGTTCGATGGGGGCGACGCAGGGGTTGGGCTGCTGCAATGGGTCGCCCTGTTTACGGTTATAGGGTGTCGAACCGCGGCCGAACTGCGGGTCGTCGCCGTGTCGCGCATGCTGGTTGTAGTGCGACAGGGTGGAGCGCAGGCCCTGCTCGTCGATACCGCAGGCGTGGGCCAGTTCCTCGAGGGTGTCGCCGGTCTTGAGGTAACCCGAGCGAATAAACGGCGCCACCGGCAAGGGAAAGGGACGAGAGATGCCGAGACCATAACGACGCTGGAAACGATGGCTGCAGATCAGCCAGGATGCGACTTCCTCACCTTGTGGGGCTGCTTCAACCATCGCCGTGACATAGTCGTAGTAACCGTTGGCTTCGTTGACGAAGCGTTGGCCATTGCTCAAGACACCGATGATTCCCGGCTTGCCGCGCTCGATAATGTGCGGGAAGTGGCCGATCCTGCCGTCCTTGTACGGCACTTGCGAGACCGGGGCCCAGGCGACGGGGGACTCGAGATCGGTCTTGACCTGCGCGCCGACGCTTTCGCCCAGCCGCAGCCCGTCGCCTGAAGCGCCAATAGGCGGCAATGCCAGATGCTCGTGGCCGGTGGGTGTGCGCGGGAACAGTGCTTTACGTCGCTCTATGTCGTTGGGGAAACCACCCGCGGCCAGCACCACGGCTTTGCGGGCGCGGATGTGGAACGTGCCCTTGGCGGTACTGACTATCGCACCGCTGACCTCATCTCCCTCGCGCAGCAGTTCTGTGACTGGTGCCGACTCCCAGAGCAGCACGCCGAGGTCTTCAGCCGATTTTGCCAGGCGTGCGATCAGCGCGACGCCGTTGACCAGTTGCATGGCGCGACCGTGCCGCGCGAGGTCAAACACATGTCGGCTCAAGCGCTTGACCACATGCAGTGCCGCAGATGGCGAGCGGGTCAGGTTGAGGAACGCCGAGAGGTCAGCACCGGCCATGATCGGCATGCCCATGAATGAGGTTTCACGCAGGGTTTTGCGCAGGCGTTTGAGCAGTTTGCCGACCAGGCGACCATCATAGGGCGCGGCGATGACCGAGCGCCCGCCGGTGCCGGCACCGGGAGTGTCGCCATGGATATCGGCGATGGCGTTGCCGTCGGCGAATTGCAGCGAGGTGTGGCGCTCGAAAAACGACACCATGTGTGGCCCGGCTTCGAGGAAGGCGTCGATCAGCGCCGGTTCATAGCGTTCACCCAGTTCGTGCTTGAGGTAGGTGCGCGGCAGTTCCACATCTTCGACGATACCCGCGCGTTGGGCCAAAGGGTTGCACGGCACCCACATCCAGCCACCCGACCAGGCGCTGGCGCCGCCGAACACCTCGTCCTTTTCGACGACGATGACTTTCAGGCCATGCCAGGCTGCTGTGACGGCGGCTGCCAGACCCGCCGCGCCAGAGCCGACGATCAGCACGTCGCAGTCGATTTCTTGCTGGGAGGAGGCGGCAGGCATCGTGGCAGAACTCCAGAAATATTCAGTAGATTGTTATTTTGTGGAACTTGGTTCCAAAATATACGTAGTCGAATTAGAAACAGCAAGTGACGGGCTACCGACTGATTTCACTCTGGAACGCAGTTCCAGGTTTCGTATTCGGTGTGTTGTCTTCTAGAATCACGCAAATTTCGTCTGGACCCCAACCATGGCCGGCAGTCAAATCGAACGTGTTTTCAGCGTTCTGGAAAGTCTCACCAGTGACCCGCGGGGCCTGCCGATGCAGACCCTGGCAGAGCAACTGGACATCCCGAAAAGCGCCACCCATCGTCTGCTCGCCGAGCTGATTCGCTTGGGCTATGTGCGGCAAAACCCAGACAATCTGCGTTATCACCTGTCAACCAAACTGGTCGCGATGGGCTTTCGTTACCTGGCGAGCAGCGGTGCGGACATCGTTCAGCCAGTGCTTGATCGCCTCGCTCAGGAAACCGGTGAGCTGGTGCGTCTGGGGGTGATCGAGGGCGAGCGTCAGACCTGGATTGCCAAGTCTCAGGGGGCGCGCTCCGGCCTGCGCTACGACCCGGACATGGGCCGTGAAGCGCCGCTGTTCTACACCGCTTCCGGGCATGCCTGGCTGGCTTGTCTGAGCGATGCCGAGGCCTTGTCGCTGGTTGAGCGACAAGCAGCGCACGTTCCAGCGGAGCTGGGGCCGAACGCGCCACGCTCCAATATCGAACTGCTCGAGCGTTTGCGATTGGCGCGTGAACAGGGCTATGCCTGGGTCGAGGAAAGCTCGGCGGTCGGTACCTCGGCGATTGCCGCGGTGGTACGTCATCCGGTGGATGGGCGGGTGGTCGGCGTGCTCAGCGTCGCCGGGCCGAGCGCGCGGCTGCCGCAGGCAAGGCTGCATGAGCTGGCGCCGCTGCTGTTGAAGTTTGCGCACGAGTTGTCGGCGGCGAGCCAGGCGTCTGAACTCTTCAGCTGAACCTTTCGGGTTGACCTCAAACCTGTAGCAGCTGCCGAAGGCTGCGTTCGGCCGCGTAGCGGACGCAATCGGGTTTCCTCGTTTCACCTGACGAATCGCGGTTAACCTTCTTACGACCGCTTCGTCCGGATGCGGCCCAGATCGAACGCAGCCTTAGGCAGCTGCTACGCGGGCGAATCGTCTTCAAATCTGTTCGCTGTTCGCCCAGCATTTTGTTTTTCTCTTGATTGAAACTGGAACTGAGTTCTAAATAATTTGAGTTCAGCGTCCCGAGAACAATCACAAGAGGATTTCCGCTTTGAACCCGCCACTTCGCATCGCTCTGATCGGCGCCGGCAACATGGGCCAGCAGCATTATCAACACCTCAAACATCTGCCCGAGGCCACATTGTGCGCGGTGGCCGATCCCGGGTCTCAGGCCGTGGGCATCGCGGCGCAATGGGATGTGCCGTATTTCGCGGATCATCGGCAGATGCTCGAGCAGGTACGGCCTGAGGCGGTGATCGTCGCCAACCCGAACAACCTGCATGTCGGCACGGCGCTGGATTGCCTGGCGATGGGCGTGCCGGTGCTGCTGGAGAAACCGGTAGGCGTGCACATGGACGAAGTGCGCGAGCTGGTTGCCGCCTCGAAAGCTACGGGGGTGCCGGTGCTGGTGGGGCATCATCGGCGACACAATCCGCTGATCGTCCGCGCCCATGAACTGGTGCGCAGCGGCGCGCTGGGACGGCTGACCACGGTCACCGCGCTTTGGCAATTGCAAAAGCCCGACAGCTATTTCGAGACCCCCTGGCGTCGCGAACCCGGCGCCGGGATGCTGCTGACCAACCTGATCCATGACCTCGATTTGCTGCGCCACCTGTGTGGTGAAGTGCGCCAGGTTCAAGCCATTACCAGCAACGCGGTGCGCGGTTTTGCCAATGAAGATTGCGCGGCGGTGTTGCTGCAATTCGACAATGGCGTGCTCGGCAGCCTGACCGGCTCCGACGCGGTGGCGGCGCCCTGGAGCTGGGAACTGGGCTCCGGTGAAAACCCGATTTATCCACGGCAGTCCGATCAACCCTGCTATTTGTTGGCCGGGACCGGCGGCGCGTTGAGCATCCCGCAGCTCAAGCGTTGGCAGTACGCCGAGGCCGGTGCCGGGTGGCATCAGCCGTTGCTGGCGGTGCAGGAAAGCTTCACCGCGGATGAGGCGTTGCGTCTGCAACTGCAGCACTTCGTCCGGGTTGTGCGAGGTGAAGTGGAACCGTTGGTGAGTGTCGCCGACGCCGCTCGCACTCTGGCGCTGATTGAAGCGATTCGTGAAGCCGCCGAAACCGGTCGTGCTTGCGCCCCAGCCCACATTGGATGAAGTGACGATGATGAACGAACGCGTTTTTTCTCTGGCAGCCCTGACCGTTCTTGAGCTTTCACCGCCCGAGATGGTCGAAGTCGCAGCCCGCGCGGGCTACAGTCATGTTGGCTTGCGCGTAGTGCCGGCGACGCCTGAGGAGCATCACTTCCCCTTGGTCGGCGATACCGGTTTGCGCCGTCAGACGATGGCGCGGCTGCGCGATACCGGCATACAGGTGCTGGATGTCGAGATCCTGCGGCTCAAACCGCAGACCTGCGTCGCTGATTTTGAGGCGATCATCGCTGTGGGCGCTGAACTGGGTGCCAGTGAATTGCTGGTCGCCGGTAACGATCCTGATGAACGTCGACTCACCGACAACGTTGCGTCGTTGTGTGATCTGGCCGGTCAATACGGTTTGCATCTGCATCTGGAGTTCATGCCCTGGACCGATGCGCGCAACCTCGAGCAGGCTGTGCGCATCATTGAAAACGCCGACCGCGAGAATGGTTGCGTGCTGGTGGATGCTTTCCACTTCGACCGCTCGGGATCGCGCCTGGAGGATCTGGCCAGGGTCGCGCCGTCCCGGCTGCGTTATGCACAACTTTGCGATGTGGCGGGACCGCGACCGGACGATATGCAGGAAATCCTGCGCCAGGCGCGTAATGAGCGGCGTTTCCCTGGTGATGGCGAGTGCGATTTGCTCGAGCTGTTGCGTTGTTTGCCAGGCAATCTCCCTTTGAGTCTGGAAGTCCCCACCGCGCGGTTGTTGGAGCAGGGTGTGAGTGCCTTGCAGCGGGCGCAGATGGCGCTGGACAAGACCCGGGTGTTGTTGGAAAACCTATAGCTGATCGTTCCCACGCTCTGCGTGGGAAAGCATACCGTGACGCTCTGCGTCACTTTGGAAGCGGACGCAGAGCGTCCATGGATGCGTTACCACGCGGAGCGTGGGAATGATCAATGAAGAGAATCCCATGACCCTCAGCACACCCCTTTCCGGCGTCAATAAGCCCTTTAAAGGCATTGTGTTGATCGTCGTGGCGACCTTTCTGTTTTCCAGTCATGACGCGTTGTCGAAGTTCCTCTGTGGTTTCTATCCGGTGGTGATGGTGGTCTGGGCGCGTTATCTGGTTCATACGTTGCTGATGGCCGGCATCTTTGTGCCGCAGTCCGGCCTTCGGGTGTTGCGCACCAAGCGGCCGCTGCTCCAATTGCTGCGGGCGCTGTGCCTGCTCAGTACCAGCCTGTTGTTCACCACGGGATTGCTGTTCATCCCGTTGGCCGAAGCTACGGCGGTGAACTTTCTTGCTCCGGTATTGGTGACAGCCTTGTCGGTGCCGTTGCTGGGTGAGAGGGTGACGCGTGGCCAGTGGGTGGCGGTGCTCTGCGGCTTTATCGGGGTTCTGATCATCGTCCACCCCGGCGGTGAACTGTTCACCCCGGCGGTGCTGTTGCCATTCTGTTCGGCGCTGTTTTTCTGCTTCTATCAGTTGCTGACGCGCAAGCTCAGCGAGTACGACAGTCCAACCACCAGCAACTTCTTCGCCGGCCTGTGCAACACCTTGGTGATGAGCGCGTTGGTGCCGTTCTTCTGGCAAGTACCGAGCTTCAGTCATGGCTTGCTGATGCTGGCGCTGGGCGGTTGCGGCATGACCGCTCACTTGTTCCTGACCCAAGCCTTCCGTCATGCGGCGCCTGCGTTGCTGGCACCCTTCAGCTATTGCCAGATCGTTTTTGCCGGCCTGTTGGGTTGGTTGCTGTTCAAGCACACCCCTGACCTCACCACTCAGATCGGGATACTGGTGATCTGCCTGAGTGGCCTGGCCGCAGCGTGGCAACAACGCCGCCGCTGACATCGATCAAAACCTGAAGCGCACTACCAGGCTTTGCAACCCGGCCGCCAGCCGTGACAGCTCGTGGCTGGTAGCGCTGGTCTGGGTGGACGCACCGGCGCTTTGCAGGGACAGGTCGCGGATATTCAGCAGGTTGCGGTCGACCTCCCGAGCCACCAGGGCCTGTTCCTCGGAGGCGCTGGCGATTACCAGATTGCGCTGGTGGATCTGCGCCATGGTCCGGGTGATTTCAGTCAACGCCTGACCCGCATGTTCGGCGATAGCCAGGGTGTGGGCGACGCGTTGGCTGTTGCTATGCATTGATAGCACCACGCTGTCAGTACCGCCCTGAACCCGGGCGATCATCTGTTCTACTTCCCGGGTCGATTGCTGAGTGCGATGAGCCAGAGCGCGAACCTCGTCGGCAACCACGGCAAAGCCGCGTCCCGCCTCACCGGCCCGTGCGGCCTCGATGGCGGCATTGAGGGCGAGCAGGTTGGTCTGTTCGGCAATGGCGCGGATCACATCGAGCACCTTACCTATTTCCCGCGACTGTCCGGCCAGGTCCTGGACCTGATGCAGGGCCGATTGCACGTCGTTGCTCATTGCCCGGATAGCATCCAGAGTCTCGGCGACTCGTGTCTGACCGCGGGTCGCTTCGAGGGTCGATTGGCCCGTGGCGTCGGAGGTCGAGACTGCATTGCGTGCGACCTCTTCAACGGCGGCGGTCATTTCATTGACCGCTGTGGCGGCCTGCTCGATTTCGTTGTGTTGCTGCTGCAAACGGTTGGAGTCTTGTTCCGTGCTCTGGCTCATTTGTCCGGCCGCGCTGGCCAGTTGCGTAGACGTGCCGCTGATCAATTGCAGGGTTTCGCGCAGGCTGGTTTGCATACTCGCCAAGGCCCTGAGCAGGCGTGCGGTCTCATCGGTGCCGAGGCTCTGGATAGGGCTGCTCAAGTCACCGTGGGCGACCAGCTCGGCGATCTGAACGGCCTGACGAATCGGGATGACGATGCTGCGAATCAACAGCCAGGCCAGGCACAACGTCAGCAGGGCAACGGCGATCAACGCACCGATCACGGTCATTTTCACTTGGGAATAGAGTGTGTCGGCATGGCTGGCCGACTGGCTGACTTCATTGGCCGTAAGGCTCATCAGTTCGGCGAACTGATCGCCGGTGCGGGTCGAGTAATCCTGGATCTTGCCGTTGAGCAGCGCGCTCATTTCCTCGCTGCGGTTTTGCCCGGACAACTGTTCGTACTGATCCAGCGCCTGACGGTAACTCTGCACGGTATTGACGAATTGTTGGTATTGCGGGCGATTGTAGTCGCCGACCAAGGGCGCGAACCGACCCATAGCCTGCTCCAGCCAGCCTTCTACCAGATGCAGGCGGGCGATGGTCGCGTCGAGTACTTTGGGCTCGCGATTCAGAGCCATGCGCAGGCTGAGCACCCGAATGCTCAGAATATAGTCGCGGATCTCCCCCAGATACCGGGTGCTGGGCAGGGAAACGTTTTCTGTATGTTGACCGGTGGCGCGAACCTCAGCGACCTGCTTGAGGGCGAATAACCCTTGCAGCAGGACCAGCAGGGCGATCAGGCCGAAGCTGATCAACGCGCGTTTGGCGATGCTCAGGTTGCCAGGCGACATGGTGTGAGTTCCTTGGGCGCAAGAGAAAAAAGAGGGGGGGCAAGTGAGGGGGGAGGGGCATGTACGCAGGCCTGGAGCCCAGGCCTGCGTGGAGGTGGATCAGTCTTCGATTTTCGGGATCTTGCGCGGTGCCATGAAGTACATCCAGATCAGCGCAATGAAGTACATCGCCGGGATCATGGTGAACAGCACGGTGTAGTTATTATGGGTGGTGGTCAGGATGTAGCCGACCAACTGGGTCATGAACATCCCGCCGATGGCCGCGCACATACCGCCGAAGCCGAACACCGTACTCATCATGTGCTTGGGTGTGTAGTCCATCACCAGGCTCCAGATGTTTGCGGTCCAGGCCTGGTGTGCGCCGATGGCCAGGGAGATAGCGAACACCGCGACCCACAGATTGCTCGAGCCTGCAGCCATGATCACGCCGATGATGCAGCAAGCGAACAGCAGCATCGACATCAGCCGCGCTTTGATCGGGTTGATTCCGCGACCGATCAGGAACGAAGACAGAATGCCGCCGCCGACGCTGCCAAAGTCGGCGGTCAGGTAAATGATGATCAGCGGGATACCCATTTGGGTCACGTTGATGCCCAGATTGTATTGCTGGTTCAGAAATGGCGGCAGCCAGTACAGGTAGAACCAGAACACGGGCGCGGTGATCGCGTAGGCCAGGGCGAAAGCCCAGGTGCCACGCATGCGCAGGATTCGCGAGAAGGGTACGGAAGGTTGTTCCGGCTCGACTTCCTTCTGGATGTAGTCCAGTTCGGATTGTTTTACCGAGGGGTGATCTTCCGGGTTGAAGTATTTCAGGCCCCAGAACATCAGCCAGATCGCGCCCAGTGCCGACATGCAGAGGAACGCGGCTTGCCAGCCCCAGACCTGCAGGATCAGCGGCAGCAGCATCGGCGTGAACATCGCACCGACGTTAGTGCCGGCGTTGAAGATGCCAGTCGCTACTGCACGCTCGCCAGCCGGGAACCACAGCCGGGTGGTTTTAACGCAGGCCGGGTAGTTGGCGGCTTCGGTCAGGCCGAGAATGAACCGACAGACCATAAAGCCCGCTGCCGAGGTTGCCAGGCCATGGGCGCCAGTGGCCAGGCTCCAGAGCAGCACGGCGAAGAAGAACACCCGTTTCACGCCGATCCTGTCGATCAACCGTCCTTGCAGGACGAAGCCAACGGCGTAGCCGACCTGGAACCAGAAGTTGATGTTGGCGTAATCCATCGCTGTCCAGCTCATTTCCTTGGCCAGGATTGGCTGCATCACGCCCAGTGCGGCGCGGTCGATGTAGTTCAGCGTGGTGGCGAAAAACACCAGTGCCAGCATGCCCCAGCGGGTCTTGCCAACAGACATTGCTGCGCGAATCTTGTCACCTACGCCGCCTCTGGCGACGCCCAGATCTGGGGCCATGCGTGAGCTTTGAGAAGGAATCATGTGTGCCATCCGTTCAATGACTGACGAGCATTGCTCGTCGGGACTTCAAGGGCGCGTGATCAATCGTCAGGGTGCGCGGGCTTACGCAGGGCGAACTCAATGATTGATCGGCTGAGTGTTCTCGTCGACTCAAGGCTGGGCCGAGCGGACGAAAGCGGTTTATTCAGCGTGCAACACGGTTCAGCCGAGGGCGCGTAGAACGTCGGAATGAGGGCTGCGGATGGGCGCCAGGCAGGGCATGTGAAGGGGCGAGCAAGGGAGCAAAGCGTTGGATGCGAGCATGAGCGTGTACCCGATTTTTGAAATTTTTATGGTGTGTTCTGGGTCTTTGGTAACTGAAACCCGCTTTTTTAAGGTGGGTTCAATGTGGTGTCGATGGTGCGCAGTGAGCGAAAAATCGTCAATTCACTAACGGCCATTGTGTTCGATAATCGCCCGAAAAACTAACCAGTTCGTACACTTTGAATTGCTGTATGGATGGCTCGGCTCAATAATTCACACCGCTAACCCCGTAGCAGCCTTCGGCAGCTGCTACGAAAAGCGTGCAGGTCCTCTAACAAGATCAGCCCATTTCACCGGGAGTTGAAACATGCAGCGTTCCATTGCCACCGTTTCCTTGAGCGGTACCCTGCCGGAAAAGCTTGAAGCCATCGCCGCCGCCGGTTTTGACGGGGTGGAGATTTTCGAGAATGACCTTCTCTACTACGACGGCAGCCCGCGTGAAATCAGGCAGATGTGCGCTGACTTGGGCATCGCCATCACATTGTTTCAGCCTTTCCGTGATTTTGAAGGTTGCCGCCGCGATCGTTTGTCGCGCAACCTCGAGCGGGCCGAGCGCAAGTTCGACCTGATGCAGGAACTCGGCACCGATCTGGTGCTGGTGTGCAGCAACGCCTCGGCAGACAGCGTCGGTGATGAGCAAATCCTGATCGACGACTTGCGCCTGTTGGCTGAGCGCGCTGGCGCTCGGGGCCTGCGGATTGGCTATGAAGCGCTGGCCTGGGGCCGGCATGTGAACACTTATCAACAGGTCTGGAACATCGTCCGTCAGGCCGATCACCCGAGCCTTGGCGTGTTGCTGGACAGCTTTCACACCCTGTCGCTCAAGGGCGATCCGAGGGCCATCGCCGAGATTCCGGGCGACAAGATCTTTTTCGTGCAAATGGCCGACGCACCGATTCTGGCCATGGATGTTCTGGAGTGGAGCCGGCACTTCCGCTGTTTCCCTGGTCAGGGTGAGTTCGACCTGCCGGGCTTCCTCGCGCCAATCATCAAGAGTGGCTACACCGGACCGTTGTCGCTGGAAATCTTCAACGACGGTTTCCGCGCCGCGCCGCCCCGGGCCAATGCCGCCGATGGTTTGCGCTCCTTGCTGTACCTGGAAGAAAAAACCCGCGAGCGCCTGCAACAAGAAACTGTACCTGCGGCTAACCTTGATACTCTGTTCGCCACGCCTGCGGCCAGCGAGTACGACGGCATCGAGTTTCTCGAGTTTGCGGTGGACGAAAGCCTTGGCGCCAAACTGTCTCACTGGCTGGAGCGCCTGGGGTTCGTCAAGGCCGGTCAGCATCGTTCCAAGAACGTCAGCTTGCTACGCCAGGGCGATATCAACCTGATTCTCAACTCAGAGCCCTATTCATTTGCCCACAGCTTTTTCGAAGCTCACGGGCCGTCGCTGTGCGCTACGGCGATTCGGGTCAAGGACAGCGCCAGCGCACTGGCTCGGGCTGTTGCTTACAAAGGCCAGCCTTATCGCGGTCTGGTCGGGCCGAATGAGCTTGAGCTGGCGGCCGTACGGGCGCCGGATGGCAGCCTGATTTACCTGGTGGATCAGGATGTCGACGGCAAAACCCTCTACGACACCGACTTCAATCTGCAACCGGCGCTGATCGCCAGCGGCGGTCTCAAGCGCATCGACCATATGGCCATGGCGCTGCCGGCAGACAGTCTCGACAGCTGGGTGCTGTTCTACAAAAGCCTGCTGGATTTCGAGGCCGACGATGAAGTGGTACTGCCCGATCCTTATGGTCTGGTGAAGAGCCGTGCGCTACGCAGCCGTTGCAGCTCGATTCGTTTGCCATTGAACATCTCCGAGAACCGCAACACGGCGATTTCACACGCCTTGTCCAGTTACCGCGGTTCTGGGGTACACCACATTGCCTTCGATTGTGACAACATCTTCGCCGAAGTCAGTCGGGCCAAAGAGGCAGGGGTGCCGCTGCTGGATATCCCTCTGAACTATTACGACGACCTCGCGGCACGTTTTGATTTCGACGACGAGTTTCTCAGTGAACTGGCGTACTACAACGTGCTGTATGACCGCGACGCGCAAGGCGGTGAGCTGTTCCATGTCTACACCGAACCTTTCGAAGGGCGCTTCTTCTTTGAAATTATCCAGCGCAAGAATGGCTACTTGGGTTATGGCGCGGCGAACGTCGCGGTGCGCCTGGCAGCGATGGCCAAGTCACGCAGTGGTGGCGTGCGGCAGGCCAAGTTGTAAGCGTTTGGTAACGGCGGTCAGAAACGGCCGCCAGTGTCCTTTCCTTCACTGCGCGGCGCGGCCCATAATCGCTACCTGTGCAGTGATGGCCGTGAGCCCGGAATGACTATGACCCCAGACCTCTCTGTAGCGCCCGACGAGCCTGCTCTCGAGCCGCGCAAGAGTCGCAAGAACAACCCGGAAAAGACCCGCGAGAATATTCTTCAAGAGGCTATTGTCGAGTTCGTCCAGCAGGGGCTTTCGGGTGCTCGCGTTGATGCCATCGCCGAGCGTATCCACACCTCCAAACGAATGATCTATTACTACTTCGGCAGTAAGGAGCAGCTCTATGTCGAGGTTCTGGAGAAACTCTACGGCGATATTCGCAGCACCGAGAGCCGTCTGCACCTGGCTGAGCTGGAGCCCCGTGAGGCGATTCGGCGGCTGGTGGAATTCACCTTCGATCACCATGATCGCAACGTCGATTTCGTGCGCATCGTCAGCATCGAAAACATTCACAACGCCGAGTACGTGAAGCAGTCCGACGCGATCAAGGCGATGAACAACACCATTCTGGATTCACTGGGGGAGATTCTTGAGCGCGGTGCCGAGGAGGGCGTGTTCCGCCGTGGGCTTGAACCACTGGACGTGCATTTGCTGATCAGTTCGTTCTGTTTCTACCGCGTCTCGAACCGCAATACCTTTGGCGAAATCTTCCAGATCAATCTGGCGGACGAAGCGATCAAACAGCGCCATCGCGAAATGATCAGCGAGTCGGTGTTGCGGTATTTGCAGGCCTGAGCTGTGGCAAGGGGCTTGCCCCATCGCCACACATACCTGTGCATCTCTTAGCTATTCATGCTCTGAAAGTGCTCAAGCATTCGCTGCGCATCCGGCACCACGCCGCTGAACAATTCAAATGCCTTCACTGCCTGAAACACCGCCATCGTGCCGCCATCCAGTGTGCGACAGCCTAAAGCTCGAGCGTTGCGCAGCAGTTCGGTTTCCAGCGGGAAGTAGACGATCTCTGCGATCCACAATTCTGCTCTCAGTAACTCCACCGGCACTGGCATTCCAGGCAGCTTGGCCATGCCCATCGGTGTGGTGTTCACTAAGCCATCGGCTTGCGCCAGTGCGCTCGGCAGATCGCTTCCCGCACGGGCGCGACCGGCACCGAAGTGCTTGTTAAGGTTGTCTGCCAGGCTTTGTGCGCGGCTGGTTTCCACATCGAAAATGCTCAGCTGTTGCACACCTTCGCTCAGCAGCGCGTGGGCAACCGCCGCCCCGGCACCGCCTGCGCCCATTTGCACCACGTGCCGGCGGGCGACGCCATTCAAGCCACGCCGAAAACCTTCGGCAAAGCCCAGACAATCAGTGTTGTGGCCGATGCGTTTGCCATCCTTGAGCACCACGGTGTTCACCGCGCCGATGCCGCTTGCCTCAGGTGAAAGTTCGTCGAGCAACGGGATGATCGTTTGCTTGCACGGGAAGGTGATGTTCAGCCCGGTAAAATTCATCCGCTCGGCGGCCAACAGCAGCTCGGGCAGGGCGTTGCTGTCGAGTTTCAACGGGTCCAGATCGATCAACCGATAGAGGTAGCGCAAGCCCTGGGCATCGCCTTCATGCTCGTGAAGTGCGGGTGTGCGCGATGCCTGGATGCCCGCGCCAATCAGTCCAGCCAGTACACCGGTTTTCTGCGACATACCGATCACCCCTTCAACTGCTGGCTGAAATGCTCCAGCGCCAGGCGATAGCCGTTGCTACCAAAACCGCAAAGCACGGCCTTGGCAATCGCCGACACAAACGAGTGATGACGGAACGGTTCGCGAGCATGGACGTTGGACAGGTGGACTTCGATCACCGGCAGCTCACTGGCCACCAGTGCATCGCGGATCGCTACCGAAGTGTGGGTCCAGGCCGCCGGGTTGATCACGATCCCGGCGCAACGGCCGCGAGCGCCGTGAATCCAGTCGAGCAACTCGCCCTCGTGGTTGGTCTGGCGAAACTCTACCGCCAACCCGAACTCCTCTGCGGCACGGCCGCACAAGGCAGAAATGTCAGCCAGGGTTTCATGGCCATAAGTCGCCGGCTCACGGGTGCCGAGCATGTTCAGGTTCGGGCCGTTGAGCACCAGAACGATAGGGGACATGTGGGGTATCTCCGCTGTTATTTTTGGCTTTGGCTGAGAGAGTCAGCCTGTGGGGATAAATTGTACTAACTAGTTACTTCGGTCAATTGAAGACATGCGGCAGGCAAGAAACGGCAGAAATAAGTGTTCGGTGATCGGACATTTCAGCCAGGGCAGAGGGCGGGGTCGTAAGAATTGCTTACGACTTGGCGCCGCAGGACGAGGGGCTTTGCCCGCCGGCAGAACTAATCTCAAGTCCGGGCAGTGGCATGGAAAACTGCCAGCTGTCGGATTCATTAAGGAAAAACGAGCCAAGTGGCTTATTAACCTAACGGATGGGTTAGCATGAAAATATGCAACTACAAGGGATTGGCGATGGTGCTCATGCTGCGAGACGAACACTGTCCGCCTCACGTGCATGTCGACGGAGGCAGATGGAGTGCTCGTTTCAAATTCAGCTTCTGGCATAACGGCGTTGAGCTGTGGGATGTCATCCCTTATGCCCGTCGACCGCCTTTGGCGATCCTGGAGGGCTTGCGTCAGGAGCTGAAACAACCTGCTCAGTTGCAGCGTGCGCGCAGTATTTGGTGGGCCAAAATTCACACTACCTGCCTGGATAATCAGTTGTGGGATTGGCAGGCAGATGAAGTGGTCGCAACGACGAGACCTGGCAGCACGACCTATCTGATTGAGTCGGCTCGTTATGAGCTAGAGGGCAATAGAACGCTGCTGGGGCTGGTTGACGCGCCAGACAGGGTGGAGATCGAACTATGAAAACGATAAAGGCCAGGGTGCCATTCGATGGGCCGGTAACCGAGGCCGTTCTGGATGAAGCGATAGAACGTGGTCAGGCTCGCCGCAGTTGCGGGGTCAATGCGACCACCGTGAAGTTTCAGGAGCAGCGCCTGTCTATCGGTTTTGAAGATGGCAGCGCGATCCTGCTGCCGGTGAAGAACTATCCGGAATTCGATGATTTCAAGGGCGAGGATTTCGCCGGACTGGAAATTGGCTTTGCAGGTACGGCGATCTGTCATGAGGCGCGGGATTTACAGGTATCCATTGCCGGTCTGATATCGGCCAGCAAGCCGTTGATGGACATGGCAGCGGTAGTGATCGCCTCGCGCAATGGACGGCAAAGCAGTGATGCCAAAGCGCAGGCGGCCCGTGCTAACGGTAGAAAGGGTGGTCGTCCGCGCAAGGTCGATGTCACCCTTTAAGCCGCCCGGATGACCCATGCAAAACAGCCATCATTGCGACGGCTGTTTTGTAGATCAGAGCAGTTTCAGCGCCGGGTCAACAACACCCCGGACTCCATATGATGAGTCCATGGGAATTGGTCGAACAGCGCACAGCGGGTGATGCGGTGGGTGTCGTGCAGTTGGGCGATGTTGGCCGCGAGGGTTTCCGGGTTGCACGAGATGTAGAGGATATTCTCGAAGCGTCGGGTCAGCTCGCAGGTGTCCGGGTCCATACCGGCGCGCGGTGGGTCGACGAACACGCTGCCGAACTCGTAGCTCTTGAGGTCGATGCCGTGCAAACGGCGGAACGGGCGAACCTCGTTCAAGGCTTCGGTCAGTTCTTCTGCGGACAAACGCACCAGGGTGACATTATCCACAGCGTTTTCGCTGAGGTTGCTCAATGCGGCATTCACCGAGGTCTTGCTGATTTCGGTGGCCAGCACTTTGCGCACACGGGTTGCCAGCGGCAGGGTGAAGTTGCCGTTGCCGCAATACAGCTCCAGCAAGTCATCCGAACGCTCGCCGAGTGATTCGAACGCCCAGTTGAGCATCTTCTGGTTGACCGTACCGTTGGGCTGAGTGAACGCGCCTTCCGGTTGGCGGTAGCTGAACGTGCGGCCGCCGACGTCGAGCTTCTCGACCACATAATCGCGGCCAATCACCTCGCGCTTGCCCTTGGAACGGCCGATCACGCTGACATTCAAGTCGGCGGCCAGTTTTTCTGCGGCGACTTGCCAGTGCTCATCCAGCGGGCGGTGATAGCACAGGGTGATCATCGCATCGCCAGCCAGGGTGGTCAGGAAATCCACCTGAAACAGCTTGTGGCTCAATGCTGCGCTGGCTTGCCATGCCGCCTTGAGCTGCGGCATCAATTGATTGATGCGCAGGCTGGCGATCGGGAACTCTTCGATCAGGATCGGCGTGCGATTGTCCCCCGGGGCGAACATTGCGTAGTGGCGCTCGCCGTCTTCACGCCACAGGCGGAATTCGGTACGCAGGCGGAAATTCTTCAGCGGTGAGTCAAACACCTGAGGCTCGGGCGCATCGAACGGCGCCAGCAGTTCGCGCAGGCGCGCAGCTTTTTCGTCGAGCTGACGGGTGTAGGCTTCGGTGTCGAAAGACGGAGCACTCATGCGTTGAACCAACCCAGCTTGATCACAAACAGAATCGACAGAATCACCAGCGCCGAGTTCAGTTCACGACCACGACCGGACAGCACCTTGATCGCGGTCCAGGAGATGAAACCGAAGGCAATGCCGTTGGCGATGGAATAAGTGAACGGCATCGCCAGGGCGGTGACAACTACAGGCGCGGCGACAGTGATGTCGTCCCAGTCGATTTCGGCCAGGCCGGAGGTCATCAGTACCGCGACGAACAGCAGGGCGGGCGCGGTGGCGAAGGCTGGAACGCTGCCGGCCAGTGGCGCGAAGAACAATGCCAGCAGGAACAGGATCGCCACAACAATGGCGGTTAGACCGGTACGGCCGCCGGCGCTGACGCCCGCTGCCGACTCGATATAGCTGGTGGTCGTCGAGGTGCCCAGCAAGGAGCCTGCCATGGCCGCAGTACTGTCGGCGATCAGGGCGCGACCCATTTTCGGCATGTGGCCGTCTTTGCCCATCAGGCCGGCGCGTTTGGCCACGCCGATCAGAGTGCCAGAGTTGTCGAACAGATCGACGAACAGGAAAGCGAAGATCACGCTGACCAGACCGATGTCCAGCGCGCCTTTGATGTCCAGTTGCAGGAAGGTCGGCGCCAGGGGAGGCGGCATCGACATCACGCCGCCGAACGGGGTAAAGCCCAGCGCGATGGAAACAATAGTCACCGAAAGAATGCCGATCAGCACTGCGCCACGAACCTTCAGGGCTTCAAGAGCGACGATCAGGGCGAAACCCAGGGTGGCGAGGATCGGTGCCGGTTGTTTCAGATCGCCCAAGCCAACCATAGTGGCTGGGTTACTGACCACGATGCCGGCGTTGTGCAGGGCGATCAGTGCCAGAAACAGGCCAATACCGGCGGCAATCGCCGAGCGCAGCGCCAGCGGGATGCTGTTGATGATCCATTCGCGGATGCGGAAGATCGACAACAGGAAAAACATCACCGCCGAGATGAACACCGCCCCCAGTGCTACTTGCCAGGTGTGGCCCATGTGCAGGACTACGGTGTAGGTGAAGAAGGCGTTCAAGCCCATGCCCGGCGCCAGAGCGATCGGGTAGTTGGCGATCAGGCCCATCACGGTCGAGCCGATGGCCGCCGCCAGACAGGTCGCGACAAACACTGCACCCTTGTCCATGCCGGTCTCGCCGAGGATGCTCGGGTTGACGAACAGAATGTAGGCCATGGCCAGGAAGGTCGTGAGGCCCGCAAGAATCTCGGTCTGCACGTTGGTGTTGTGTGCCTTGAGTTGAAACAGCCTTTCCAGCATGTCTGCTCCCCGTGGCGCGCCCGGCGCCGTGAATGTATCGACTCAAACAGCAAAGCACAGTCTGCCTGAAGCACCTGTTGATTTTCTGTGGGTCGGAAAAAGCCGCGCATCATACCAGTAGCTTGCACCAATGACTGCGATCCTTGGCGTTGTTTTGCCGTAGTGGGTAGTGGGGCATACTGCGCGCAAGTTTGGGGGTAGATATGTATTGCACAAAGAACAGTGTCGTTTTGCGTCTTGGGTTGTTGGGTGCCCTGCTAACAGGGGCACAAACCGCCTTGGCTGCTCCGGCCCCGCCGTTGAGCGAGGTGAAAATTCTCAAGGTCCAGTCGCCGGTCTGTGGCCTGGAAGACGTATCGGATGGCCGTGAACAGACCCACTGCAATCACGGCGGTGGGACTATCAGGGTTTTCGTGCTGGAGCAGGGTTATGGCCGAAACCCGATTGTCGCGTTGGACGGTTTAGCGGTGAGTGGTAATAAAACGAGGGTCTGTGCGGCCGCCGGCAATGGTTTGGGGGCGTGTTCCGATTCGGCGAAAATAGTCGGTTATCTCTATATCTTCGATCTGGTCGGCAAACAGGAGGGCACCTTCACCTTCAGTAACACGTCCATCAACGCGCCTGGAAACACCCTGTCAGCGCAGATCTACATCAAGTAATTGCACTCGCCGGACGCTTATAAGGAAAGCTGACTAAGCTTTAAGGATTATTGTGTGGAAACAGCCCATGACCTTTAGAGCTCTGATCACCCTCGCCGAAGGCATCGACGACCTGCAAAGCGTGACCCTGATCGATGTACTGCGCCGCGCCGGGATTGAAGTGGTGGTGGCCAGCATTGAGTCTCGGCGCATGCTCACTTGCGCGCGCGGTACCCGGCTGACGGCCGACGCCATGCTGGTGGATGTGCTGGCACAGCATTTCGACTTGATCGTACTGCCCGGCGGTGTGGTCGGCGTCCAGAACCTGGCGGCCCATCAACCCTTGCTGCAATTGGTCACGGACCAGGCTGCGGCCGGACGTCTGTTCGCCGGCATCGCCGAAGCCCCGGCGCAGGCCTTGCAGACTTATGGCGTTCTGCGCCAGCGGCGCATGACCTGCCTGCCAACAGCCAGCCATCAGTTATCCGGCTGTAACTTCATCGACCAACCGGTCGTCGTCGACGGCAATTGCATCACCGCCCAAGGCTCCGGCGCTGCGCTGCCGTTTGCGCTGACACTGGTTGAGCAACTCTGCGGCAAGGCCAAGCGAGCGGCGTTGGCGGGGGAGTTGGTGGTTTAACCGCGAAGGGCTCCTCAGGCGTTGGTTTCGACACTCGCGACCGCATGCATGCGGTCGCGTTTGGCCAGTGTCGGAAACAGTTTGATCCATGCGCCGGTGACCATCAGCGTACCGATCCCACCGAGTACCACAGCCGGCACGGTACCGAACCAATGGGCGGTCACGCCGGATTCGAATTCACCCAACTGGTTCGAGGCCCCGATGAACAGGCCGTTCACGGCGCTGACCCGGCCGCGCATTTCGTCCGGGGTTTCCAGTTGCACGAAGGAGGCGCGGATCACCATGCTGATCATGTCAGCGGCGCCCAGCACCACCAGGACCGCGAGGGAGAACCAGAACGAGGTCGATAAGCCAAAGGCGATGGTCGCAACGCCGAATACGGCGACGGCGGTGAACATGATTCGCCCGACGTTGCGCTCCACGGCAAAGCGCGCCATCCACAGCGACATCAGTAAGGCGCCGACAGCAGGGGCCGAGCGCAGTAACCCCAGGCCCCATGGCCCGGTGAGCAGGATGTCTTTGGCGAACACCGGCAGCAATGCTGTCGCCCCCCCCAGCAGTACGGCGAACAGGTCCAGGGAAATCGCCCCGAGAATGTCCGGCCGACTGCGAATGAAACGAATCCCGGCCAGCAGCGAGTCCAGCGTCGCCTTGCCTTTGTTCAGCGGTGTCTGTCGGGCGGGCAGGTTGAGCATCAGCAGGCAGGCAATGATGTACAAAATCACGGTGGGGCCGTAAACCCAGACGCTGCCGAAGGCATAGAGCAAACCGCCCAAAGCCGGCGCGACAATGGTGGCCGATTGTTGGGCTGACTGCGACGCGGCAACGGCTCGCGGGAACAGTGCACCGGGGACGATGGTCGGCAGCAACGCTTGAGTTGTCGGCATTTCGAACGAGCGGGCGGCACCCAGCAGGAAGGCGAGGATGAAGATCATTTCCCGGGTGACGTTGTCGGTGACACTGCCGATCACCAGGGCCAACGCGATCAATGCTTGTAAGGACTGACAGATGGCTGCGATTTTGCGCCGGTCATAACGGTCCGCCACATGCCCGGTGTGGAGCATGAACAGCACCCTCGGGGCGAACTCCACCAGCCCGACCCAACCGAGGTCCAGGACATTGCCGGTCAGTTGATAGAGGTTCCAGCCAATGGCCACGGTCAGCATCTGGAAACCACTGGCGGTAAACATCCGAGCAAGCCAGAACGCGATAAAAGGGCGGTGATGACGCAACAGAAGGGGGGCTTGGCTAGGCATCTGAAAGGCAGGTCTGTGCGGGGGGAAAACGAGACTATCACCAAGCTGTAACCATTGGGTGCTATGGCCGAAAATATCGTTAGCCAAGCATCTATTTCAACAATGGCGACATTCCCTCTGACGAGGGGGCAAACCCCTCACCCCTGAGTCCGGTGAGGCAACCTGTCACGCGACAAACGACCACACAGTCCAGGCCTGAAAATGGGACTACTCTTTGAACGTTGATTGATCCAGATCAATTCCTTTTCCGGAACTGATCTGGCGGCCAGATGGCCAGAATCCCTGCGTTGTGATGGTTTAGAAAAAACGAATTTGAATTCGCCACGCGCCATATCCGTGGGGGCAGTGGGTGCAGGCCTCTAGCCGGCAGCCGGTATTACCTGACAGAGGAAGACTTATGTTCGGTTTGGAGGCACTTGATCTCGCCCGAATTCAGTTCGCGTTTACCATCTCGTTCCACATCCTGTTTCCAGCCATCACTATTGGTCTGGCGAGTTACCTGGCGGTGCTCGAAGGCCTGTGGCTGAAGACGCACAACGATACCTACCGCGATCTGTACCACTTCTGGTCGAAGATCTTTGCCGTCAACTTCGGCATGGGTGTGGTTTCCGGGCTGGTCATGGCCTATCAGTTCGGCACCAACTGGAGCCGCTTCTCCGACTTTGCCGGGTCTGTCACCGGGCCGCTGCTGACCTATGAGGTGCTCACGGCGTTCTTCCTCGAGGCTGGTTTCCTCGGCGTCATGCTGTTCGGCTGGAACCGGGTCGGGCGCAAGCTGCACTTCTTCGCAACCGTCATGGTGGCCATCGGTACGCTGATATCGACCTTCTGGATCCTGGCTTCCAACAGCTGGATGCAAACCCCGCAAGGTTTCGAAATCATTGACGGTCGGGTGATTCCGGTTGACTGGCTGGCAGTGATTTTCAACCCGTCTTTCCCCTACCGTCTGATGCACATGGCCACGGCGGCCTTTGTCGCTACCGCCTTCTTCGTCGGTTCGTCCGCTGCCTGGCACCTGCTGCGCGGCCGTGATAACCCGGCAATCCGTACGATGCTGTCGATGGCGATGTGGATGGCGCTGGTCGTGGCGCCGATCCAGGCGGTTATCGGTGACTTCCACGGCCTCAATACCCTCGAGCATCAACCGGCAAAAATCGCCGCGATCGAGGGCCATTGGGAGAATGTCGGCAATGAGCCGACTCCGTTGATCCTGTTCGGCTGGCCGGACATGAAAGCCGAGAAGACCCGTTTTGCCGTAGAGATCCCTTATTTGGGCAGCCTGATCCTGACCCACTCGCTGGACAAACAAGTACCGGCGCTCAAGGACTTCCCACCTGAAGACCGACCGAATTCGAGCATTGTTTTCTGGTCGTTCCGGGTCATGGTCGGGCTGGGTATGCTGATGATCTTTACCGGGTTGTGGAGCCTGTGGCTGCGCAAGCGCGACACCCTGTATTCGTCTCGTCCGTTCCTGTATCTGGCGCTATGGATGGGGCCGTCCGGTCTGATCGCGCTCCTTGCCGGCTGGTTCACCACCGAGATCGGGCGCCAGCCGTGGGTGGTCTACGGATTGATGCGCACGGCGGATGCCTCGTCGGGGCATGGCTTGACGCAGATGAGTATCACCCTTGCCTTGTTCGTCGTGGTGTATTTCTCGCTGTTTGGCGTGGGTCTGGGCTACATGATGCGTCTGGTGCGCAAAGGACCGGTGCTCAACGAGGGGGCCGAAGCAAGCCACGGTGGTCCTGGCCAGAAACGTACACCAGCGCGTCCGCTTTCCGCTGCTGATGATGATGGCGATCACAGCGACAGCCTGAACAAGGGGAACTGAGTCATGGGTATTGATCTTCCGCTGATCTGGGCCGTGATCATCATCTTCGGCATCATGATGTACGTGGTTATGGATGGGTTCGACCTGGGGATCGGAATCCTTTTCCCCTTCGTCAAGGAGGACCGCGATCGCGACGTGATGATGAACACCGTCGCGCCGGTCTGGGACGGTAACGAAACCTGGCTGGTGCTGGGCGGCGCCGCACTCTTCGGGGCCTTTCCGCTGGCCTACTCGGTGGTGCTCTCGGCGCTGTACCTGCCGTTGATCCTGATGCTGATCGGGTTGATTTTCCGCGGCGTTGCCTTCGAATTCCGCTTCAAGGCCAAGGACGACAAGCGACACCTCTGGGACAAGGCCTTTATCGGCGGCTCGCTGACGGCGACCTTCTTTCAGGGCGTGGCGCTGGGGGCTTTCATCGATGGCATTCCGGTGGTCAACCGCCAGTTCGCCGGCGGTTCGCTGGATTGGTTCACGCCCTTCACACTGTTCTGCGGTGTGGCACTGGTGGTCGCCTATGCTTTGCTCGGCTGCACCTGGCTGATCATGAAGACTGAAGGCAAGCTGCAGGAGCAGATGCATAATCTTGCGCGACCGTTGGCGTTCGTCTTGTTGGCGGTGATCGGCATTGTCAGTATCTGGACCCCGCTGGCCCACGTCGAGATCGCAGCACGCTGGTTTACCTTGCCGAACCTGTTCTGGTTCCTGCCGGTGCCGATTCTGGTGTTGGTGACCCTGTACGGTTTGATCCGCGCCGTGGCCCGCAATGCGCATTACACGCCGTTCCTGTTGACCCTGGTGCTGATCTTTCTCGGCTACAGCGGTCTGGGCATCAGCCTGTGGCCGAACATCGTGCCACCGTCGATATCGATCTGGGACGCCGCGGCACCGCCGCAGAGCCAGGGATTCATGCTGGTCGGCACGTTATTCATCATCCCGTTCATCCTGGGTTACACCTTCTGGAGCTACTACGTGTTCCGCGGCAAGGTCACCCATGAAGACGGTTATCACTAGGTGTAGGAGCGAGCTTGCTCGTGATGGCGTCTTCTTGGGCACCATCAAACCCCCAGAGAGGATTTCAGGTAATGACCGGCAAACACTCCTTGCAGGAAATCGAACAGGCGGAAAAGAAACCGCTCTGGCACAGGCTTGGCTGGCTGGCGGTGATCTGGACCGGTAGCGTGCTGACCCTGGCGATCGTCGCCAGCCTGATGCGCATGTTTATGAACGCCGCCGGCCTGACCACACACTGAAATTCGCGACACCCATTCCCATCCCGTTGCCTTGCGGCACGGATTTATAACCCTCCTGACGGAGGGTTTTTTTTGCCTGGGATTCGAGCGTTATTTACGCGCTTTGAGAATCACGAACTTGGGCGTGGCCGCTACTTGCTCGACGCCACGGAACAATCGGGCGAGTTTGCTGTGATAGCCCAGATGACGATTGCCGACGATATATAACGCGCCGCCGACCACCAGCGCTTCACGAGCTTGTTGGAACATCCGCCAGGCAAGAAAATCACCGACCACCTGTTGCTGGTGAAACGGCGGGTTGCATAACACGACGTCAAGCGATTGCGGCTCTTGCCCGGCCAGGCCGTCGCCAGCGCGGACAATCACTGCGCGCTCACCGAGTGCCGCGCGCCAGTTTTCGGCCGCCGATTGCACCGCCATGAATGATTCATCCACCAGCGTGTACTGAGCCTGAGGGTTTTGCAGCGCGCTGGCGATGGCCAGCACCCCGTTACCGCATCCCAGGTCGGCGACCCGCGCACTGCCAAGGTTTTTCGGCAAGTGTGGGAGAAACGCCCGCGTGCCGATATCCAGGCCTTCGCGGCAGAACACATTGGCATGGTTCAACAATTCGATCGCAGGCTCCTCGAGGGTGTAGCGAGTCGGGTAAGGCGATACGGCTGGTTTTTTGCTCTCGGGCGTGGCGATCAGCAGGCGGGCTTTTTTCACCGCCAGCGAAGCCTGTACCGGGCCAATATAGCGTTCCAGCAGATCGCCGGCGGCGCGTGGCAGGTGTTTGACCATGGCGGCCGCAATCACCTGCGCACCGGGGGCCAGTTGGTCTTGCAGGCGAATCAGCTGTTCTTCCAGCAAGGCCAGGGTTTTCGGCACCCGGATCAACACCCGGTCGAACGGTCCGGTCAGGTTTTCGCTGGCGGGCACGATCGGCACGGCATCGAAGGCCTGGCCGTTACGCACCAGGTTCTTCTCCAGTGCCAGGGTGGCGAGAAACGAGTCGCTGCTGCTGGTGACCTGTACATGCCCGACCAGGCTGGCTGCCAGAGCGCCAAAGCTGTCGTTGAGCACCAATACCCGGGTACCCGCTGCCGGCCGTTGCTCGGCCAGATGGTTGAGCAGGAATTCATCAGCCGCGTCGAAGGCCTGTAACGGCTCGTTCTGTTGTTCAGGCTGGCGGATCAGGTCGAGCTGGGCGAAGGGGCTGTCGAGCAGGGGCATGGTGCGGGGACTCTGGGTAATCAACGGGTGTCCCGCAGGGCCTGGGCGGCTTTGATGCTTGCAGGATCGTCTGAGTGGACTGCGTCGCGGTGCTGGGCAACTCGCGTCATCACTCAGATGCGGCCGCAAATGGTACGTTTTTTTCTAATGAATTACTCGCAGGTTTTATCGGCGCGAACAGTGGATAGTTCGGTCTTTGTCTACCGTACGGCAAGGCTCAGAGCCATCCTTTCAGGCTGGCCTGCACCACTGCCGAGATTTTATTGTTGACGCCCATCTTCTTTATTGCGCTGCTCACATGGAAATTCACGGTCCGCTCCGAGAGATTGAGGATGGTTGCAATGTCGGAGGCGGTCTTGCCGTCCGCAGACCATTTCAGGACTTCGGTTTCCCGGGTTGATAAACTGGTCCCGTCACGAAAGTCAGCGTCGGATAGCATCTTCTGCGCGACGATTGAGTGCAGCGTGTGGCTTAGCCAGATAAGTTGGCCTGCCTTCCCGTAGAGCTCCCTGGCAGTGATCGGTTGGTGGCTTCGTGAGAGGCTCAGTACGCTGAAGAATCCACGAAGATCATGCACCGATTGCGACCAGCCATGACGCATCCCATGGGCTTGCGTATCTTCCCAAAAGGCAGGGGTGCCAGAGAACGCGTTGTCATCCCAGAGGATAGGCAAAACCGACTGACTGCAATATTTTACGATCGGATCTATTGCGACATAGTTATGCGCTTCGTATTTTTTGTTCCATTCGTCCGGGTAGTTGTTGATCTTTACAGTGTGTGTTTGAGTACTTTGCGAGTGAGGGCTTACCGCAAATGCGCAGTACTCAAATCCCATCTCGTAAATAAGGCTAAGAGCGACTTCGAATGTGGACTGAATGTCGCTGCCTTGCGTTAATCGCTGTATCTGGGCGTCGGTCCAAATAGTCATTGATTATTCCCTCTGTCGGGCTCTGTAGGGTATTGCATTGGATCCAAGGAAAACTCGAAAACCGAGTGTAGGATATTTCTTTCGGAAATGCTGAGGACTTTGTTCGAAATTGAACGATTTTATTCTTAGCAAGCTCACAATGTGACATGGCATAAAAATACCCTGCTTCCTCTAATGGTCGGGAAGAGTGAGGGGGGTTTAATAGTGTTGCGATTGTTTAAATCAAACTTGGTTAGTGCAATATATAGTCAGAATCTATCACTATGCAGTCAGTCTCATTCGTTTAAAGATTATGTTGAGCGTGTGCCACCCTCACACACAGCTAGATAACATTACAAATCGCCGGTGTTCCTGGGCTCGGCTTTGCGGGAAACTGGGGTACCTGTTCAATGGAGCGCCCCATGACCGTCAGCGCCGAAAAATTTACCCGCCAAACGTTGCTCGACGTACAACCGCTGACTCCTGGTCTGTTTACGTTGCGCACCACCAGAGATCCGGGCTTCCGTTTCCAGGCCGGGCAATTTGCTCGCCTGGGGGTTACCAAAGCGGATGGCAGTACGGTGTGGCGGGCCTATTCCATGGTGTCTTCACCTCATGACGAGTTTCTTGAATTTTTTTCCATTGTCGTTCCGGGTGGTGAGTTCACCAGTGAGCTGAGTCGTTTGGGGGAGGGCGATACATTATTGGTCGAGCGCCAGGCATTCGGTTTTCTGACCCTTGACCGCTTTGCCAGTGGCCGTGATCTTTGGTTGTTATCCACAGGTACGGGCGTTGCGCCGTTTTTGTCGATCCTGCAGGACTTTGATGTGTGGGAAAAATTCGAGCGAATCATCTTGGTTTATAGCGTGCGCGAAGCACGAGAGCTGGCCTACCAGGACCTGATAGCCGGACTGGCACAGCGTGAGTACCTGGCTGAGTACGGCCATAAATTGCAGTTCATCGCGACGGTCACCCGCGAGCAGTCTTCGGGAGCCTTGAACGGGCGGATCACCCGGTTGATCGAGAGTGGCGAACTGGAGCGAGCCGCAGGCGTGGAGCTTACGGCCGAGCATTCGCGGGTGATGCTCTGTGGTAACCCCCAGATGATCGATGACACGCGTAGCATGCTTAAAAAGCGTGATATGCAACTGAGCCTGAGTCGCAGGCCCGGACAGGTTGCTGTAGAGAGTTACTGGTAAAAAAAACGGCGCCTTGATGGCGCCGTTCTTTATCGCGACAGGAGCGTTCAGGCTCTGTTGTTCTGCGCTTTGAGCAGGTCGCGAATTTCGCCAAGCAGCTCTTCTTCCTTGGTCGGAACCGGCGGCAGGGTTGGCGCAACGGCCTCTTCGCGTTTCAGGCGATTGATTGCCTTCACACCCATGAAAATCGCGAACGCGATAATCAGGAAGTCGATGATGCTCTGGATGAATTTGCCATAGGCCATGACCACTGCCGGAGTGCCGCCCTGAGCCGCTTTGAGCGTGACCGCCAGGTCAGCGAAATCCACCCCACCGATCAGCAGGCCAATGGGCGGCATCACCACGTCACCTACAAATGACGAAACGATTTTGCCGAAAGCCGCGCCGATGATGATACCGACGGCCATGTCGACCACATTACCTTTGACCGCGAAGGCCTTGAACTCACTTAGCACGCCCATAGGTTATTTCCCTGTTACAGATGAGGTTGGTGAGCGCAGTGTAATTCAGCAAAACGCATCTTGCTCGACGCAACTGCTTATAGCGCTCGCAGGCATCGACCTGCCTGCAGCAAATGGTTTACAACGTGCCCTCAATCGCGCGCGAAGTCCGTGGGGATTCCATTATCGTGGCCGAAAAGCTGAAGGGCGGCCCAAGGCCAAAGTCCTCACCTCGAACCAGCCCGGCCGATGCTCACGCATTGCTGCGGGAGGGGGCGCAAGCTTGTCGCAACGCTCTGGATCGCGGGTGGTAATATCGATGACTTATGTCTGGTTGGTTTGTTTTTATGCTCCAAAACAGTAGGCATAAACAGACGGTGTTGTAGTTCAATGGCGGTACGTCAGCAGTTGTCGGAGGAAAGCAGTAGCGTAAGTGCATCTCTAAAAATTGACCGACGCCAAAAATCAAGCTTATGGCAAAAAAGGCTCGTCGCAAAAGAGTTGCTCTAAAGTGCTCATCAAGTTTTCCGGGTAAGTTTGAAGTGGCAGGACTAAGGTGATGGGCGTTGCGTTAAAGGTGCTTTTCAGTGTGTTGCTTGTACATTGCGCTTTTTAAGTAGCAAGGTTTGTACAAGCTTTGGTTTGGTTTGATGGGCCGGATCGAAGTCTGGACTGATGCGTCAAAACGAAAGTTGTACAACTAGTGCTCAATCGTAATTTGGCTGACCCATTACAGGAAATAGAACACGTTACTAAAGCGTCTGGCGAAATGGGTTGATTGAACCTGCCTTGAAGCGACTCAACGTTGGTGTAAACGCAACGGCAAGATTGAAATCCATACGGCGTGCGCCGCGCTGATTGCTGCCAGCTGAGCTATCATCGCGGTTTTTCGTTGGAGTTCTGATGGCCAAGGCAAAGCGCATGTACGGCTGCACGGAGTGCGGCGCAACCTTCCCCAAGTGGGCCGGCCAATGCGGCGAATGCGGCGCCTGGAATACGCTGGTCGAAACCGTGCTGGAAAGCGGTGCGGCCGCGGCTCCCAGCGGACGTACTGGCTGGACCGGGCAGCAGGCTCAGATCAAGACGCTGGCCGAAGTCAGCGTTGAAGAAGTTCCGCGTTTTTCCACGGCATCCGGCGAGCTGGACCGGGTGCTCGGCGGCGGTCTGGTAGACGGTTCGGTGGTGTTGATTGGTGGTGATCCGGGCATCGGCAAGTCGACCATCCTGTTACAAACCTTATGCAGTCTTGCCGCGCGCATGCCGGCGTTGTACGTCACAGGCGAAGAGTCCCAGCAGCAAGTCGCGATGCGCGCCCGTCGCCTGGGATTGCCTCAGGACAAGCTGCGGGTGATGACCGAAACCTGCATCGAAACCATCATTGCTACGGCTCGGGTAGAAAAGCCGAAAGTCATGGTGATCGACTCCATTCAGACCATCTTCACCGAGCAACTGCAATCGGCGCCGGGTGGCGTGTCCCAGGTGCGCGAAAGTGCGGCGTTGCTGGTGCGTTACGCGAAACAGAGCGGTACCGCGATTTTCCTGGTCGGCCACGTCACTAAAGAGGGGGCACTGGCCGGGCCGCGGGTGCTGGAGCATATGGTTGATACCGTGCTGTATTTCGAAGGTGAGTCGGATGGCCGTCTGCGCCTGTTGCGGGCGGTGAAAAACCGCTTCGGCGCAGTCAATGAATTAGGTGTGTTCGGCATGACCGACAAAGGTCTGAAAGAAGTCTCTAACCCGTCGGCAATTTTCCTTACTCGCGCTCAGGAAGAAGTGCCGGGCAGTGTGGTGATGGCCACCTGGGAAGGCACCCGGCCGATGCTGGTGGAAGTCCAGGCACTGGTGGACGACACTCACCTGGCCAACCCGCGTCGGGTAACCCTGGGTCTGGATCAGAATCGACTGGCCATGCTGTTGGCGGTCCTGCATCGACATGGCGGCATTCCGACCCATGATCAGGATGTATTCCTCAACGTGGTCGGCGGGGTCAAGGTATTGGAAACCGCTTCCGACCTGGCGTTGATGGCGGCGGTGATGTCCAGTTTGCGCAACCGGCCTTTGCCCCACGATCTGCTGGTGTTTGGCGAAGTGGGTTTGTCCGGTGAAGTGCGACCGGTACCCAGCGGTCAGGAGCGCCTGAAAGAGGCCGCCAAACACGGCTTCAAGCGGGCCATCGTACCCAAGGGCAACGCACCGAAAGAGGCGCCGCCAGGGTTGCAGATTATTGCCGTGACACGCCTTGAACAGGCATTGGACGCGTTGTTCGAATAAAGACGACTCGGGGATACAATCTTTAATGTATCCCGCCTCCAGGCGACTTGCGGCCGGCTCCTGGTTGATCCGTCATGATCAAATCTTGATCAGCGCTCCCAGCTCCCGTTCAAGTACGGCCTGATCGCCCAGATTGAGCTCGATCAAGCGCCGCAGGCGGCTGACAGATTCCAGGTTGATGTACCGGCAGACGAAGCCAAGCTGGCCGTGATCTTCATGGGTAAGCTGTACGTCCATGGCGATCTCGACCTCCTTGCTCAAGTGAATGTCGACGGAAAAAATCTGTTCCTTGTTCCCCTGCCAAGGCTCGGGACGTTCGATCAGCAAGCCCTTGAGTGACAGATCAATCAGCTGCACTGGCCAACGATTCCCGCCCTGGCTGAGTTCAGTCGTGGCGTCGAAGGCTATACGTTTGAAGCGGCGGCGATCTGCAGGGTGGTCGCTCATGGCGCAGTCCTCTTGATGTTTGCTGACTATAGACCCGCATCTGTAGAAGCTGCCACCGTCTGTGCTCACTCAGGAGGGGGAAGGGAGCCTTGAAACAAGGCTCCAGACCAATGTCGGGTATGGTCTTTAATGCAAACAGGTCTAAACTCGAGGTGAGTTTCTCTCAAGTCCACCTGGCTGGAAGAAAAAGATGAAAAACAATAATAGCCTGCTACGCCACTTACCCTGGCTGCTGCTGGCAATCGTAGGTGCGTGTGCCTTAGGGGTAGTGGCCTTGCGCCGCGGCGAGGCGATCAACGCCTTGTGGATTGTGGTTGCGGCAGTGGCTATTTATCTGGTTGCTTATCGTTACTACAGTCTGTTTATCGCTAACAATGTGATGCAGCTTGATCCACTGCGGGCCACTCCCGCAGTGCTCAACAACGACGGTCTGGACTATGTGCCGACCAACAAACATGTTCTTTTCGGTCACCACTTCGCAGCCATTGCCGGTGCGGGGCCGTTGGTCGGCCCGGTTCTGGCAGCGCAGATGGGCTACCTGCCCGGCACGCTGTGGCTGATTGCCGGTGTGGTGCTGGCTGGCGCCGTGCAGGACTTCATGGTCCTGTTCATGTCGACCCGCCGCAACGGCCGTTCTTTGGGCGACATGGTCCGTGAAGAAATGGGCCGCATTCCTGGCACCATCGCGCTGTTTGGCTGCTTCCTGATCATGATCATCATCCTCGCGGTGCTGGCGCTGATCGTGGTCAAGGCCCTGGCCGAGAGCCCGTGGGGTATTTTCACGGTGATGGCGACCATCCCGATCGCGATGTTCATGGGCATCTACATGCGCTACATCCGCCCGGGTCGCATCGGTGAAATCTCCCTTGTCGGGGTGTTGCTGTTGCTGGGCTCGATCTGGCTGGGCGGGCAGATTGCCGCCGATCCCGTGTGGGCCAAAGCGTTCAGCTTTACCGGCATCCAGATCACCTGGATGCTGATTGGCTACGGTTTTGTCGCGGCGGTACTGCCGGTCTGGCTGATTCTGGCGCCGCGCGACTACCTGTCAACCTTCCTCAAGATCGGCACCATCATCGCCCTGGCGATCGGCATTCTGATCACCATGCCCGAGCTGAAAATGCCGGCACTGACCCAGTTCACCGACGGTACCGGGCCGGTATGGAAGGGCGGGCTGTTCCCGTTCCTGTTCATCACCATCGCTTGTGGTGCGGTGTCTGGTTTCCACGCGCTGATTGCCTCCGGGACCACGCCGAAACTGCTGGATAACGAAAGCAACGCCCGTTACATCGGTTACGGCGGCATGCTGATGGAATCCTTCGTGGCCATCATGGCCATGGTGGCTGCTTCGGTGATCGAACCGGGCGTGTACTTCGCGATGAACAGCCCGGCGGCCATTGTCGGCGCTGATGCTGTTTCGGTTGCTCAAGCGGTCAGCAGTTGGGGTTTTGCAATTACCCCGGAAGCGCTGCAAGCGGTGGCCAGGGACATCGGTGAAACCACGGTTCTGGCCCGTGCTGGTGGCGCTCCAACCCTGGCGGTCGGTATCGCACAGATCCTGCACCACGTACTGCCGGGTGAAAACACCATGGCGTTCTGGTACCACTTCGCGATTCTGTTCGAGGCACTGTTCATCCTGACCGCCGTCGACGCCGGTACCCGTGCCGGTCGTTTCATGCTGCAGGACTTGCTCGGCTCTTTCGTTCCGGCTCTTCGGCGCACTGAATCCTGGACCGCCAACCTGATCGCGACCGCCGGGTGCGTGGCGATGTGGGGTTATCTGCTGTACCAAGGTGTGATCGATCCGCTGGGTGGCATCAACACCTTGTGGCCGCTGTTCGGTATCTCCAACCAGATGCTGGCCGGTATCGCGCTGATGCTCGCCACTGTCGTACTGATCAAGATGAAACGCCAGCGCTACATCTGGGTGACCTTGCTGCCGGCAGTCTGGCTGCTGATCTGCACCACCACCGCAGGCTTCATCAAGCTGTTCGACGCCAACCCGGCGATCGGTTTCCTGTCCCTGGCCAGGAAATACAGCGATGCGCTGGCCAGCGGTCAGATCCTCGCCCCGGCCAAGGACATCACCCAGATGCAGCATGTGATCTACAACGCCTACACCAATGCGACACTGACGGCGCTGTTCCTGTTTGTGGTATTCAGCATCCTGTTCTATGCCCTCAAGGTCGGTGTTTCGTCCTGGGGCAGCAAAGAGCGCACGGACAAAGAAACGCCATTCCAGGCCCAGCCGGAAGCGTAATAGAGGGTTGCAGCCATGTTCAATGACCTGAGTCGCCTCGGTAAGTACCTCGGTCAGGCCGCGCGCCTGATGGTCGGCATGCCCGACTACGACACCTACGTCGAGCATATGCAAACCAAACACCCGGACAAGCCGGTGATGAGCTACGAGGCGTTCTTTCGCGAACGCCAGGAGGCTCGCTACGGAGGCAAGGGCGGTCCGAAATGCTGTTGAAATACGGCGTTTAAGCAACACACCACTGTAGGAGCACGGCTTGCCGGCGATTGCGATCCTCTGGACGTCATCGCCGGCAAGCCGTGCTCCTACAGTTTTTTCTGCATATGGGAGATCTTCGTTTTGCTACCCACCATCCCCGTCACGGTCCTTAGCGGCTTTCTCGGCGCCGGCAAAACCACGCTGTTGCGCCATTTGCTCAAGGCCGAACACGGTTTGAAAATCGCCGTGATTGAAAACGAATTCAGCGACGCCAACATAGACGCCGAGCTGCTGGGCGATGAGCCAGTGCAAGTCATGACCCTGTCCAACGGTTGCGTCTGCTGCACCATTCACACCGATCTGACCAAGGCGCTGTACTTGTTATTGGAGCGTCTGGACAGCGGAGAAATCGCCTTCGACCGGCTGGTGATCGAATGCACTGGTCTGGCGGATCCGGCGCCGGTGGCGCAAACCTTCTTCATTGATGAAGAACTGCGCGAACGCTATATCCTCGACGGCATCATCACCCTGGTCGATGCGGCTCACGCCGAGCAGCACCTGACCCAGACCATCGCTCAGGCGCAGATCGGTTTTGCCGACCGCTTGCTGGTGAGTAAGCGCGATCTGGTCGACGAGGCGACGTTTAACGCTCTGAGTGAACGTCTGACCCGGATCAATCGTCGCGCGCCGATCCGCGTGGTCGAACACGGCAAGATCGATCTGGCCGAGTTGCTCGATGTGCGTGGCTTCAATCTCAACGCCGACCTCGGCGGCGGTGTAAGCCTGCGCCCGGTGAGCAAGGCGCCTTCCATTGACCGCATCTCCAGCCTGGTGCTGCGTACCGACAAAGCGCTGGATATCGACAAGCTCAGCGAGTTCATGAACGAACTGCTGGAAGACCACGGCAAGCAACTGCTGCGCTACAAAGGTGTGCTGAACATCATCAACGAACCACGACGCATGGTGTTTCAGGGCGTGCTGAAGTTGTATGGCTTCGATTGGGACGCCGAGTGGGCCGAGGATGAAGCGCGCGAGAGCGTGATCGTGTTTATCGCCGATGAATTGCCGGAAGAGAAAATCCGCGCAGGGTTTGCGCGAGTGGCGGCTGAGTAAGGTCGAATATTTCCAGCGTGTTTGAGACCGCTATCGCGAGCAGGCTCGCTCCCACACTAGATCACCTGTGAACACAATATTTGTGAACACCACCAATCCAATGTGGGAGCGGGCTTGCTCGCGAAGGCGATCTAACCGGCAACACGATTTCAACTAGACGCTAGCCCTGAGTTCAGCAGTTTCTCCTCAAGATGATCCAGATGCAGGGTCATCAACCCCTCGGCAGCCTTGGCATCCCCGCGCTCCACTGCCTCGACAATCGCCGCATGCTCCTGCCACGCACAATGACTGCACGACTGTTCTTCATAGCAGGCGATAGCCAGTGAAGTCAGCGGCACCAGGCTTCCGAGAAATTGGGCCAGCGGTGCATTGCCGGCGACTTGCGCGAGTTGCAGATGGAACTCACCCGACAGGCGAATCGCCGACCCGCGTTGGTTTTGTTCGATGCAGCGGCGTTCGCGGTCGATCAATTCGCGTAACTGCGGCAGGTGCCGGGAAGTTGGTTGTTGGCAGGCCAGTCGCACCAGGGTGGTTTCTGTCAGCCTTCGGGCGTGGAGTATCTGGCGAGTTTGTTCGGCATCGGGGGCCGCGACTTGCGGGCGATGATTGGGCCGCAGAGTGATCACCTGCTGATGAGACAATCGCGCCAGTACCTGGCGGATGATACTGCGGCTGACACCGAATGCCTGGCCAAGGCTTTCTTCGGTGAATCGGCTGGCCGGGGCAATGCGTTGTTCGAGAATGGCGTCGAAAATCTGCGGATAGATGTCGTCGACGCAACGCTTTTTTTCGCTCTGGCGGCGCAGGGGCAGGGCGGCAGAAATCGAGAAAACGGGATTCTTCAAGGCGTAGGAACTCATGGCCTGTCTCCAGTCCGGTTGCCGATAGGGTTTTTTCTACTACAGCTATTAGCCCAGATTGTCGTCCGGGATGTTCAGTTCAATGCCCATGCGTTTCCCTTCCTGAAGGATGTGCCGGCGCATTTCGGCGCTGGCCAGGGCGCTGTTTTTGCTGCGGATCGCACGCACCACGGTTTCGTTTTCTTCCAGGCGCTCGGCCAAATGCTCCGGCGAATTGCGCAGCATCTCGGCGCTCTGTTTGAGCGCGTTGCTGGTTTGCTGCACGACGTTCTGGAAGATCGGGTTCGATGTCAGGGTGAACAGCTCTTCGTGGAAGTCGATGTAGGCGTTCATCCCGGCTTCGCTGTCATTGGATTCGAGGGCTTCGCGCATGTCCATCAGCGTCAGGCGCAGTTGGCCGATTTCCTTGCTGCTGATGGATTGGGCAACCAGCCCGACAATGAACGGTTCGAGGGTGTAACGCAGTTGCAGTACATCCTCCAGGCTGGCGCCGGCCACGCCACTGTCAGTGGTTGGCGCATCATCGAGGCTGGCTTCCAGTACCACCACGCCCTTGCCGGGCATGGAGCGCACCAGGCCGAGGGTCTCCAGCACAATTACCGCTTCACGCAGGCTCGGCCGACTGATGCCCAGTTGTTCAGCCAGTTCGCGTTGCCCCGGCAACATATCGCCAGAGCGCCACTGCCCACGCGCCAACGCGGCGCGAAGCTTTTGAACCACTGAATTTACAACTGTTGACGAGGTGATCACTGTTCACTCCATGAGAGTCGGTAAGGCGTTGGTTATTGTGCCTGCCAATGACAGGCACAAGGTTGGGTCAAAACTCTTGCTGATGTGCCGGTGGTGGGGCTTTACGCGGCTGGAAGGTGTAACCCTGCTCGCCGGACAGTACCTTGTTGGCACGCTGGACATCGATGTCTTTTTCCCAGCGGGCGATGGCCACGGTGGCGACACAGTTACCGATCAGGTTGGTCAGTGCCCGGCCGATGCCCATGAACCAGTCCACCGCGAGTACCAGCACCAGACCTACCACCGGAATCGCCGGGATCGCAGTCAGGGTCGCCGCCAGAATCACCAGTGCCGAGCCTGGAATGCCGTGGGCGCCTTTGGAGGTGATCAGCGAGACCAGCAGGATCGTCAGCAAATCGGTCATGGCCAGCGGCGTACCGGTGGCATTGGCGATGAACACGATGGCCAGGGTCAAGTAGATCGAAAAACCATCGAGGTTGAATGAGTATCCGGTGGGAATCACCAGGCCCACCGTCGAACTGCCGATGCCCAGATGCTCAAGTTTGCGCATGATTTGCGGCAACACGGCGTCGGAGGAGGCGGTGCCCAGAACGATCAGCAACTCTTCGCGCAGGTACTTGAGAAACGGCAGCATCCGCAGGCCGGAAAGACGCATCACCAGACCCAGGATCAACGACACGAACACCGCACACGTCAGGTAGAACAGACCGATCAGACTGCCCAGGTGTTGCAGTGAGTCCACGCCATATTTGCTGGTGGTGAAGGCAATCGCACCAAACACACCAATCGGTGCCAGACGTACGATCATGCCCATGATGCGGAAGATCACATGGCTAAGCTCGTTGATCAGTCGCGAGATTCCCGAAGCCGCCTCACCCACCAGGTTCAACGCGCTGCCGAACAACACCGAAAACAGCAGCACTTGCAGGATGTTGTTGTCGGCGAATGCACCAATCACCGAGGTCGGAATCAGATCCATCAGGAACTGGGTGGTGCTGTGCATGTGCTGGCCACGCTGGGCGATGTCACCCATGTCGGCAGCGGAAAGCTGATCCAGATGAATGTTCGCACCGCTGCCGATACCGGTGCTGAAAGCGAACACCAGACCGATCACCAAGGCGATGGTGGTCAACACTTCGAAGTAAATCACCGACTTGAGGCCGATGCGCCCGACCTTTTTCAGGTCGCCGGCGCCGGAAATGCCGCTGACTACCACGCAGAAAACGATCAGGCCGATGAGCATTTTGATCAGTTTGATAAAGCCGTCGCCGAGAGGTTTTAGCTGGGCGGAGTATTCGGGAAGGGTCAGTCCGCAGACGATGCCAAGCACCAGGCCAAGGACAACTTGAAGGAAGATTGAACGCGAGCACCATCTGAGCATGGGAGGAATCCTGGTGAGTGTCCTGATTGCTGTGCGCAAGGTGCATCAGATTCAGGACTTAATTATTGTGGTCTTACCGGTATGTCCAGTGCAGGCGCAGTGTAGGCGCTGTTTTCAGGTGATCGCAAGCAGAAAATAATGAATTGGCTTTACCGGTCTTACCAGTTGGGTGGCGATGCCCGAGCTTGAGCTGTTTTACAGGCGAAAAAAAACCGGCCATCACTGACCGGTTTCTTTGTGTTGCGGTCAAGCGGGCTGATTAAGCGCCGTATACCGGCAGCTTTTTGCAGATGGCCTTGACCTTCTCGCGAACGGCGTCGATGACGGCGTCGTTGTTCAGGTCTGCCAGGATGTCGCAGATCCAGCCGGCCAGCTCTTTGCACTCAGCCTCTTTGAAGCCACGAGTAGTGACTGCAGGTGTACCGAAACGCAGGCCGGAGGTGACGAACGGGGAACGTGGATCGTTCGGGACCGAGTTCTTGTTCACGGTGATGAAAGCCTTGCCCAGAGCAGCGTCGGCATCTTTACCGGAGATTTCCTGTTTGATCAGGGACAGCAGGAACAGGTGGTTTTCAGTACCGCCAGACACCACGTCGAAACCGCGCTCGATGAACACACCGGCCATGGCCTGGGCGTTCTTGACCACTTGTTGCTGATAGATCTTGAACTCAGGCTGCAGCGCTTCTTTGAAGCAGATCGCCTTGGCTGCGATCACGTGTTCCAGCGGGCCACCCTGGGCGCCCGGGAATACTGCGGAGTTCAGCTTCTTCTCGATGTCGGCGTTGGCGCGAGCCAGGATCAGGCCGCCACGTGGACCGCGCAGGGTCTTGTGAGTGGTGGTGGTCACGACGTCAGCAAATGGAACCGGGTTCGGGTAGACGCCAGCAGCGACCAGACCGGCTACGTGAGCCATGTCGACGAACAGGTAGGCGCCGACCTTGTCAGCGATTTCACGGAAGCGCGGGAAGTCCAGAATCTGCGAGTAGGCAGAGAAACCGGCCACGATCATTTTTGGCTTGTGTTCTACCGCCAGACGCTCGACTTCGTCGTAGTCGATCAGGCCGTTGCTGTCGATGCCGTACTGCACGGCGTTGTACAGCTTGCCGGAGGAGGAGACGCTGGCACCGTGAGTCAGGTGACCGCCGTGGGCCAGGCTCATGCCCAGGATGGTGTCACCGGCTTGCAGCAGGGCCAGGTAAACCGCGCTGTTGGCTTGGGAGCCGGCGTGCGGTTGAACGTTGGCGTAATCGGCGCCGAACAGTTCTTTGGCGCGGTCGATGGCCAGTTGCTCAACCACGTCAACGTACTCGCAACCGCCGTAGTAGCGCTTGCCTGGGTAGCCTTCGGCGTATTTGTTGGTCAGTACCGAGCCTTGAGCTTCCATCACCGCTGGGCTGGTGTAGTTTTCCGAAGCGATCAGCTCGATGTGTTCTTCCTGGCGCTGAGCTTCTTGCTCCATGGCGGCAAAAAGGTCGGCGTCGTACTTGGCAATAGTCAAATCACGGCTGAACATGGCGGTCCTCAAGGATCGGGGGGGGCAGAAAAGGAAGGCATTCTAACCCAATGGGTTTTGTCTGGCATATGAAAGGACATCATGTCGCAGACAAGTGGCTTTCATGAGGGGATTGGCGGCGATCGTGCGGGCCTCATCGCGAGCAGGCTCGCTCCCACTGGGGAACGCATACCAAATGTGGGAAGGGCCGGGCGACGTTCGCTTGCTCGCGATGGGGCCGCCCGCATCACCACAAAATCTCAATCGAACATGAACAACGCATCATTGCTGAATTGCGCTTCGAAGCGGTTGGCCGGCATCGGGCGGCCGAACAGGTAACCCTGCACTTCGTCACAACCGTGTTCACGGAGGAAGTCCAGTTGCTCATGGGTTTCCACGCCCTCGGCAATCACCGCCAGGTTCAGGCTGTGGGCCATGGCGATGATTGCCCGGGCGATCTGCGCGTCCTGTTCGCCAGACGGCAGGCCATCAACGAAGGTGCGGTCGATTTTCAGCACATCGATGGGGAACTGCTTCAAGTAGTTCAGTGACGAGTAGCCGGTACCGAAGTCGTCGACCGCGATGCTCAGACCGAGGTTTTTCAGGCCGGCGAGGATCTGCATCGCCTCGCTGACTTCGCGCATCAGAATGCTTTCGGTCAGTTCCAGCTCAAGGCAGGCCGGCGGCAAGCCGATGTCCTTGAGGATGGTGGCGATCCGCGTGCCGAGCTGACCGTCGGAGAACTGCCGGGCCGAGATGTTCACCGAGACTTTCGGTACCCGGACCTTGGCTTGGTGCCAGGTTTTGAGCTGACGGCAGGCCTCGCTGATTACCCAGTCGCCAACATCCACCACCAACCCGAGCTCTTCGAGCACCGGGATAAAGTCTCCCGGCGGCACCAGCCCGCGCCGTGGATGACGCCAGCGCAGCAGGGCTTCGGCGCCGGTCAGGCGTTTGCCGTCGCCGCTGAATTGCGGCTGGTAGTAGAGAACGAATTCATTTTGCTCGAGGGCATGGCGCAAATCGCTTTCCAGTTCCAGGCGTTCCAGGGCGCTGGCATTCATGTCCGCCTGATAGAACTGGAAGTTGTTCTTGCCGCGCTCCTTGGCGTGGTACATCGCAGTGTCGGCGTTCTTCATCAATTGGCTCAGCTCGTTGCCGTCCTGCGGACTCAAGGCAATACCGATACTGGCGGTGACAAAGAATTCCCGGCCTTCGAGCACGAACGGCTTGACCAGGCTGGCGAGGATTTGTTCAGCGACGTGAATGGCTCGATTCAGTGCTATTTCACGGTTGGCCCGCGGTTGCAGGAGCAAGGTGAACTCATCGCCGCCCATGCGCGCCACAGTGTCGTCATCATCGACGCAGCCGAGCAGGCGTATGGCCATTTCCTTGAGCATGCGATCGCCGGCGGCATGACCGAGGGAGTCGTTGATCGGTTTGAAGCGGTCAAGGTCGAGGAACATCAGCACTACCCAGGACTTCTGCCGCTCGGCCGATTGCAATGCGCTGTGCAGGCGATCCTGGAACAGTGTGCGGTTGGGCAGGTGGGTCAGGGCGTCGTAATACGCCAGACGGTGGATGCGCTGCTCACTGGCCTTGCGCTCGCTGATGTCGCTGAAGAAGCAGACGTAGCTGGCGAGGTCGCCTTCGTCGTCCAGCACCGCAGTGATCCCGACCCAAGCCGGGTAATGTTCACCGTTGCGTCGCTTGAGCCAGACTTCGCCTTCCCAAGTGCTGTGTTGATGAAGTTGCTTGAGGACATAATGCAGATGAGCTTCTTGCTGATCATCGACGGTCAGCATGTTTGGCAACTGATCGAGGACTTGTGCCACCGCATAACCACTGACGCGGCTGAAGGCCTCGTTGGCCTGGACGATATAGCCGGCCGGGTCGGTGATCAGAATCGCCGAGGTCGAATGCTCGAATACCGTGGCCGCCATGCGCAGATCTTTTTCCGCACGGCGTTGCTGGCTGATGTCACGGCCGACGCCGAGCACACCTTCGAAGGCACCGTGTTCGTCCCACACCAGTACCAGCCGCAGTTCGATTGGAATCTTGCGTCCGTCGGCCCGCAGGCAGTCAAAGAGGAATAACTGGGTCTGCACCTGGCTGCGCAATTGAGCAAGCTGTACGGGCTTGTCCAGGGCTTTGCTGACCCGTTCCATCAGCGTGTAGATGCCGGTCAATTGTTGTGGGTTGGCGATGATCGATTGCCAGCCGTTCTGGAAGATCCAGTCGGCGTCATAACCGAGTACGGCCTGTACCGAAGGACTGACGTAATTGAGCGCCAGCGTGCTGTCAGTGGAGAAAATCACGTCGCTGATGCTTTCAGCGAGCATGCGGTAGCGCTGCTCACTGTCGCGCAGGGATTCGCTGGCTTCGATCTGGTCGGTGATGTCCTTGGCCACGCCGATGATGCGCGTGACCTGATCGTGCTTGTCGCGGGCGAGCGCCTGTTCGCGGATATCGAAACGGCGCCATTGATTGTTGCGGTGGCGGAAGCGCAGTTGGCATTGCATTAATTGCGCGTAACCGGCTTGCCGCTGATCCTGACGCAAACGGTGATAGTGATCGGCGTCTTCGGGGTGTAACAGGATTTCCCAGAAATACTCGCCCATCTGATGCAGCTCGGTCTTGTTGTAGCCCAGCGTCTGGCCCAGATGGTGGTTGCTGTAGATCATGCGTTGGCTGATCACATCCTGCACATACAAATGATCAGGCACGGTGCGCACGACGTCGGACCAGAAGCCCTCACGCTCCAGCAGGGACAATTCGACGAGCTTGCGGCTGGTGATGTCGCTGATACTGAGAATCACCGCCCGGTAGTCGTGCTGCTCTTGCGGCAGGCGCAGTACCAGCCACAGATGCTGGTCATGACCCTGGGCATCCTTGAGCTTGATTTCCTGCTCCAGCTGCTTCTGCTGGTTGAGTACAGCCTCGAGCAACAGGTTACCGATGGCCTTGTTGTCCAGCGGGCTGCCGTCGATCAAGAATTTCCAGGCTTGCTCGCAGGACTCGACCTTGAGCAGTTGCAAGGCAACCTGGTTGACTTCGGTGATGCGCAATTCTTGCAGCAGTTTCTGGCGTTGCTCGGGATTGTTTTCCAGCCAGAGGTACAGCTGTTCGCTGGTCTGCAGTTGAATTTTGTCGAAAAACGCCTGGAGACCGGAAAGGTCGAGCACACACAGGGCAACACCAGTGCCGTCAAAAATGTCCTGATAACGGCGACGCCCTTCATTCGATTGTCGCTGTCGGCGACGCATGTTCAGCAGTGTGATCACCGGCAGAAGGGAGAAGGCCAGCCCCAGCAGGCATTTGCCGATGAAGGCAGGCAACAGTTCATTGAGCGCTGCTTGCTTATCGAATAGACCGCGCAGTTGCCAGTCGCTTTTGCTCAAGGGCGCGACCAGGACGCTGTTGGTCAGATCATCCGGGGTCAATACATCTGTTTTGGCGGTCGAAAGGCTAGCCTCGCGACTGATGATTTGATGACTGAGCTGGTTTTGCACCACCCACATCGGCGGCGCCGGTTGATCGGCCTGCTTGGTCAGGGACTGGAAAAATGTCGGCGCCAGTCGCAACACCCAATAACCGTTTGTCGCACCACTGGATGAGGGCAGCAATAGTTGCACTACCGAACCATCGGCTGCGTTGCTATAGAAGTAGCGCTGGGAACGGCTGCGTTTGACCAGATCGGCGAGCGAGGCATAGTCGTGGCTGTCCGTCGCGCTGTCACTGAGCACTTCGCCGGTCGGCCCCAGCAATGCCACGCTGCGCAGATCCGGGAGTGATAGCTGCAGTTTTTTCAGCAGCGCCTGCTGTTGGTCGATGTGCTGCGGTTGTTCGACGAGCGGTAGCAGGTTAAGAGCAATTTGCGCATTCAACGCCATGTTCAGGCTGACATGATCAGCCAGATCAGCGGTGTAATCGATGGTGTATTGAAGCTGGTGCTTTTGGGTTTGCTTGAGCTGATCGAGCAACTGCCAGAACAGCAGGGCGAGCAGCAGCAATACCAGCGTCGCCAACGCGCCTTTGAGCGTGCCGCGCAGGGTCGAGCCGGGCGCAGAGTTTGATGCGCGCGCGGAAGATGGCAGAGTGACGTTGGACAAACTGTGATCCTGCGGATTGGCTGGACTGGCGCGACGTGCACTATAAGCCGGACGCCCGGAGGGCGGCTAGCATGCCTTGAGTTGTGGCAAAGTGCCAGCCTTCGCTGGCTGGACTGAAATCCTTCATTAAGGTAGCTTTGCCGGTTACGCGGGGGCGTTCCAGCTCCTACACTCAGGCTTTTTCCGCGCGCAGGTATTGATTGCGATCAATTGCTGGCACCGCGCATGGCCTGGCTCGAGCTTCGCTCGCGCTTTATTCATCAGTCACTGACGCTAGGTTCTCCATGGCTCAATACGTCTTCACCATGCATCGGCTGAGCAAAGTTGTTCCGCCGAAGCGGGAAATTCTGAAAAACATTTCTCTGTCGTTTTTCCCCGGCGCCAAGATCGGCGTGCTCGGCCTCAACGGTTCGGGCAAGTCCACCCTGTTGAAAATCATGGCAGGCGTCGACACCGAATTCGACGGCGAAGCGCGGCCAATGCCCGAGCTGAACGTTGGTTACTTGCCGCAAGAACCGCAGCTGGATCCGACCAAGACTGTGCGTGAAGTGGTTGAGGAAGCTGTCAGCGTGATCAAGGACGCTCAGGCGCGTCTGGATCAGGTCTATGCCGAATACGCGGATCCGGATGCCGATTTCGACAAGCTGGCCGCCGAACAAGCCAAGCTCGAAGCCATCCTGCAAGCGGGCGATGGTCATAACCTTGATCGCCAACTGGAAGTCGCCGCCGATGCGCTGCGTCTGCCGGCCTGGGATGCGAAGATCGAATATCTGTCCGGTGGTGAAAAGCGTCGTGTGGCGCTGTGCCGACTGCTGCTGTCCGCTCCGGATATGCTGCTGCTCGACGAACCAACCAACCACCTGGACGCAGATTCTGTGGCCTGGCTGGAGCATTTCCTCCACGACTTCCCAGGCACCGTGGTTGCGATCACGCACGACCGGTACTTCCTGGACAACGTCGCTGGCTGGATTCTAGAGCTCGACCGCGGCGCCGGTATTCCTTACGAGGGCAACTATTCGGGCTGGCTGGAAGCCAAGTCCAATCGTCTGGCCCAGGAATCCAAGCAGCAGTCGGCCCACGAAAAGGCCATGAAAGACGAGCTGGAATGGGTACGCCAGGGCGCCAAGGCCCGTCAGTCGAAATCCAAGGCTCGCCTGCAACGCTTCGAAGAAATGCAATCGCAGGAATTCCAGAAGCGCAGCGAAACCAACGAGATCTACATCCCGGCCGGTCCGCGCCTGGGCGACAAGGTCATCGAATTCAAGAACGTTTCCAAGGGTTACGGCGATCGGGTGCTGATCGACAACCTGTCGTTCTCCATGCCTAAAGGCGCGATCGTCGGCGTGATCGGTGGTAACGGTGCCGGTAAATCGACCCTGTTCCGCATGCTGATGGGCAAGGAAACACCGGACTCCGGCACTATTGAAGTCGGTGAGACCGTGCAACTGGCTTGCGTGGATCAGAGCCGCGAGGACCTGGACGGCAGCAAATCGGTATTCCAGGCGATTTCCGATGGCTCCGATCAGATTCGTATCGGCAGCTACGAAATCCCGTCGCGCACCTACGTTGGCCGTTTCAACTTCAAGGGCGGCGATCAGCAGAAGTTCGTCAAGGACCTGTCTGGTGGTGAGCGTGGTCGCTTGCACCTGGCGCTGACCCTGAAAGAGGGGGCGAACGTCCTGTTGCTCGACGAACCGTCCAACGACCTCGACGTTGAAACCTTGCGCTCCCTGGAAGAAGCCTTGCTCGACTTCCCGGGCGCTGCCATTGTGATCTCTCACGATCGGTGGTTCCTTGACCGCGTGGCCACTCACATCCTGGCGTACGAAGACGACTCGCAAGCGGTGTTCTTCGAAGGTAACTACACCGAGTACGAAGCCGATCGTAAAAAGCGCCTCGGCGAAGCGGCCGCCCAGCCACACCGGGTACGCCACAAGAAACTGGCCTGATAAGGTCGGTGGACAAAGAACGGAGCCTTCGGGCTCCGTTTTTTTCGAGCTGAGCACATCAACCTGTGGCAGGCCCGCTTGCCACAGAGAAAACTTCATCCAGGCGTCTAGTGACCTGTGTGGTTGGTTCTGTTTGTCAACTTCGGCGCCACAAGCCCCTATCCTGCGTTGCTGTTCCTCGCCATAGCGGGCTATGACTCGTCACAGCGCCTTGGCCAGGGACTTCCGGCATCCGAATTTGAACTAACGAACTAACCGTACAGGCCACTAGTCCGGTTCGATGCGGATGATCTCAATCAACTGATCGCCGGCCGGTCGCTTCCACTGCACTTCATCACCGGGCCTGGCGCCAAGCAGCGCGCGACCCAGCGGTGAGCCCCAATTGATCAGGCCATGGGCGGCATCGGCCTGGTCTTCGCCGACCAATTGCACGCGTTGTTCCACGTTGTGTTCGTCGGCAAAGGTCACCCAACTGCCAATCTGCACTTTCTCGGTTGAAATTGCCGGTGCGACTACCTGAGCGCTTTGCAGGCGTTGATTGAAGTAACGCAGGTCGCGTTCTATATCGGCCTGGCGTTGCTTGTCAGCTCCCTCACCTAGCATCGATTGCTCATTGCGCTGCGCCTGCAGTGCTGCGACTTTGGCCTGGAGCTGAGCCAGGCCTGCGGGGGTGACGTAATTGGGCTGCGCGCTGACCTGCCGTTCTACCGGTTGGTCGGCTTGCGCGGCGGCACGATCTTCATTGACGAAGGCGCGGCTCATGGCATTTCTCCCTTGATGGAGTTTGGGCCATGATCGCAGTCTTTTAGTTTCGTCGATTGTCCGAAAGCGACCTGCTGTAAGCGATAAGCTTGTGCCGTTATAAACCGTTGGCACCTCGATCTCCTGCAGGAGCACAGCTTGCTGGCGATGCGAACACCTACTAGATGTAGCTGAATGACCGCGGCGATACCATCGCGAGCAAGCTCAGCTCCTACAGGGGGCATGGGATGGGTCAGTAGTGATACCACTTCACTTCAAGCATCACCTCGTTCTCGGGGGATGCCAAGTGGCTGAACTCGCGCTGCGCGCTGAGCCGCAAGCTGAGGTTGCGCGACAGCTCCCACTGTTGATTCAGACTCAGGCTGCGGCGTACTTCGTCATTGGTGAAGTAATCGCCTTTGGCTTCCAGGCTGAGATTACCCAGCGGGTTTCGCCAGAGCAGGCCGGTGTTGAAACCGGCTGCCGGGGCGATGAAGCCGGCGAAGTCGGCGTTGTGCTCAATGCGCACGGTGCCGAGGGCAAATCCGAGCATCTTGTCGCTGAGCCGCCAGGTGCCGCCGGCGCCACCATTGACGTGGCTCACCAGTGTTTCATCGTCATGCTTGCCCGGCACGCGCTCCAGACCGCCCATGACTTGCCAGGACAAGGGTTGCAGCAACTCGTTACGCGGGGTTAGCGAGCGGATGGTCGCCAGGTCCAGTTGCTGCAACTGCCATTTATTGCCTTCGTACTGGCGCAGCTTCATCTGGAGGATTTCGATCTGTGCACCAAGGGGGAAGCTTTCGGCATTGTCGTTGAGGTCGTGATAGGCCATGCGCAGGCCATATTCGCCAAAGGCTCTGTCGCCCCGGGTGCCGATACCGGCTTGCCAGGTGCGCGATTGGTGACCGTTCTCGGGTAGGCCAGGGCGTTCGATCGAAAGCTGCGGCGCGGGATTCTGACTGATCGCCCGCAATAGCTCGAAACTGCGTTGCGAGCGCTGTGGATCGCGCTCCAGGCCGTTGGCGCGGTAGCGTTCAAGACGGTAGGCGGCGTCGATGATCAGAGCCTGACGGGGCCGTGGTTGAGCCTTGAAAACCGGATCCTGCAAATACTGTTGGTCGGCACTGACTTTCAGCACCCAAGCCTGTTCTTCGCCGGTCAATGGTTCAGCACGGCTCAGGAGCTCGCGTTCGCGGGACGGTCGAAAGTCGATCTTCTCCACCAGTGCGGCTTCCTTCACGGCTTTCACGGTGTCGGTGGGGATAGCGGTCAGCGGGAATTGTTCGGTCAGCTTCAGGCTCGGTCGCGCCACTTGCAGCAGTTCCAGCAAGCGGTAGGAGCAGTTTTCGTCGAAGAAGAAGTAGTCGAACCGGATCTGCTTGAGTTCCCAGATATGCTCGACCATGCGCTCGGTTTCTTCCTGGGTCAGGTTCAGCTGGTATTCCCACAGGTCGCGGTTTTCCAGGCTGCGGTATTCCGAGAGTTTTTCCTGGTAGGGCACCAGTGCGAACAGGCCGGGATAGCCGCCCATCAGGCCTTTCCAGGCGTAAAGGATGCTGTTGTCCGAGCCTTCGATATAGGCGCCGAAGTTGATCGCGTAGCTGAGCAGGGCAGTGTGATCGCGTTGTACGTCGGCCTGGTCGATTCGCAGTAAGGTGTGACCGAACATCGACGAGGGGCTGTTCAAATAAGCCGCCGGGAAAATCATCACCGCGCTGTGTGGCGCGACGTCCTTGAACCACTGCTTGAATTCGGAGCAGTCCACGGCCGGTAAATCAGTCAGGTTCAGCTGCGCTTTCAACCATCGGGTTCGCGCCGGGTAAACGCATTGCGCGTGTTTTTCGCCGGCGCTGGCCGGGGCGTACAACGCTTGCAGGGTCGCGTTCAGCTCGGCGTCGGGATGATGGGCGCCATCGGTGGCGAGGAAAAACTTCGGATCGCTGACATAGCTGCGCCAGCCGCCGAGCTTGGCGGTTTCATAGTGACCCAGGGCAATCCAGAAGGGGGTCTTGGCCAATTGCTGCAAACGTTGATTGTCGATATGAGGCGCGGCGGACAGCGGGACGCAGACACAGAGCGCCAAGCAGGCAAGGCGTTTGAGCATGGTGGGCAACTTAGAATTCGATAAGAAAGACCCAAGGCGGGACAGGTCCAAAAAACAAATCCCGCCCCTTCAAAGGAGCGGGAGGGTCGAGCTTATGCCGGGGTAGCATATTTGGCCAGACGAGCATCGCCTTTAAGTACGGCCAGGGTATTGGTGTGCACATCCTCGGCGGTCACATCGGCTTTGTTGAAGATTTGCTGGAAGTGCTCATGGGTGACAGCAGCGAAATGCGCGCGGTCTTCAGGCGCCACACCAAGCACCACCGCGTAGGTCGTCAGCGCTTCGCCCTGACCCTTGGCCATGTCTTCGGACAGCTCGTTCATCATGCCATTCATGGCAATCCAGGACTTGCCACCGTAGGTCAGCTCAGCGTTGGTCGCGCAGCCGTTGGTGCCGGAAGTCATTCCGAAAGTTGCGTTGCCAGAAGTGCCGTTGGTGGTAGATGCCAGGAAGTGGGCCGGGGTGCCACGCTGACCTTTGAACAGCATATTGCCCCAGCCGCAGTCCGGACCGCCTGGCGCCTGGGCCATTGCATTGAGAGATACAACGGTGAAGAGAGTACCGAGAAGAATCCGTTTCATAGCTTTGTTCTCTTTTGGACAAGGGGGTCTGGCCCGTGCCGGTGCCAGTTGGGCCGGTTATTAGTCCAGCCGCGCAGCCTGGAGTTTAGGCACGAACCAGGGGTTCCGTGATTTTTTGCAAAACATTCCTCAAAAGAGCCATTTACCACGGCCCGCCTTGGGTTTGTTACTTGTCTATGCTTTCGTCTACAGCGTGCCTTGCCAGCCGGGTACACCCGGCGCCAGAATGCCGTTATCTGCCCCGCCTGATGTAAGGAAGCCCGATGCCTGATCCTGTTGCTGCCAGCTTGCGTCTAGCGCCCGAAGCGCTGACACGTCCGTTTTCCGCTGAACAGTTCAGCTTCTCTACAACCAATGATCTGGAGCCTTTTCGCGGTGTGCTAGGCCAGGAGCGTGCGGTCGAAGCGTTGCAGTTCGGCGTGGCCATGCCGCGCCCCGGTTACAACGTGTTTGTCATGGGAGAGCCCGGCACTGGCCGGTTTTCATTCGTCAAACGCTACCTCAAAGCCGAAGGCAAACGTCTGCAAACCCCGGCGGACTGGGTCTACGTCAACAATTTCGATGAGCCGCGCGAGCCACGTGCGCTGGAGCTGCCCTCGGGCGCGGCCGGTGCTTTCATTACCGATATCAATGGTCTGATCGATAACCTGCTGGCGACCTTCCCGGCAGTGTTCGAGCACCCTTCCTACCAGCAAAAGAAAAGCGCCATCGACCGCGCGTTCAACCAGCGCTACGACCGCGCACTGGATGTGATCGAGCGCCTGGCCCTGGAAAAGGAAGTCGCCCTTTATCGCGACAGCACCAACATCGCCTTCACCCCGATGAGCGAAGGCAAGGCGCTGGACGAGGCCGAGTTCGCGCAACTGCCGGAAGCCGAGCGCGAGCGTTTCCACACCGATATCGCCGTACTGGAAGAACGCCTCAACGAAGAGCTGGCGAGTCTGCCGCAATGGAAGCGTGAATCCAGCAACCAGATGCGCCACCTCAACGAAGAAACCATCACCCTGGCCTTGCAGCCGCTGTTGGCGCCTCTTTCGGAAAAATACGCGGAAAACGCCGCGGTGTGCGGTTATCTGCAAGCCATGCAGGTTTACCTGCTGAAAACCGTGGTCGAGCAATTGGTCGACGACAGCAAGACCGATGCGGTGGCCCGCAAGCTTCTGGAAGAACAGTACGGCCCCAGCCTTGTTGTCGGGCACCACGCCAGCGGCGGTGCGCCAGTGGTATTCGAGCCGCACCCGACCTACGACAACCTGTTTGGCCGTATCGAATACGGCACCGATCAGGGCGCGCTCTACACCACCTATCGACAATTGCGCCCGGGGGCTTTGCATCGGGCCAACGGTGGTTTCCTGATCCTCGAAGCCGAGAAAATGCTCAGCGAGCCGTTCGTTTGGGATGCGCTGAAGCGCGCGTTGCAGTCGCGCAAACTGAAAATGGAATCACCGCTGGGCGAGCTGGGGCGGCTGGCAACGGTAACGCTGGCACCTCAGGTTATTCCGTTACAGGTCAAGGTCGTCATCATTGGTGCGAGGCAGCTTTACTACGCGCTGCAAGACCTGGATTCGGATTTCCAGGAAATGTTCCGGGTGCTGGTGGACTTCGACGAAGACATCCCGATGGTCGATGAAAGCCTCGAGCAGTTCGCTCAGTTGCTGAAAACCCGTACCTCGGAAGAAGGCATGGCGCCGCTGACCGCTGATGCCGTGGCGCGCCTGGCGACCTACAGCGCACGCCTGGCCGAGCATCAGGGGCGGTTGTCAGCACGTATCGGTGATCTGTTCCAGCTGGTCAGCGAAGCGGATTTCATCCGTCATCTGGCCGGCGACAAGATGACCGATGCCGGGCACATCGAACGTGCCTTGAAAGCCAAGGCGACCCGCACTGGACGCGTTTCTGCGCGGATTCTCGACGACATGCTGGCGGGGATCATCCTGATCGACACCGCGGGCGCGGCGGTGGGCAAGTGCAACGGTCTGACGGTGCTCGAAGTCGGTGACTCGGCGTTCGGTATACCGGCGCGGATTTCCGCCACGGTCTACCCGGGCGGCAGCGGTATTGTCGACATCGAGCGTGAGGTCAACCTTGGGCAGCCGATCCACTCCAAGGGCGTGATGATCCTTACCGGGTATCTGGGTAGCCGCTACGCCCAGGAGTTCCCGTTGGCGATCTCCGCGAGTATCGCCCTGGAGCAATCCTACGGCTATGTCGACGGTGACAGCGCCTCTTTGGGCGAAGCCTGCACCTTGATTTCGGCGCTGTCGAAAACGCCGCTCAAGCAGTGCTTTGCAATCACCGGGTCGATCAACCAGTTCGGTGAGGTTCAAGCGGTCGGTGGGGTCAACGAGAAGATCGAAGGTTTCTTCCGTCTCTGCGAAGCCCGCGGTTTGACGGGTGAGCAGGGCGCGATCATCCCGCAGGCCAACGTCGCGACCTTGATGCTCGATGAGCGCGTGCTTTCGGCGGTGCGGGCCGGGCAGTTCCACGTCTACGCGGTGCGCCAGGCTGATGAAGCACTGAGTCTGCTGGTCGGTGAACCTGCCGGCGAGCCGGATGCAGAGGGGCAATTCCCCGAGGGTAGCGTCAACGCGCGGGTGGTTGAGCGTCTGCGAGTGATCGCCGAAATGGTCAGCGATGAAGACCTCAAAGAAGCAGAAAAAGAAGCGGAAAAAGAGGCAATTCAAGAGGCGCTGGCAGCGGCCAAACCTCTCTGAGGCTGACCGGTGGCGAGGGGGAGAGCCTCTTCGCCACAAAACTGACGTCAATGTTCGAAAAATGACCATTTGGTGCCGCTGGTCTTCGCAGACCATGCAGTCCAGACTTTTCCTCTATTCTCAGGGCAAGGATATCGACAGTAATCACTGGATCGAGACAGCCTTCCTGTGGAGGCTGAATACCGGATCTACCGAGGGTCGCCGCTATGTCGCGCAACCTCAGCCTTACCCGCCAATGCCTTGGCCTGGTTACCCGTATCGAATGCAGCATTCGCCCGCTTGCAGGGGATACAGGTATGTGGACCTTACTCTTCGCCGCCGGAATGGCTGGAGAACAACCTTCCGCCATCAAGGCTCAAGGCCCGTTTCATGGGCCTTTTGTGGCCGAATCGATCCTTGAAACCATCGTTGAAAGCCTGACGTTACACGGCTACGAACTGGCCGATGATCCGCAAATCTGGTGCCTGCACCTACAGGCGCAGTTGCGGGAAATCAACGGCGGGCGCTGTCGCCCCTCGGGCGACTTTTGAATGCATCCTGGACACTGAAACGCTTACTCGACAGGGTTTTCTGTTTCCGCTTTGTCGAGTTTGACCTCGAAGCCATATTCGACAGTGTTCAGTTCGGTGCGCTGGTAGGTCTCCAGATGGGTCGGCTGGCCGTAGAAGTAATGCACATCCGATAACGCCGGCCCGTCGGCGGTCGCGCTATGACTGACCGCAAGAATTTCCTTCAAGTAATTACCGCTGTCGTCCTTGGCGTAAAAGCGCCAGTCCTGCGACGGGAACAACTTCTGGTCGACAATCAAGGCATTGCCCTTGAGCTCGAGACCTTTAGGCAGCTGGCCTGCTGCGAGGGTGTTTTTTTTGATGCTGGCGAGAAAAAATGGCACAGAACCGATGGCGTAGGTCGGTGTTTCCGGAAACAGATTCAGGTCGTAGGTGATCGTGGCGCGTAGCGGATCGACCTGGAAGGCTTCAGGTGGCAGCTCTATGGGGCCTGCGCGTTTGCCGTTCTCGTCTTGAGTGAAGAAGGTCACGGGTGTGTCGCCGGCACTGAAAGAGGAGCCCAGTAGCTCATCATTGAAGGTTTTCGGATGATCGAATTCGATGCGCGCGGCACTGGGGTCTTCGACGGATTGGCTGATGGTGATGCTTTTCTTCAGTTTGTCCTCGTCGAGGGTCGCGTCCTTCAGCCAGGTCGCTGCCTGGTCGTCATACACCACCACGGGCAGTGAGAGGCTCTGGATGGTTCTCTCGGTGGTGTTCCTGTCGAACCGACGCACCGGTAACTGCAGATCCTTGCGTGTGACCGTGGCGCCCGAGAAGTCGAGCACGCTGACTTCCAGGTTCTCGATCGCGCCGTTGAAGTAGACCTTGGTGTAATGGCTGGTCTGCTGGTATTCAAATGTGCGCTGTTCATCCTCAAGCTGTTTCTGGAAGGTCTCGCTCCAGGCCTTCTGCTTCTGCATTTCGGCCAATTGTTTTTCATAGAAAGCGACTTGTCTGGCGTTCTCGTTGATCGAGCCCGAGCGCGTGAGGAATTGCCCGGTCGTGTCTTTGGCCTGAACAATCAGCGGGTTGAGCGGAGTTGCACTGACCTCAGGTGCCAGCGATGCGCTGTTACTCAGTTCGATTTCCGCGTAGTTCTTTCCCAGGGTCAACAGCGTGACGGTGATGTTTTCATCGGTGCGCTTTTTACCCACGTCCTTTTTTGTCAGGTCAAAGGTGAATACCTTGCGCGGCGCGATGACTTCCACCTTGCCCTGTAGTGTCACCGGTTGAGGCTGATTTTTGTTTTCGACTTCCAGGCCTTCGATGTAGGGGTAGGTTACCGTCAGATCATCGGGGTTGGTCAGGTTGGAGCTCGAAGGACTGAACTGAATGCCGGGATCGGTTTCCGACCATTCGGGCTGGAAGGGAACGACTTTTTTGTTGCTTAACGTTACCGACTGCCATTCCAGACCGTGAGGAAACGGGAACTCTGCTGCCATGCTGAAGTTGAACGGGAACACCGGCTGCAGGTCGGTCAGGTAGTCGGAGTCGGACGATTTACGCAGTACGAACAGACCGTTGATGTAGGTGTCGACGAAGGCTTGCGGGCTTGGATAGTGTTTGAGCAAGGCCATGGCATCTTCACCGTACTCGGTTTCGATCGGCTTGCTCTTGAGTTTGAGTTGGGCGCGCTCAAACAACAGTAAAGAGCCGCCGAGATTGGCCACGGCGTCCTTGAGTTTCGGATCCTCGATAGCATCCAGAGACTTCTCGAACTGCGCGGTCTTGTCTTCGAGACTGGTCTGCGACTTCCCATCGCTGGGTGAGCAGCCGCCGCAGATCAGCAGTGCGATGCACAGGCCAACACTCGCTAAAGGGAATCGCAAATCCATTGTTCAGTCTTCCTGTCCGACGTCAGTGAGCTGCGTGAATGTCTTCGACACTAGCAGAAAAACACCTTGGCAGACGCGCAGGTCATGGATTTCTCTGCGGTTTATGGGTTTTTGACCGGCTGATATACTTGCCGCCATTTTCAGACCTGATGTGAGATTTAATGGAACGCTTTATCGAGAATACAATGTACGCCTCGCGCTGGTTGCTGGCGCCTATCTACTTCGGTCTGTCCCTTGGCTTGCTGGCCCTGGCCCTGAAATTCTTCCAGGAAGTCTCGCACGTTATCCCCGACGTGTTCTCAATGGCCGAGTCGGATCTGATTCTGGTGTTGTTGTCGTTAATCGACATGGCGCTGGTCGGTGGCTTGCTGGTGATGGTGATGATTTCCGGTTACGAAAACTTCGTCTCCCAGCTCGACATCGATGAAGAAAAGGAAAAGCTCAACTGGCTTGGCACGATGGACTCCTCTTCATTGAAAATGAAGGTGGCTGCCTCGATCGTGGCGATTTCCTCGATTCACCTGCTGCGCATATTCATGGATGCGAAGAATGTCGATCCTGAGCATCTGAAGTGGTACGTGATCATTCACATGACCTTCGTGATCTCAGCCTTCGCCATGGGTTACCTGGACAAGTTGACCAAGCACTGATTGCTCTGAGCGAAGTTGTGAGCCGCCCGGCCGTTGCGAAACGGACGGGCGGTGGCGTTTCTGGCTTGTGCTTTTGTGCGGCGAGGCATATGCCTGTAACTGTCCTGGGCCAAGTTTAAGTTGCGCGAGGTGCGGTCATGAACCTGCAAGAGTTGAATGCTTATGCGATCGCCGGGAAGGTTGACGAGCTGAACCTGATCTCGCTCGAAGGCGGGATTTATTTGATAGAAGCGCGCATACATGGCGCGGCCTATCCGTTGAGCGACACTCATGGCCAGATGCTTCATCTGCGTTCGGTTGAACACGCGCGCGAAGTCCTCCATGCCTTTCCGAAGCTGCCGTTCAATCTGATTCACACCTCGGTTCACGATGAAATGTGTGGGATGTCGGGCAGCACCGAGGAAAGCTTGCGGGTGCCGATCGCTATCCATTCTGCCTGACAGCTCGGACGCGCGTTCATCACGGGGCCGACTTGTGTGCTAGTCTGCTCGCCCTTTTGGTTCCGGGCGCCCCGGAATGCGCTGTGCACGCACGGCAATTTCCAGAGCCGTCCGCACAGCGGAGCAGCGTTATGTCCGAAGTAAATCTGTCCACCGACGAAACCCGCGTCAGCTACGGTATTGGCCGTCAGCTGGGCGACCAACTGCGTGACAACCCGCCACCGGGCGTTAGCCTGGACGCGATCCTGGCAGGTCTGACCGATGCCTTCGCCGGCAAGGACAGCCGTGTTGGCCAGGAAGAAATGTCCGCCAGCTTCAAGGTTATCCGTGAAATCATGCAAGCCGAAGCGGCAGCCAAGGCTGAAGCGGCTGCTGGTGCTGGTCTGGAATTCCTGGCTGAAAACGCCAAGCGTGACGGCATCACCACTCTGGCTTCCGGTCTGCAATTCGAAGTACTGACTGCCGGTGCTGGCGCCAAGCCATCCCGTGAAGACAGCGTGCGTACTCACTACCACGGCACTCTGATCGACGGCACTGTGTTTGACAGCTCCTACGATCGCGGTCAGCCTGCAGAATTCCCGGTCGGCGGCGTGATCGCTGGCTGGACCGAAGCCCTGCAACTGATGAACGCCGGTAGCAAATGGCGTCTGTACGTGCCGAGCGAGTTGGCTTACGGCGCGCAAGGCGTTGGTAGCATTCCGCCGCACAGCGTACTGGTATTCGACGTCGAGCTGCTCGACGTACTGTAAGACCTGAAAGTAGGAGCCGAGCTTGCTTTCGATGGCATCGATACGGTTTCATGGTTAAACCGGGTTATGCGCATCGCGAGCAAGCTCGGCTCCTACAGGTTTTGCGTCAGTCATATCTGGAACTTTGTGTTCAGATCATTCACAGGGCGCAGTGCCCGCGCGTAGCAGAACAGAAACAGGTTGCGCACCAACTCCTTGAGCACCACGGGTTCGCTGGAACTCAGGCCGTTGACGTCCAGGTCGCCTTGATCCTGCAGCTCATTCAATGCTTCTTCTTCCAATACCGCACAGACTTCCCCGGTTTCCCGATGCAGGATCCTGAGGTAAGGGTGTGGGCGGTCCAGCCAGGCATCGATCAAGTAAGTCATGGTTCTCATCTCCTTTAATGGAATCCAATGAGAATAGTTCTTATTCAATTAATGGCAAGTACCTATTGGCAGTTTCTGTTTTTTCTGCGCGGGCATTGTTGTCAGTCAAAAGGACTGGCCTTTTGCTATTGATGCGGGGGTGTTTGCAGGGGGAGGGTGAAGCGCCATCCCGCACAAGGCGCGGGATGGAAGCGGCAGGCTCAGACCTTTCTGACGAACTCGGACTTGAGCTTCATCGGGCCGATGCCGTCGATCTTGCAGTCGATGTCGTGGTCGCCATCGCACAGGCGGATGTTCTTGACCTTGGTGCCGACCTTGACCACCAGTGACGTGCCTTTGACCTTGAGGTCCTTGATCACGGTGATGGTGTCGCCATCTTGCAGGACATTGCCGACCGAGTCCTTTTTAACGGATTCGTCGGACGTAGCCTCGGCTTCGCCGCTAGCGGACCACTCGTGGGCACATTCCGGGCAGATCAGATGGGCGCCGTCTTCATAGGTGTATTCGGAATTGCATTTCGGGCAGGGTGGCAACGTGCTCACTAAGGCTCCTTGGATTCAGGATGGCTAAAAAGCGCACATTATATAGGGTTTTGGTGGGGAGGGTGGGGGGCGGTGTTACGCGCTGCTGTAGCAGCGGCTGCGTCGGGTCGCGAAGCGACCCTTGGCGGTCTTGGTCTTAGTGCGTGCGGGCGACTGCGAACTCGCTCAGCTCGACCAGTGCATCACGGTATTCGCTGGCTGGCAGCGCTTCGAGGCAGGTGATGGCGCGCGCCACGTAATCGCGGGCCAGTTGTGCGGTGTAGTCCAGAGAGCCGGAGGCTTCCACGGCAGCGCGGATGCTTTCGAGGTCCTCGATACCACCTTTCTGGATCGCCTGGCGTACCAGTGCAGCTTGCTCGGCAGTGCCTTCGCGCATGGTGTAGATCAGCGGCAGGGTTGGTTTGCCTTCGGCCAGATCGTCACCGACGTTCTTGCCCAGGGTTTCGGCATCGCCGCGGTAATCCAGCAGGTCATCAACCAGTTGGAAGGCCACGCCAAGGTGATCGCCAAAGGTGCGCAGCGCTTCAGCCTGTTCAGGCGTGGCGTCGGCCAGGACTGCGGCACTGTGGGTCGAGGCCTCGAAGAGCATTGCGGTCTTGCCGCGGATGACTTCCATGTAGGTTTCTTCGGTGGTGCTGGCGTCACGAACCTTCGACAACTGCAACACTTCGCCTTCAGCGATGATTCGCGTGGCTTGCGAAAGGATCTTCATCACTGGCATCGAGCCCAGTTCGACCATCATCTCGAAGGAGCGCGAGTACAGGAAGTCGCCAACCAGCACGCTCGGGGCATTGCCCCACATGGCATTGGCGGTCGAGCGGCCACGGCGCATGCCTGACATGTCGACCACGTCGTCGTGAAGCAGGGTGGCGGTGTGCAGGAACTCGATGGTCGCGGCGAGCAGGCGCATGTCATCGCCTTCGCGACCCAGGGCCTTGCCACACAGCAACACCAATAAAGGGCGCAGGCGTTTACCGCCGGCCGAGGTAATGTAATCGCCGATTTTTGATACCAGCGGCACTCGGGAAGTCAGCTGCTTCTTGATGATGCCGTCGACGGCGCTAAAATCGTCCGCCACCGCGCGGTAGAAAGCTTGGGGTTGCATCAGCGACAGGTGCTCCAGAAGGGTTGCGCGGCATGCTAGGACTCAGGTCCGCAGGTGTCAAGGCGCTATACTCAGCCACTTGCATCGCCTTCCCCGCTTGCGTACAATCGCGCACCCTGAACTTCCTGGGCAGCACCTGCCTTACGCAATTGCATCTGGGCCGTTCCAGCCTCATGCAGCCATGCCAGCCAATACCTCTTCTTATAAAGAGCTGGGTGAGCAGGATTATCGGAGAAATACCATGTCTTATGCAGTAATCGTTACTGGTGGCAAGCAATACAAGGTCGCCCCAGGTGAATACCTGAAGATCGAAAAACTGGAAATCGCTACCGGCGAATCCGTTACTTTTGATCGCGTTCTGTTGGTTGCCAATGGCGACGACGTGAATATCGGTGCTCCAGTTGTTCCTGGCGCTACCGTTGTGGCTGAAGTGATCTCCCAAGGTCGTCACGATAAAATCCGCATCATCAAGTTCCGTCGCCGTAAGCACCACATGAAGCGTATGGGCCACCGCCAGTGGTACACCGAGATCAAAATCACCGGTATTCAGGCTTAATTTCAGCCTAATTCCTCACTAGGAGAATTGAACTCATGGCACACAAAAAAGCTGGTGGTAGTACCCGTAACGGTCGCGACTCAGAAGCCAAACGCCTTGGCGTGAAGATGTATGGCGGCCAGGTTATCATTCCGGGCAACATCATCGTGCGTCAGCGCGGCACCCAATTCCACGCCGGTTACGGTGTTGGCATGGGTAAGGATCACACTCTCTTCGCTAAAATCGAAGGCGTGATCAAGTTCCAGGTTAAGGGCGCCTTCGGTCGCCGTTACGTGAGCATCGTCCCGAAGACTGAAGTCGTCGCGGCGTAATTGCGTAGTTGCTGGAAAAGCCCTGTCTTGCGACGGGGCTTTTTCGTTTGTGGGGTGAGTCTCTTGCAAAACTGTTTGTATGGGCTGCTGGCGCTGGATTGTGCGGTCGTTGATTGAGGTCGCTGCGCTCATTTTTGCAAGAGTCTTATGTCTTAGTGTTTTTCGGCTCGTCCGTATGGCGAGAGGCGTTTTGTTATGAAGTTTGTTGATGAAGTTTCGATTCGAGTAAAAGCTGGCGACGGCGGCAATGGTTGCATGAGTTTCCGTCGGGAAAAATTCATCGAAAACGGTGGTCCGAACGGTGGTGATGGTGGTGATGGCGGCTCGGTCTTCATGATCGCCGACGAAAACCTCAACACCCTGGTGGACTATCGTTACACCCGGCACTTCGATGCCGAGCGTGGCGCCAACGGCGGCAGCACTGACTGCACCGGTAAAAAAGGCGAAGAGCTGGTGCTTCGGGTTCCGGTCGGTACCACCGTCATCGACTCTGCTACGCAAGAAGTCATTGGCGACCTGACCAAGGCCGGCCAGCGTCTGCTTGTGGCTCATGGCGGCTGGCACGGTCTGGGCAACACCCGTTTCAAATCCAGTACCAACCGCGCGCCGCGCCAGACTACGCCGGGCAAGCCGGGCGAGCAGCGTGATCTCAAGCTGGAAATGAAGGTGTTGGCTGACGTCGGCCTGCTGGGTTTGCCGAACGCCGGCAAAAGTACCTTTATCCGTTCGGTTTCGGCAGCCAAGCCGAAAGTTGCCGATTATCCGTTTACCACGCTGGTGCCAAACCTGGGTGTGGTCAGCGTCGATCGCTGGAAGAGCTTCGTCATTGCCGACATTCCGGGGCTGATCGAAGGGGCTTCCGACGGTGCGGGCCTGGGGATTCGCTTCCTCAAGCACTTGTCGCGTACCCGTCTGTTGTTGCACCTCGTCGACATGGCGCCGCTGGATGAAACCAGTGCTCCAGACGCTGCTGAAGTCATCGTTAGCGAGTTGACCAAGTTCAGCCCGTCCCTGGCTGAGCGTGATCGCTGGTTGGTGCTGAACAAGTGCGACCAGATTCTTGAGGAAGAGCATGAGGCTCGGGTCAAGGAGATCGTTGATCGTCTGGAGTGGACTGGTCCGGTCTACGTGATCTCGGCCATCGCCAAAGAAGGTACCGAGCGCCTGACGCGCGACATCATGCGTTATCTGGAGGATCGTGCCGATCGTCTGGCTAACGACCCGGTCTACAGGGAAGAGCTGGCCGAGCTTGATCAGAGCATCGAAGATGAAGCTCGTGCCCAGTTGCAGGCCCTGGATGACCAGCGCGCCCTGCGACGCAGCGGTGTGAAGTCGGTCCACGACATCGGCGATGATGACTGGGATGAAGAAGATGTGGATGATGAAGATGGTCCGGAAATCATTTACGTTCGTGACTGATTCATTTACGGCAGCCTCGCCCTTGCAGGAGTGAGGCTTGTCGGCAATGACGGTTTATCTGGTGGGGTGCGGTGTTATCATCGCTCGCAAGCCAGTTTCCAAGGCGCCGCTCTTTAGAGCGGCGTTTTGGTGTCTGTAAAACGCAAATACGAATAATCGCATGGGTGGCGCTGGGTCGCGCCGCTCGCCGGCAAAGGTTGGAAGATGATGCGGAGCAAGGTGACAGGTGCGCAGCGTTGGGTCGTGAAGATTGGCAGCGCTTTGCTGACGGCTGACGGCAAAGGGCTGGATCGCGCGGCAATGGGTGTCTGGGTTGAGCAGATGGTCGCGTTGCATGAGGCGGGTGTCGAGCTGGTGCTGGTGTCCTCGGGGGCGGTGGCGGCGGGTATGAGTCGCCTTGGCTGGACTGCACGACCCAGTGCGATGCATGAGTTGCAGGCCGCTGCCGCCATTGGTCAGATGGGGCTGGTGCAGGCCTGGGAGTCGAGCTTTGCCAAGCATGGCCGGCACACAGCGCAAATTCTCCTGACTCACGATGACTTGTCCGACCGCAAGCGTTACCTCAATGCCCGCAGTACCTTGCGCGCGCTGGTTGAGCTCAAGGTCATTCCGGTGATCAACGAGAACGACACGGTGGTCACCGACGAAATCCGTTTTGGAGACAACGATACCCTGGCGGCGCTGGTGGCCAACCTGGTCGAGGCTGATCTGCTGGTGATTCTCACGGATCGTGACGGCATGTTCGATGCGGATCCGCGTAACAACCCCGATGCCAAGCTGATTTACGAGGCGCGTGCCGATGATCCGGCGCTGGACGCGGTCGCGGGCGGCACCGGCGGTGCACTGGGCCGTGGCGGCATGCAGACAAAGTTGCGGGCGGCACGTCTGGCGGCGCGTTCGGGGGCTCACACGATCATCGTGGGTGGGCGTCTGGAGCGGGTGCTGGACCGTTTGAAGGCGGGCGAGCGCATCGGCACCTTGCTGTCACCTGAGCGTGGCATGCTGGCGGCACGCAAGCAATGGCTGGCCGGGCATTTGCAGACTCGCGGCACGCTGGTGCTGGACGAAGGGGCGGTATCGGCGTTGTCTCAAGGCAACAAAAGCTTGCTGCCGGTCGGCGTGAAGCTGGTTCAGGGCAGCTTCCGTCGCGGTGAGATGGTGGTGTGCGTGGCGCCGGATGGTCGTGAGATCGCTCGTGGTCTGGCCAACTACAGTGCGCTTGAGGCGCAAAAAATCATCGGTCAATCGTCTGAGGCGATTGTCGGTTTGTTGGGTTACATGGCGGAGCCGGAGCTGGTTCACCGCGATAACCTGATTCTGGTTTAAGGAAAACGCGTATGCGCATGGCAAAAGGGTTGTTGGGGCTGCTGTTGGCGATGCCGCTGCTGGCTTCGGCGGAAGAAATCGGACAGGTATCGACCGTGTTCAAATTCGTCGGGCCGAATGATCGTATCGTCGTCGAGGCTTTCGATGATCCGAAGGTCGATGGCGTGACTTGCTACCTGTCGCGCGCCAAGACGGGTGGTGTGAAGGGTGGGTTGGGATTGGCTGAGGATCGGTCGGAGGCGTCCATCGCTTGTCGTCAGGTCGGGCCGATCAGCTTCAAGGGTGAGCTCAAGGATGGTGAAGAGGTGTTCAAGGAGCGCACGTCCCTGGTGTTCAAGACCATGCAAGTGGTGCGTTTTCTCGACAAGAAGCGCAATACCCTGGTTTATCTGGTCTACAGCGACCGTCTGATCGAGGGCAGTCCGCAGAATGCGGTGACCGCGATTCCGATTCTGCCTTGGGCGCATCAGTGATCTGAGGATTGCTATCGCGGGCAAGCCTCGCTCCTGCAGGGTGTGCGATCCGTAGGGGGCGAGGCTTGCGTGCGAAGGCGATGTCTCGGGCGCTGCATTTCTCGGCTGTCAGGCTCAAATCGCAGGCAATAAAAAACCGACCCTGGGGTCGGTTTTTTAACAAGCGTGTCGCTTAGGCTGCAGCAGCAAGGTTCAGAGCCTTGATGTGGCCATTCAGGCGACCTTTATGGCGAGCAGCTTTGTTCTTGTGGATGATGCCTTTATCGGCCATACGGTCGATAACTGGCACGGCCAGAACGTAAGCAGCTTGCGCTTTTTCAGCGTCTTTTGCGTCGATGGCTTTAACTACATTCTTGATGTAGGTACGAACCATGGAACGCAGGCTGGCGTTGTGGCTGCGACGCTTCTCAGCCTGTTTTGCACGTTTTTTGGCGGAAGGTGTGTTGGCCACCGTCGAGCTCCTCGAAAGACTTTTTAGGAAATAGCAAACAAAATAGGCCGCGAATCATGCCGATGAGTTGAAGTCTTGTCAAGGGCGGGTGATGCGTTCCGCTGAGTGGTAGATGCGGAGCGCCGGGATATTTCTTTCCGGCGTGCGACCTGTAAACTCGCGAGCTTTGGCTCTGTGCTGTTGCGGCGCGGAGTATCGCATATGTGGGCGCTTTGTTCGCCTGCTCTTTATCTACAGGCAAAAACTCTTTCAATGAATCTGCTCAAGTCGTTGGCCGCCGTCAGCTCTATCACGATGCTTTCCCGGGTTCTGGGGTTTGTGCGTGACACCATCATCGCGCGCGCATTTGGCGCAGGGATGGCCACGGATGCGTTCTTTATTGCGTTTAAACTGCCCAATCTGCTGCGGCGAATCTTCGCCGAGGGGGCGTTTTCCCAGGCATTCGTACCGATTCTGGCTGAATACAAAAACCAGCAGGGTGAAGAGGCGACGCGCACTTTTATTGCCTACGTCTCGGGCTTGCTGACGCTGGTGTTGGCGCTGGTCACGGCGCTGGGGATGATTGCTGCGCCCTGGGTGATCTGGGCGACCGCGCCGGGTTTCGCCAATACACCGGAAAAGTTCGCGCTGACGTCCGATCTGCTGCGGGTGACCTTTCCTTATATATTACTGATCTCCCTGTCTTCGCTGGCCGGGGCGATTCTCAATACCTGGAACCGTTTCTCTGTGCCGGCCTTTGTGCCGACCCTGCTCAACGTCAGCATGATCATCTTTGCGGTGTTCCTGACACCGTACTTCGATCCACCGGTCATGGCATTGGGCTGGGCAGTCCTGGCCGGCGGTCTGGCGCAGTTGCTGTACCAGCTGCCGCACCTCAAGAAGATCGGCATGCTCGTGTTGCCGCGCCTGAACCTGCGTGATACTGGCGTCTGGCGGGTGATGAAGCAGATGCTGCCGGCGATACTCGGGGTTTCGGTGAGCCAGATCTCGTTGATCATCAACACCATCTTCGCCTCGTTCCTGGTGGCGGGCTCGGTGTCGTGGATGTATTACGCTGACCGCTTGATGGAGCTGCCGTCCGGGGTGCTGGGTGTGGCGCTGGGGACAATTCTGTTGCCGACGCTGGCCAAGACCTATGCCAACAAGGATCGCCACGAATACTCGCGGATTCTCGATTGGGGCTTGCGCCTGTGTTTCATGCTGGTGCTGCCGTGCTCTCTGGCGCTGGGGATTCTGGCCGAGCCGCTGACCGTTTCGCTGTTCCAGTATGGCCATTTCAGTGCGTTTGACGCGTTGATGACCCAGCGAGCCTTGATCGCCTATTCGGTGGGGTTGCTCGGGATTATAGTGATCAAGGTGCTGGCTCCCGGTTTTTATGCGCAGCAAAACATCCGTACGCCGGTCAAAATCGCCATCTTCACGCTGATCGTCACGCAGTTGCTCAACCTTGCCTTTATCGGGCCGCTGAAGCATGCGGGCCTGGCGTTGGCCATCAGCGTCGGCGCTTGCATCAATGCCGGTCTGCTGTTTTATCAACTGCGCAAGAAGAAAATGTTTCAGCCGCAACCGGGCTGGGGGAAGTTTGGTCTGAAGCTGGTGGTCGCGGTGGCGGTAATGTCCGCGGTATTGCTGGGTTCGATGCGGTTCATGCCAGCCTGGGATCAGGGGCAAATGCTTGAGCGTTTCCTGCGTCTGGGGGCGTTGGTCGTGGCGGGCGTGGTGGCGTACTTCGGCATGCTGGCGCTGATGGGCTTCCGCCTTCGGGATTTCAATCGCAAGGCGTTGAACTAACGATTTTTCACGGATAAGCGCGGGTCAAACGTCGATTTTATCGGTTCGACCACTTTGGGTTGCGGTGTTGCCTGTCGTCGGCCGCCGGGTGTGGTTATAATCGACCACTTTATAAGCAAGAAGCGTGTTATGCAGCTGGTTCGAGGCCTCCACAATTTGCGCCCCCAGCATCGGGGCTGTGTCGCCACTATTGGCAACTTTGACGGTGTTCATCGTGGTCACCAGGCTATCCTGGCCAGGCTGCGTGAGCGTGCGCTTGAGTTGGGCGTACCCAGCTGTGTGGTGATTTTCGAGCCGCAGCCGCGTGAGTTTTTCGCGCCAGACACGGCTCCAGCCCGCTTGGCGCGATTGCGCGACAAGCTGCAGCTGCTGGCCTGCGAGGGGGTCGACCGGGTCTTGTGCCTGGCCTTCAATCAACGGTTGAGCAAGCTCAGCGCCGCCGAGTTCGTCGATACTATTCTGGTCGATGGCCTTGGAGTGCAGCATCTGGAGGTCGGTGACGACTTCCGTTTCGGCTGCGACCGGGCAGGGGATTTCGATTTTCTGCAACAGGCCGGGATCGTTCAGGGTTTTACCGTCGAAGCGGCGCAGACCGTTGAACTGGACGGTATACGTGTCAGTAGCACCCAGGTACGCAATGCCTTGGCCGCTGCTGATTTTGCTTTGGCCGAGCGTCTGCTCGGTCGTCCGTTCCAGATTGCCGGGCGGATACTGCATGGGCAGAAGCTGGCGCGCCAATTGGGCACGCCAACGGCCAATGTGCAACTCAAACGCCGTCGCGTGCCACTGACCGGGGTTTATCTGGTAAGTGTCGAAATCGACGGTCAACCCTGGCCCGGTGTCGCCAATATAGGCGTTCGGCCAACGGTTGCAGGTGATGGCAAAGCCCACCTGGAAGTCCATCTTTTAGATTTTGCCGGCGATCTGTATGACCGGCGTTTGACGGTGGTTTTCCACCACAAGCTGCGCGAAGAGCAGCGTTTTGCCTCTCTGGAGGCGCTTAAGACGGCGATCAATGCGGATGTCGCCGCCGCCCGTGCCTATGCCGCACCTAGCGCCAATCGCTAATGAAGAGCCTTAAATGACCGACTATAAAGCCACGTTAAACCTTCCGGACACCGCCTTCCCGATGAAGGCCGGCCTGCCTCAGCGCGAACCGCAGATTCTGCAGCGCTGGGACAGCATTGGCCTGTACCAGAAGTTGCGTGAGATTGGTAAGGATCGTCCGAAGTTCGTTCTGCACGACGGTCCTCCGTACGCCAACGGCACTATTCACATCGGTCATGCGCTGAACAAAATTCTCAAGGACATGATCATCCGCTCGAAAACCCTTTCGGGTTTCGACGCGCCTTATGTTCCGGGCTGGGACTGCCATGGCCTGCCGATCGAACACAAAATCGAAGTGACTCACGGCAAGAACCTGTCCGCGGACGAAACCCGCGAGCTGTGCCGTGCCTACGCCACCGAGCAGATCGAAGGGCAGAAGTCCGAGTTCATCCGCCTCGGCGTGCTCGGCGACTTCGCCAACCCCTACAAAACCATGGATTTTGCCAACGAGGCTGGAGAAATCCGTGCGCTGGCGGAAATGGTCAAGGGCGGTTTCGTGTTCAAGGGGCTCAAGCCCGTGAACTGGTGTTTTGACTGCGGCTCGGCGTTGGCTGAAGCGGAAGTCGAGTATCAGGACAAAAAGTCCTCGACCATCGACGTAGCCTTCCCGATCGTTGACGAAGCCCAACTGGCGACCGCTTTCGGCGTTGCTGCCCTGAGCAAGCCAACCTCGATCGTGATCTGGACCACTACCCCGTGGACCATCCCGGCCAACCAGGCGCTGAACGTTCACCCGGAGTTCGAGTACGCCCTGGTCGATGTCGGCGACAAGCTGCTGGTGCTGGCTGAAGAGCTGGTCGAATCCTGCCTGGCTCGCTACAACCTGCAAGGTTCGGTGATCTCCACCGTTCCAGGCGCGGCACTGGAACTGATCAATTTCCGTCACCCGTTCTACGATCGTCTGTCGCCGGTTTACCTGGCCGACTACGTCGAACTGGGCGCAGGCACCGGCGTGGTTCACTCCGCGCCAGCCTACGGTGAAGACGACTTCGTGACCTGCAAGCGTTACGGCATGGTCAACGACGACATCCTCACGCCAGTGCAGAGTAACGGCGTGTATGCCCCTTCGCTGGAGTTCTTTGGCGGCCAGTTCATCTGGAAAGCCAACCCGGCCATCGTCGACAAACTCGCTGAAGTCGGTGCATTGCTGAACACCGAAACCATCAGCCACAGCTACATGCACTGCTGGCGGCACAAGACCCCGCTGATCTACCGCGCTACCGCGCAGTGGTTCGTCGGCATGGACAAACAGCCGGCTACCGGCGAGACCCTGCGCAAGCGTGCGATCAAGGCCATCGAAGACACCACGTTCGTTCCGGCCTGGGGCCAGGCGCGTCTGCACTCGATGATTGCCAACCGTCCGGACTGGTGCATCTCCCGTCAGCGTAACTGGGGCGTGCCGATTCCGTTCTTCCTGAACAAGGAAAGCGGTGAATTGCACCCACGTACCGTCGAGCTGATGGAAGAAGTTGCCAAACGCGTCGAAGTGGAAGGTATCGAAGCCTGGTTCAAGATGGACGCTGCCGAGCTGCTCGGTGACGAAGCAGCGCTTTACGACAAGATCAGCGATACCCTCGACGTCTGGTTCGACTCGGGCACCACTCACTGGCACGTGCTGCGTGGTTCGCACTCGATAGGCCACGAGAGCGGTCCGCGTGCCGATCTGTACCTGGAAGGCTCTGACCAGCACCGCGGCTGGTTCCACTCGTCGTTGTTGACCGGTTGTGCCATCGACAATCACGCGCCGTACCGCGAGTTGCTGACCCACGGTTTCACTGTCGACGAGAGTGGCCGCAAAATGTCCAAGTCCTTGGGCAACGTGATCGCGCCGCAGAAGGTCAACGACACCCTGGGCGCCGACATCATGCGTCTGTGGGTAGCATCCACTGACTATTCGGGCGAGATCGCGGTTTCCGAGCAAATCCTGCAACGCAGTGCGGACGCCTACCGGCGGATCCGTAACACCGCGCGTTTCCTGCTCTCGAACCTGACCGGTTTCAACCCGGCCACCGACATCCTGCCGGCTGAAGAAATGCTTGCGCTGGACCGTTGGGCGGTGGATCGCACATTGTTGCTGCAACGCGAGTTGCAAGAGCATTACGGCGAGTACCGTTTCTGGAACGTTTACTCGAAAGTGCACAACTTCTGCGTGCAGGAGCTGGGCGGTTTCTACCTGGATATCATCAAGGACCGTCAGTACACCACTGGCACGGACAGCAAGGCCCGGCGCTCCTGCCAGACCGCGTTGTTCCACATCAGCGAAGCGCTGGTGCGCTGGATCGCACCGATTCTGGCCTTCACCGCCGACGAGCTGTGGCAGTACCTGCCGGGCGAGCGTAACGAATCGGTCATGCTCAACACCTGGTACGAAGGCCTCAGTGAGTTGCCGGAAGGCTTCGAGCTGGACCGCGCCTACTGGGAGCGGATCATGGCGGTCAAGGTCGCGGTCAACAAAGAACTGGAAAACCAGCGTGCGGCCAAGGCCGTTGGCGGCAACCTGCAGGCTGAAGTGACGCTGTTCGCCGAGGAGTCGCTGTCGGCCGACCTGGCCAGGCTGAGCAACGAACTGCGCTTCGTCCTGATCACCTCGACCGCCAGCGTTGCACCTTTGGTGCAAGCGCCGGCCGATGCAGTGGAAACCGAAGTGGCTGGCCTCAAGCTGAAAGTGGTCAAGTCCTCTTTCGCCAAGTGCGCCCGTTGCTGGCATTGCCGCGAGGACGTCGGGATCAATCCCGAGCATCCGGAAATCTGCGGTCGCTGCGTCGACAACATCAGCGGTGCTGGCGAGGTTCGTCACTATGCCTAACGCTGCTAGCCGTTTCGGACGGCTGAGCTGGCTCTGGTTGAGCGTGCTGGTACTGGTCATTGACCAGGCCAGCAAGTTCTACTTCGCAGGCTCGCTGACGATGTACCAGCAAATTGTGGTGATCCCGGATTACTTCAGCTGGACGTTGGCCTACAACACCGGTGCAGCGTTCAGTTTCCTGGCTGATAGCTCCGGCTGGCAACGCTGGCTGTTCGCTTTGATCGCGATCGTGGTCAGTGCGGTGCTGGTGATCTGGCTCAAGCGTCTGGGGCGCAACGAAACCTGGCTGGCGATTGCGCTGGCGCTGGTTCTTGGCGGTGCTCTGGGCAACCTGTACGACCGCATTGCCTTGGGCCATGTGATCGATTTCATTTTGGTGCATTGGCAGAATCGCTGGTATTTCCCGGCATTCAACTTTGCCGACAGCGCCATCAGTGTTGGTGCGGTAATGCTGGCGCTGGATATGTTCAAAAGTAAAAAGACTGGAGAAACCGTTCATGACTGAACAGTTATTGGCTGAGCAACGCATCGGCCAGAACACGGAAGTCACCTTGCATTTCGCATTGCGCCTGGAGAACGGCGACACCGTCGACAGCACCTTCGACAAGGCCCCGGCGACCTTCAAGGTCGGTGACGGCAACCTGCTGCCGGGTTTCGAAGTGGCGTTGTTCGGCTTCAAGGCTGGCGACAAGCGCAACCTGCAGATCCTGCCGGAAAACGCTTTCGGTCAGCCAAACCCGCAAAACGTGCAGATCATCCCGCGTTCGCAGTTCCAGGATATGGAGCTGTCCGAAGGCTTGCTGGTGATTTTCAATGATGCGGCGAATACCGAGCTGCCCGGTGTGGTCAAAGCGTTCGATGATGCCCAGGTGACCATCGACTTCAACCACCCGCTGGCTGGCAAGACGTTGACCTTTGACGTCGAGATCATTGAAGTCAAAGCGCTTTAAAGGCAGCGCGAACAACCGCGAAGCGGTTGCAATGAACTAACTTCTTGCGCACACAGCCACGAGGCACAGTATGCAAATCAAACTCGCCAACCCCCGTGGCTTCTGCGCCGGTGTAGACCGGGCGATCGAAATCGTCAATCGCGCCCTGGAAGTCTTCGGACCGCCAATCTATGTGCGCCACGAAGTGGTCCACAACAAATTTGTCGTCGAAGACCTGCGCGCTCGCGGAGCGATCTTCGTCGAAGAACTGGATCAGGTGCCGGACGACGTCATCGTGATCTTCAGCGCCCACGGTGTTTCCCAGGCAGTGCGTACCGAAGCGGCAGGCCGTGGCCTGAAAGTCTTCGATGCGACCTGTCCGTTGGTGACCAAGGTTCACATTGAAGTCGCGCGTTACAGCCGCGACGGTCGCGAGTGCATCCTTATCGGCCACGCCGGTCACCCGGAAGTCGAAGGCACCATGGGCCAGTACGACAGCAGCAGTGGCGGGGCGATCTACCTGGTAGAAGATGAAAAAGACGTCGCCGCATTGCAAGTGCGCAATCCAGAGAACCTGGCGTTCGTGACCCAGACCACCTTGTCCATGGATGACACCAGTCGCGTCATCGACGCACTGCGCAGTCGTTTCCCGGCCATTGGCGGTCCACGCAAGGACGACATCTGCTACGCCACGCAAAACCGTCAGGACGCGGTCAAGCAACTGGCGGACGAGTGCGATGTGGTGTTGGTAGTCGGCAGTCCGAACAGCTCCAACTCCAACCGCCTGCGCGAACTGGCCGAGCGCATGGCCACCCCGGCCTATCTGATCGACGGTGCTGAAGACCTGCAGCTCAGCTGGTTCGATGGCGTCGAGCGGATTGGCATCACCGCCGGCGCTTCAGCACCGGAAGTGCTGGTGCGCGGCGTGATTCAGCAATTGCAGGCCTGGGGCGCAACCGGTGCCGATGAGCTGGCCGGTCGCGAGGAGAACATCACCTTCTCCATGCCTAAAGAACTACGTGTTCGCTCGCTGCTGTGAGGTGTCACCCTCGCACAGCTTCTGCTCGGTCTTATCGCTGCGCAGACTGATGCGGCCAGTCTTGGCCAGCACCACTTGATGGTGACTGATACCTTGGTCCGTGGCACAAACATACATGGTCCCGGCGCGAAAGGCGCCGCCTGACCCTGACAGCAACGCTTCGCCCAAGCCGGTGAAACGAACATAGTTCTTCACCGGTCCATTTCCGACAATCGTCACCCGCCCGCTTTCCTGGCGCTCAAGCAGCACCGGGTTATCGCTGTCCTTATGACCCTTGCCACTGATATCCAGAATGATTCGCCAACCCTGGCTCCAGTCGTCGTCCACTGCATGGATGACGATGATCTGGTTGCGCAGGATGGCTTCTGTACGGGCATTGCGCAGGCCACTGACGAGCGTTTGAGCAGCATTCTCTCGGTGCATCGACTCGATCAGTCCCTTGAATGGCGGGCTGGCAAGTTGCAGGAGGAGGGCGGTAATGGCCAGTCCTGCGAGCAGTTCAATCAGACTGAAACCTTTCTGAGGCATAGCGTCTCCCTCCATGGAGATGGTGTGAGCATGCGCGATCCGTGCGCGGGTCCTGGCAAATCAACCTACATCCCGTCGATGAATGATCCAGGTTGTAGGGTTAGTTATAGCCGATGACAGTGTCTGGACTGCGCAGCTTTCGGTTTACGACGGTACTGGCAACCCGGCGAATGTATTGCCGGTTGTGCCAGCCATGAGCAGCGACGCGACGTTGACGCTAACCTTCGGGGTATCCAGCATCGATTTCAACAATCTGCGCAGGTTGTCGATGCCAGCCACAGCCGTGGTCATCAATTATGTGTCGCAAGCGCAAACAAGGACGATGAATGACGGTATCGGGAACGCGTGCACAGGACGGCATGACACTGATTGAAGTATTGGTTGCGGTATTGATCCTCGGCGTAGGGTTGTTGGGCGCGGCGGCAATTCAGTTGAATGCGCTGAAATACACTGACAGTTCGCTGATGACCAGCCAGGCCAGTTTTATCGCCTATGACATGCTGGACCGCATTCGGGCCAACTCCGGCGCCGATTACAGCGTCACGCCTCCCGGCTCGAGCAACCTGAATGTCGCCCGGGATCAGGACCTCTACGACTTCACTACCAACATCATCAATTTTGGCGGGCCGACGGCGACCGGGAGCGTTACGGTGAACCAGCGAGTGTTCACAATCACCATCAACTGGGACGATTCACGCGCTGGCACAGCGGCCAACCCCGGTCAGAGCAGCCCCCCTCAGCGAAGTTTTGTCCTGACCAGCCGCGTCGCCGCCGACCCTGCGGTGACGCCGTGAACAGGTTGCTCAGAGGTTTCGGCCTGATCGAGATGATGGTGGCGTTGGCGTTGAGTCTGATCGTGCTGCTGGGTGTTGCGCAGATATTCATTTCGGCGAAAAACACCTACGTCAGCCAGAACGCCTCAGCCAACATGCAGGAGGATGCGCGTTTCGTCCTGAGCAAAATGCTCCAGGAAATACGTATGGTCGGCATGTTCGGTTGCCTTGGGGCGATCACCGATTCGAGCTCGGCCTCGGACTTCGCTGCCAGCTCGGTAACGCCCATCAGCTGGGACAATGCCAATCTCAAGTTGACACTGGTGACCGCCGACGTCGGCAACAACGGCGGTGCGCCGATCTGGACTGTAATCTCCGACTGTCGAAACAGCGCAACGGCCTATTCCGGCGCTCATGCGGCCCCGACCGGGCGGTTGGCGTTCCCGATCCGCCGATTGACCTACACCTTCAGCAACAATCAATTGTGGGTGGCCATTGGCACCCAGGCCAGCCAGGTGCTGGTGAACAACGTCAGCGCTTTCGGCGTGACCTTCGGGGTCGCCAGTACAGCCACTGATATCGCAGCTTCCAGCTACACCAGCAACCCCTCTGATCCGGCGCGTATACGCAGTGTGCGCTTGACCTTGACCCTGACGGACCCGAACAGCCGCGTACGCAACCAGACCTATAACGTGGTTGCCGCTTTGCGCAACCGGTTGCTGTAGGGCGCGGTGCCAATGAGTATTCCTCGAATGACGGCACGGTCCGAGCGCGGCATGGCACTGCTGGTCAGCCTGGTGTTTCTCTTGCTGTTGACGCTAATCGGCATTTCATCGATGCAGAACGCGACCTTGCAAGAAAAAATGGCCGGCAGCGTAATTCTGCGCAATCAGTCGTTTCAACTGGCCGAAGCCGCATTGCGGATCGGTGAAAGCGCCGTGCAGCAGAACGCCTACTCACTATCGGTTTGCGCGGGAACTCGGTGCGCGCCGCCTGCCGAATCGTCGGTGGTGGCTGCCGCCGGCCTCAATTCCTCCTCAGGGGTGAACTGGATCGCCGCCGGTGACGGCTTTTATGGGGTGCAGAACATCGGCACGACAATGACCGCCGTCAATGTCCCAGGCAACACCTGCGCTACGCTGTATCGGGTCACGGCGGTCGGGCGGGTGGGTAACTCACGCAGCGTGCTGGAGAGTATTTATGCGAAGTATTGAGGCCCGCGTAAGCTGGCAACGTTGGTTGCTGCAGTTGTTCTGCGCCACTGTGTCGAGTCTGTACCTGGCGGCGCCGACTTACGCCGTCGAGTCCTCGGACTCACCACCTTTGCTCGACAGCATCCAGGTCAACCCAGTGTTGGGGCACAAAGTATTGACCAGTACGGGCGTGGATACGGCGGACCTCTGTTCCAGCGTCGGCGCCGGTAAACTGGTCGAACTGGATGCGTTCAGCGGTAAGATGCTCAACTGTGCAGTACTCGATACCAACGGTGATGGGGGGATCGACAGCATGGATACACTGTCCAGTGGCGTGATCTTTAGTGGCGGTATTCCAACACCGACCGCGATCATCGACGACGCGACCGGCAAGATAGTGAACGATTCCAGTGGTGGCATTTCCACGCTGGTAGAAAAACCGGGCGGTGCAAGCCGACGGATCATGTGGCGACAAATACAGTAAGTGAGATGTAGGCATGCGTAGATTCAACCAAGGTTTCACCCTGATTGAAATAATGATCGTAATCGCGATCATCGGGATTGTGGTGACCATCGGCTACCCGGCAATTACCGAATACGTGAAGAAAACCCACCGCACCGCAATCGCCGGGCTGCTCTCCGAGCAGGCACAGAATCTGGAGCGGTTCTATTCGAAGAACAATGTGTACACCAACGCCACCGGTCTTAGCGTGGGCAACGACTACTACACCATCACCCCGACGCTGACCGATCAGGCCTTCTCGCTGACAGCGGCACGTAAAAGCGGATCAATGATGGAGAGTGACAAGTGTGGTGATTTCACGATCACCAATACCGGCGTCAGAACCATTACCAATGCGACTAGCGGCCTGACCGCCAAAGATTGCTGGGGTCGTTGAGTCCATTTTTCAGGCGTCCTTTGCGCCCTTTGTCTTTTTATTGTTGGATCAGAAGATGGCCAAGCAACAGCAAGTGGTGATTGTCGGCGGTGGGGTTATTGGCCTGCTGACGGCGTTTAATCTGGCTTCTGAAGTGCAGAGTGTGGTCCTGCTGGATCGCTCGAATGTGGGGCAGGAGTCGTCCTGGGCTGGCGGCGGGATTGTTTCGCCGCTGTACCCGTGGCGCTACAGTCCGGCGGTCACTGCGCTGGCCCATTGGTCGCAGGATTTTTATCCACAGCTCGCCGAGCGCCTGTTTGTAACGACCGGTATTGATCCGCAGGTGCACAAGACCGGTCTGTACTGGCTTGATCTGGATGATGAGGCCGAGGCACTGGCCTGGGCCGTGAGGGAAAACCGCCCGCTGAGCAAGGTGGATATTTCGGTTGCGCACGATGCAGTGCCCGTACTGGGCGCCGGGTTCTCGCGGGCGCTCTACATGGCGGATGTGGCCAACGTGCGTAATCCGCGATTGGTAAAGTCGCTCAAGGCCGCGTTGCTGGCATTGCCGAATGTCACGATTCATGAGCAATGCGAAGTCAGCGGTTTTGTTCGCCAGGGCGAGAGGGTCGTCGGCGTACAAACGTCAGCGGGCGAGATTCATGCGGATCAGGTGGTGCTATCGGCGGGGGCCTGGAGCGGTGAGTTGTTGCAAAGCCTTGGGCTGGAATTACCGGTCGAGCCGGTAAAGGGTCAGATGATCCTCTACAAATGCGCGTCTGACTTCCTCTCGAGTATGGTCCTGGCCAAAGGTCGGTATGCGATTCCGCGCCGTGACGGCCATGTGCTGATCGGCAGTACGCTGGAGCATGAAGGCTTTGACAAAACTCCCACTCAGTCCGCCCTGGAAAGCCTGAAGGCCTCGGCCATCGAATTGATTCCAGCGTTGGTGGATGCCGAAGTGGTGGGGCATTGGGCGGGGCTGCGGCCGGGTTCGCCAGAGGGAATTCCCTATATTGGTAAGGTTCCGGGGTTTGAAGGGTTGTGGCTCAACTGTGGGCATTACCGAAATGGCCTGGTGCTGGCGCCGGCCTCCTGCCAGTTGTTCGCCGACTTGATGCTTGGCCGCGAGCCGGTCATTGATCCCGCGCCGTATGCCCCGGCAGGGCGCATTTAGCGGGGATTGGGTTCGGTTATTCATTGTGGCGAGGGAAGCTCCTTCACCACAATGAATCGCCTGAGGGATGCTCTCGCAAGAGTCCCTGCTCAATCCAGCCCTAGTTTCTTCAAGCGATAGCGCATCGAACGAAACGACAGATTCAGACGCCGAGCTGCTGCCGTGCGGTTCCAGCGGTTCTCTTTGAGGGCCTGGAGAATCAATTTGCGTTCGACGTTTTCCAGGTAGTTTTCCAGGTTGTCGATGTGCGCCAGATCCGGTTCACCGGGTTCGGCTGTGCAACTGCCTTCTGCCAGACGCAGGTCACCCGCTTCGATCTGTTTGTTTTCGCAGAGGGTATGCGCACGTTCAAGCACGTTCTCCAGTTCGCGCACATTGCCCGGGAAGCGATAGCTTTTGAGCGCGTCCAGGGCTTGCGGGTGCAGCTGCGCCGCCGGCAAGCCGCTGTCCGCGGCCAGTCGCTTGAGGACGTTGCTGGCCAACGGCTCAATATCGTCGCGTCGCTCGCGCAGTGGCGGCACCCGCAGTTCGATCACATTCAACCGATAATAAAGATCCTGACGAAAGCGTTCAGCGGCGACTTCGGCGTCCAGATCCTTATGCGTGGCACACAAAATGCGCACCTGGACCACGACTTCCTGTTGCCCTCCGACGCTGCGAATGGCTTTCTCCTGAATCGCCCGCAACAGTTTGACCTGCATCGCCAAAGGCAGGTCGGCCACTTCGTCAAGGAACAGCGTGCCACCGTTGGCTGCCTGAAACAGCCCGGGTTTGTCTTCGATTGCGCCGCTGAAGCTGCCTTTGCGATGGCCGAAGAATTCGCTCTCCATCAGTTCTGACGGAATCGCGCCACAGTTGACTGGCACGAATGGTCGGCTGGCACGCGGGCCTTGCTCATGAATCAGCCTGGCCACCAGCTCCTTGCCACTACCAGATTCTCCGCTGATGTACACCGGTGCCTTGCTGCGAGCCAGTTTATCAATGTGTTTGCGCAGGCTGCGCATTGGCAAAGAGTCGCCGAGCAGACGGCTGTCGATGGACGGAGACTGGCTACCCGCAGCAGGCAGGCGAAGGGTGCTTGCCACCAGCTCCCGCAGGCGGCTCAGGTCCACCGGTTTGGTCAAAAAGTCGAAGGCGCCGGCTTTCAGGGCGTTGATCGCCGTTTCCAGGCTGCCATAGGCGGTGATCATCGCCACCGGAGTCTGCGGGTAACGCTGCTGGATGTGCTGCACCAGTTCCAGCCCGGTGCCGTCGGGCAAACGCATGTCGGTCAGGCATAGATCGAAAGGTTCCTGAGCCAGCCAGCGACGAGCTTCGCTGGCATTGCGGGCACTTTGGGTGTCGAGCTTCATCCGGCCTAAAGTGATTTCCAGGAGTTCGCGAATATCCGGCTCGTCATCGACGATCAGGACTTTTTGCCGTGGGCCCATATTCAACTCTGTTTTCGTCCGTGAGCAAAGGTGATGCAAAAGCAATCGCCGCCTTGGCGTGATTCGAAGTCTAGGCTGGCCTGGTTGCTTTCGCACAGCTCGCGGGACAGATAGAGACCCAGGCCAGTGCGTTGGATATCGGTGGTGAAGAGGGGTTCGAACAAATGCACCCGATGTTCATCGTCCACACCGGGGCCGTTATCCAGTATTTACAGGGTCGGCAGCTCGTTTTCGGGTTCGATGAACAACTTCAGCCGGACCTCGGCGTGTTCGTGAGCCTTGGCGTTGTGGCGAAATGCATTTTGTCGCAAGTTGTTTAGTTCTTGGGGCCGTTGATTCGGGTCCATCAAAGTGTCGAAAGAACCCGTACCGATCTGCAGATGAATCTGTTTGATGTCAGCCAATGTGAGGCTGAAGACGTCAACGGGCCTGTTTGCCGCCGGGACTTAAGGTTTCAGCGGTCACGTGAATCCGGGCCTTGCTCCAGGTGCGCCTGGCTGCAATACCACTGTTGTTGAAGACGTAACGCACGGTCGCGGGGCAAATGCACACCGCAGTGGGCACAGCGAACCATAGGCGGCGCGCTTTGCTCACTGGGCGTATTGGTCGCAGAAGTTGAGCGCTTGATCTTGCGCCAGAACCATACCGCAGCAGCAATCAGAGCGATCCAGAACAGTAAACGAACCATGGTGACCAGCTTTTCGACGAATGATCCGGCAGTTTAGCCAAGGACAAGACAAGCGCACAGCGCAATAAAAAAGGGAGACTCGAAAGTCTCCCTTTTGGTACCGCGCTGGCGTCAGTCGAACACGCCGAAGGTCATACGGCTGAACCACGAACGGTCGCCCTTGTTACCTTCCGCTTCGTGTTGTTCTTCTTTGACGGCGTCACCGTTTGCATCTTTAGGCTTGAGATCGGCCGGGATCGCGTCTTTGGCATCCTGGAACTGCCTCATCACATCCTGGTTGGCGCGGGTTTCGCCCGGCGGCAGCGGCGGACGGGATTCGATCAGGCCCAGGGTCACTTTGCTCAGCCACGAACGGTTGTCCGCTTCGGCAACCCGCGGTACGAACTGACCGCCCACCAGCGTCGGGTGGTTCGGGTAGTTGAGCTTCAGGGTTTCCAGGCTGGTATTGGCCAGTTCGTCCAGGTGCAGACGCTGGTAGGACTCGACCATCACCGCCAGGCCGTCACCGACCGAAGGGGTTTCCTGGAAGTTTTCCACCACATAACGACCGCGGTTGGCAGCGGCTACATAGGCCTGACGGGTCAGGTAGTAGTCAGCCACATGGATCTCGTAGGCCGCCAGCAGGTTGCGCAGGTAAATCATGCGCTGCTTGGCATCCGGCGCGTAGCGGCTGTTCGGGTAACGGCTGGTGAGTTGCGCGAACTCGTTGTAAGAGTCTCGAGCGGCACCCGGGTCACGCTTGGTCATGTCCAGAGGCAGAAAACGCGCCAGTAGGCCGACATCCTGGTCAAAGGAGGTCAAACCCTTCAGGTAGTACGCATAATCCACGTTCGGATGTTGCGGGTGCAGTCGGATGAAACGCTCGGCGGCGGACTTGGCAGCTTCGGGCTCGGCGTTCTTGTAGTTAGCGTAGATAAGCTCAAGTTGAGCCTGATCAGCGTAGCGACCGAATGGATAGCGTGACTCCAGAGCCTTCAGCTTGGCTGTGGCGCTGGTGTAGCTGTGGTTGTCCAGGTCGGCCTGCGCCTGCTGGTACAGCTCGACCTCGCTCAGGTTTTCGTCGACGACTTCCTTCGATGAGCAAGCAGCGGTCAATGCGAGGATGGCGATCAGCAGCAGGTGTTTCACTTGCATGGCGGCTTGCGTCCCTATGACGGCCGCTGTCTTGGGCGTGGCCGTCCTGTTATGATGAACGCCCCGTTGTAAGCCACGGGGCAAAAGACGCCGTATTTAACCACAAGCGCGCAGCCGAAACCAAAGGCTGTGCCGACGCCTAGTCTGAGCATGTCCGATAAAATTGAACTTCGCGCAGAGGTGCCGTCCGAATTGGGCGGCCAACGCCTCGATCAAGTCGCCGCACAATTATTCGCTGAGCACTCGCGCTCGCGCCTTTCCGCCTGGATCAAAGACGGCCACCTGACTGTGGATGGAGCGGTTATCCGCCCGCGAGACATAGTCCATGGTGGCGCCATTCTTGAGCTGACTGCCGAGCAGGAAGCCCAAGGAGAATGGATCGCTCAAGACATCAAGCTCGATATCGTCTATGAAGACGACGACATCCTGGTAATCAACAAGCCTGCGGGCCTGGTGGTGCACCCGGCTGCCGGTCATGCTGATGGCACTCTGCTCAACGCCTTGCTGCACCACGTGCCGGACATCATCAATGTGCCGCGCGCCGGTATCGTGCACCGTCTCGACAAGGACACCACCGGTCTGATGGTGGTGGCCAAGACGATTCAGGCGCAGACCCAGCTGGTCACCCAGTTGCAGAGCCGCAGCGTCAGCCGGATCTACGAGTGCATCGTGATCGGTGTGGTCACCGCCGGCGGCAAGATCAACGCGCCGATCGGTCGTCACGGCCAGCAGCGTCAGCGCATGGCGGTGATGGAAGGCGGCAAGCAGGCGGTCAGTCATTACCGCGTACTCGAGCGTTTCCGCTCCCACACTCACGTGCGGGTCAAGCTGGAAACCGGTCGTACGCACCAGATTCGCGTGCACATGGCCCACATCAACTTCCCGTTGGTCGGAGACCCTGCCTACGGCGGACGTTTCCGCATCCCGCCGGCCGCTAGCTTGACCATGGTCGAATCGCTGAAAACGTTCCCGCGTCAGGCACTGCACGCGCGTTTCCTTGAGTTGGACCATCCGACCACCGGTAAACGCATGAGCTGGGAATCACCACTGCCGGACGACTTCGTCTGGTTGCTGTCGCTGCTCAAGCAGGACCGCGAGGCGTTCATCGGATGACGAATTGGTTGATTCCTGACTGGCCTGCGCCGGCCGGGGTGAAAGCCTGCGTCACCACTCGAGCGGGCGGCGTCAGTCTGGCGCCGTTCGACAGCCTCAACCTGGGCGACCATGTCGAGGACAGCCCTGCGGCTGTTGCCGAGAATCGCCGTCGTCTGACTGAACACTTCTCTATTGAGCCGGTCTGGCTGCAGCAAGTTCATGGCGTTGCCGTGGCTCATGCAGATCCCGGTCTGGTCGCAACCGCTGACGCCAGTTGGTCCGCGACACCGGGCATCGCCTGTACGGTGATGACAGCGGACTGCCTGCCTGCGTTGTTCTGTGACCGCGCCGGCACTCGCGTCGCAGCGGCCCATGCCGGGTGGCGCGGGCTGGCGGCTGGCGTGCTTGAAGCCACGCTGGACAGTCTTGCCGTGCCACCTTCCGAGGTACTGGTCTGGTTGGGGCCGGCCATCGGCCCGCAAGCGTTTGAAGTCGGTCCGGAAGTTCGCGAGGCCTTTGTCCAGCAACTTCCCGAAGCGGATCAGGCCTTTGTCCCGAGTCACAACACCGGCAAGTTCATGGCCGACATCTATCTGCTGGCGCGCCTGCGTCTGGCAGCTTGCGGCGTTACGGCCGTGTACGGCGGCGGTTTCTGTACCGTGACCGATCCTCGCTTCTATTCTTACCGCCGCAGTCCTCGCACCGGTCGGTTTGCCTCCCTTGTCTGGCTCGAACACTAGACTCTCCTGACCTGCGTCAACCCTGCGTCGCTTGAATCTTCCAGAATCGACCGCATCTTGTGGGGTATCTGGCAGGTTTTCTTCATTAAGGTGTGTCCATCGCTCCGGCCTGCCCAACTAGGAAGGTGACTCATGCGTATAGACCGTTTAACCAGCAAATTACAGTTAGCCTTATCCGATGCCCAATCTCTGGCAGTCGGCCTCGATCATCCGGGCATTGAACCTGCGCACCTGATGCACGCGCTGCTTGAACAGCAGGGTGGCTCGATCAAGCCGTTGCTGATGCAAGTGGGCTTTGACGTCAACAGTCTGCGCAAAGAGTTGAGCAAAGAGCTCGACCATCTACCAAAAATCCAGAACCCTACCGGCGACGTCAACATGTCGCAGGATCTGGCGCGCCTGCTCAATCAGGCGGATCGCCTGGCGCAGCAAAAAGGCGACCAATTCATTTCCAGCGAACTGGTGTTGCTCGCGGCAATGGACGAGAACAGCAAGCTCGGCAAGTTGCTGCTCGGCCAAGGCGTCAGCAAGAAAGCACTGGAGAATGCGATCAACAATCTGCGTGGCGGCGAAGCGGTCAATGACGCCAACGTTGAGGAATCGCGCCAGGCCCTGGACAAATACACTATCGACCTGACCAAGCGCGCCGAAGAAGGCAAGCTTGACCCGGTAATCGGCCGTGACGACGAAATTCGCCGGACCATTCAGGTGCTGCAACGGCGTACCAAGAACAACCCGGTCTTGATCGGTGAGCCAGGCGTGGGTAAAACCGCCATCGCCGAGGGCCTGGCCCAGCGGATCATCAACGGCGAAGTGCCTGATGGCCTAAAAGGCAAGCGCCTGCTGTCGTTGGATATGGGTTCGCTGATCGCGGGTGCCAAGTACCGTGGTGAGTTCGAAGAGCGCCTGAAGTCGTTGCTCAACGAGCTGTCGAAGCAGGAAGGGCAGATCATCCTGTTCATCGACGAGCTGCACACCATGGTGGGCGCCGGTAAGGGCGAAGGCTCGATGGATGCAGGCAATATGCTCAAGCCGGCGCTGGCGCGAGGCGAGTTGCATTGCGTTGGCGCGACTACTCTCAATGAATACCGCCAATACATAGAGAAGGACGCTGCGCTCGAGCGGCGTTTCCAGAAAGTATTGGTAGACGAACCGAGCGAAGAAGACACCATTGCGATCCTGCGCGGTTTGAAGGAGCGTTACGAAGTCCACCACAAGGTGGCGATCACCGACGGCGCAATCATCGCCGCGGCCAAGCTGAGTCATCGTTACATCACCGATCGCCAGCTGCCGGACAAGGCCATCGACCTGATCGACGAAGCGGCCAGCCGTATACGTATGGAGATCGACTCCAAGCCAGAAGTGCTCGATCGCCTGGAGCGCCGTTTGATTCAGCTTAAGGTTGAATCCCAGGCGCTGAAGAAGGAAGACGACGAAGCCGCGATCAAACGCCTGGAGAAGTTGCAGGGGGAAATTGTCCGGCTGGAGCGTGAGTATTCGGATCTGGAAGAAATCTGGACCTCGGAAAAAGCCGAAGTGCACGGCTCGGCGCAGATTCAGCAGAAAATCGAACAATCCCGTCAGGAGCTGGAAGCTGCCCGTCGCAAAGGTGATCTCAACCGTATGGCCGAGCTGCAATACGGGGTGATCCCGGACCTGGAGCGCAGCCTGCAGATGGTCGATCAGCACGGCAAAAGCGAAAATCAGTTGCTGCGCAACAAAGTGACCGAAGAAGAGATCGCTGAAGTCGTTTCGAAGTGGACCGGTATTCCGGTATCGAAAATGCTCGAAGGTGAGCGCGACAAGCTGTTGAAGATGGAAAGCTTGTTGCACCAGCGCGTTATCGGTCAGGACGAGGCCGTGGTGGCGGTAGCCAACGCGGTGCGGCGTTCTCGTGCCGGGTTGTCCGATCCGAACCGTCCAAGTGGCTCGTTTATGTTCCTGGGCCCTACCGGTGTGGGTAAAACCGAGCTTTGCAAGGCCCTGGCCGAATTCCTTTTCGATACCGAAGAGGCGATGGTGCGCATCGATATGTCCGAGTTCATGGAGAAACACTCTGTGGCGCGGCTGATTGGTGCCCCTCCGGGCTACGTAGGCTATGAGGAGGGCGGCTACCTGACTGAGGCGGTGCGTCGCAAACCCTATTCGGTGATCCTCCTGGACGAGGTTGAGAAGGCCCACCCGGACGTGTTCAACGTGCTGCTGCAAGTCCTGGAAGATGGCCGGTTGACTGACAGCCACGGGCGGACCGTGGATTTTCGCAATACGGTGATCGTGATGACCTCCAACCTGGGCTCTGTGCAGATTCAGGAGTTGGTGGGTGATCGTGAAGCGCAGCGGGCTGCGGTGATGGATGCGGTGTCTACCCACTTCCGTCCGGAGTTCATCAACCGGATCGATGAAGTCGTGATCTTCGAGCCTTTGGCCCGGGATCAGATTGCTGGCATCACCGAAATCCAGCTGGGCCGTCTGCGTAGCCGTCTGGCTGAGCGTGAGCTGAAACTGGAGCTCAACAGCGAGGCGCTGGATAAGCTGATCGCGGTGGGTTACGACCCGGTATACGGCGCACGACCGCTCAAACGAGCGATTCAGCGCTGGATCGAGAACCCGTTGGCGCAGTTGATCCTTTCGGGGCGGTTTATGCCTGGGGCCAGCATAAAGGGGACTGTGGAGAACGACGAGATCGTTTTCGCCTGATCATCCGCTACGCTGCTATAGAAGAGGCCTCGCACTGCGAGGCCTTTTTTTTCGATAGGGCGTTGAACTGTAAGACAAAGGCTTGTAAAGTGCGCCCCGCAGTATGTCAGCCCAGCGGTTTCTTCTCCCCAAGGAGAAATCTGAAAAAAGTCGCAAATCATTGTCTTAAAAGCATTTTAAAGGGTTGACAGGGGTTTTTAAGATTGTAGAATAGCGCGCCTCAGACACACGAACGCAGCGATGCGAACATGTAGAAGAGAGTGAAGTACGCAGCAAATGTTGTAATTGAAATATGTAGTTCCGTGATAGCTCAGTCGGTAGAGCAAATGACTGTTAATCATTGGGTCCCAGGTTCGAGTCCTGGTCACGGAGCCAATTTCAAACCGGGGTATAGCGCAGTCCGGTAGCGCGCCTGCTTTGGGAGCAGGATGTCAGGAGTTCGAATCCCCTTACCCCGACCATTTTTGGGTCGTTAGCTCAGTTGGTAGAGCAGTTGGCTTTTAACCAATTGGTCGTAGGTTCGAATCCCACACGACCCACCATTTTTGAAACCAGCTAATGCTGGAATCGAATCTTAAGATCAGAGGCCAAAAGCGCTGATCGAAGAAGGCGCCTTTCAACGGTGCCTTTTTTTACCGGGGTATAGCGCAGTCCGGTAGCGCGCCTGCTTTGGGAGCAGGATGTCAGGAGTTCGAATCCCCTTACCCCGACCATATTAAAAATCCTCGTATCGAAAGATACGGGGATTTTTTTTGGCTGTTGAAAAATCTCCGTCGCCTTCAGTCATCGTACAACTTGCCGATAACGAGTTGACGGGGGACTGCCGCAGTAACGCCCCTTTACTCAAGCCACGACAAGAAAAAGGGCGCTCGTTATGTTGCTTCGTCAGTTGAATATCGCTCCTCGCGCAGCGTTGGGATTTGCCCTTATTGCAGTGCTGGTCGCCTTGCTCGGCGTGTTTGCACTGGGACAGATGTCGAGTATTCGCGACAGTGAGGTCGCGGTAGAGAACCAATGGCTGCCGAGCATTCGTGGCGGCGACGAGATCCGCGAGATCATGTTGCGCATCCGTACCATTTCCCTGCGCATGGCCCTGGATCCGGATCTGAAGAACATTGCGCAGTACCGCAGCCAGATGGACACCCGCGACAAGGAGCTGAGCGACAAGATCGCCGCCTACGATAAGCTGGTCACCACCGCCGAAGGCAAAGGGTTGTATGAGCAGTTCAAAAAAGCCTTCCTGGCCTATCGTTCGGGCATCGCCCAGTCCTTCGTCCTGGCCGAGCAAGGTCGGCGTGACGAGCTGACCAAGCTGCTGCTGGTCGACATGAAAACCGTGGTCGACGGTTCCGGCAAGCAGCTCAATGACCTGGCAGAACTGTTCGCCAAACAGGTCGCCACTGAAAGCCAGAACTCCGCAGCGCATTACGAAACCTCGCGCCTGATTGTCAGCCTGTTCATCGGTCTGGCCGCTCTGGCCACCGTCGGACTCGCCATGTTGCTGACCCGCAGCATCGTGCGCCCTCTGACCGAAGCCCTGAATGCAGCCGAAAACGTGGCGCGGGGCGACCTGACACGGGCCATCGAAACCCATGGCAACGACGAAGTCAGCCGTTTGCTCAAGGCGCTGGCGACCATGCAGCAGAACCTGCGGGAAACCCTGCAAGGCATCAGCAGTTCGGCCACGCAATTGACCACGGCGGCGGATGAGTTGAACGCGGTGACCCTCGACAGCACTCAGGGACTGCAACAGCAGAACAACGAGATCGAACAGGCGGCGACCGCAGTCAACGAAATGACCACCGCCGTGGAAGAAGTCGCGCGCAATGCGGTGTCGACTTCCGATGCGACTCGCCAGTCCAGTGAGTCGGCGCATCTGGGCCAAGAGCGGGTCAGCGAAACCGCCAGTGCCATCAGCGCCTTGGCCAGCGATGTGCAGCACACCGGTGAACTGGTGCAGTCGCTGGCCAACCAATCACAGGACATCGGCAAGGTGCTGGATGTGATTCGCGCCATTGCCGAGCAAACCAACCTGTTGGCGCTAAATGCCGCGATCGAAGCCGCACGTGCGGGGGAGAGCGGGCGAGGTTTTGCAGTGGTGGCCGATGAAGTACGCGCGCTGGCGCATCGCACACAGCAATCGACTCAGGAAATCGAGCAGATGGTGCAGGGCATGCGCAACGGGTCGAGCCTGGCACTCGAGTCCATGCAGGCCAGCGCCTCCCGTGCCGCCAGTACGCGGGTACTGGCCGAGCGGGCAGGCGAAGCCCTGCAAACCATCACAGCGTCGGTGCATGAAATTCACGAGCGCAATCTGGTGATCGCCAGTGCCGCCGAAGAACAGGCGCAAGTGGCGCGGGAAGTGGATCGCAATCTGGTGAACATCCGTGATTTGTCGATGCGTTCTGCGGCGGGTGCGGATCAGACCAGCGCTTCCAGCCATGAACTGTCGCAGCTGGCCAACGCGTTGCAGGGCATGGTACGGCGCTTTCAGGTGTAAATTTGAGCGATAAAAAAATGTGGGAGCGAGCTTGCTCGCGATAGCGGACTGCCAGTTAACACAAGTGTTGACTGACCTACCGTCATCGCGAGCAAGCTCGCTCCCACCTTATTGGCTTTATCAGTGCAGTTTCAGACGCGGTTCAGTCCCACGGCCAATCTTGCTGCCCAGCATCAGCATTGCCGTGCGGAACGGACCGTACAGCGCCACCTGGTGCATGCGGTATAGCGACACGTAGAACATCCGTGCCAGCCAGCCTTCGAGCATGACGGTGCCGGTCAGGTTGCCCATCAGGTTACCCACAGCCGAAAAGCGCGACAACGAGATCAGCGAGCCGTAGTCGGTGTACTTGTACTCCGGTAGCGGCTTGCCTTCGATCCGCAGCTTCAGCGACTTGGCCAGCAACGACGCTTGCTGGTGTGCAGCTTGCGCCCGTGGCGGAACGTTGCGGTCTGTGCCCGGTTGCGGGCAGGCCGCACAGTCGCCGAAGGCGAAGATGTTTTCGTCGCGGGTGGTTTGCAGGGTCGGCAGTACTTGCAGCTGGTTGATCCGGTTGGTTTCCAGGCCGTCGATATCCTTGAGGAAACCCGGCGCGCGAATCCCGGCGGCCCAGACTTTCAGGCTGGCCTTGATCTCCTGGCCACTGCTGGTGATCAGCGTATCGGCAGTCACCTCGCTGACCGCCGCGTTGGTCAGTACGGTGACGCCGAGTTTCTCCAGGGTTTTATGCACCGGGCCGCCAATCCGTTCCGGCAGCGCTGGCAGTACTCGAGGACCGGCTTCGATCAGGGTGATGTACATGTTTTCCGGAAGAATGCGGTCCAGACCGTAGGCTGCCAGTTCATGGGCCGCGTTGTGCAGTTCGGCCGCCAGCTCGACACCGGTAGCACCGGCACCGACGATGGCCACGCTGATTTGCTGGACTGTATCGGATTGACCGGCATGGGCGCGCAGGTAGTGGTTGAGCAATTGCTGATGGAAGCGTTCGGCCTGTTTTCGGGTGTCCAGGAACAGGCAGTGTTGCGCTGCGCCTTGAGTACCGAAATCGTTGGTGGTGCTGCCGACCGAGATCACCAGCGAGTCGTAACCCACCTCGCGGGCCGGCACCAGTTCCAGGCCGTTTTCGTCGTAGGTAGCGGCCAGCTGGATTTTCTTCTGTGCCCGATCGAGCCCGCTCATGCGCCCTAGCTGGAACTCGAAGTGGTTCCATTTTGCCTGGGCGACATAGTTGAGTTCGTCTTCGGAAGAGTTCAGGGAGCCGGCGGCCACTTCATGCAGCAGCGGTTTCCAGATGTGGGTCAGGTTCGCGTCGACCAGCATTACACTGGCCGTACCACGCTTGCCCAGAGTCTTACCCAGACGGGTAGCCAACTCCAGACCGCCGGCGCCGCCGCCAACGATGACAATACGATGAGTCATGGGGATATCTCGCAAGGCTAAAAGAAATCGGTGCAGTTACCCGAGCGAGCGCGAGGCAGCTCATAGCGTCAGGTAACTCACAAGTCGGCTCAACAGGCCCAGGCCAATAGTCACTGCCAGTACCACCACCAGGAGCATCCACGGCCGGAATGGCCGGCGCTCGACTCGGTTCTGGGGCAGTTGCAGGTACTCTTCGACGTGCTGCTGGTCGTCGGGTTTCAGGCGGCTGGTCATATCGGGCCTCGTCAGGTAGACGTTACTAAATGTGTTGACGCTACAACGCGGAGCCATGTTGCCAAGCTATCCGGCAATGAACGGAGCATAGCCGCTCGCAGTCAGGGGTTCGACGCGCACGCTGTCGTCCAGGCGAATGATTGCGCTTTGTAACACTCGGGCAGTGATTGCGCCATGCCCTCGCTCGGCGATCAGCTCCTGCTGCGGGCTCACAGGCTGATACCGACGTCGAAAACGATGCTGCGTCCCAGGTTGTTGCGCAGGAAGTCGGGGGCATCCGGGTGGGCAAACAGCACGCGGGCAAAGGTCGGACCGACCAGCGACAGTGAACGCCAGCCCTGGCGCAGGTATTCGGTCGGCGGCGGGAAGTGGCTGTTGAGGTCGAGCACTTCACGTTTGAGGCTGGCGAAGGCGATGATGTCCAGCTCGCCCAGCTCCATGCCGCGTTCTTTGTAGTTATGGGCTTTTTTACGCAGGGTCGGCGCCAGTCGCAGCAGGAACTCGTTGGCAGGAATGCGCCGGGGTTTGGCTTCGCGGCGCACCAGCTGGCTCAGGGAAAACGCACTGCGTCGGCGTTGCAGTTCGTCGCGCCATTCGTCGTTCAGTCGTCGTCCTTCATCGAGCACGAAGAACACCTCGAAACTGGCGTCACGAAACAGCACGTCCGGCGGCTCTCCGGCGGGAGCGAATTCGTCGGCACGATAGGGGATATTCAAGCCTTGCAGCAGGCGCTGGCAGACCCAACGCTCACGCTCCCATTTGCGGGCATTGGACAGAAACGCGTTGGCTTGTTCGGCCGCGATGGTGAGCAGGCGCAAATAATCTGAGTCATCCATATGCCAAGCTTAGCGTCCAAATGTGGTCCGAAGGAATAAAGTCTGTCGGGCACTTGCTGCCTGGCTTCGCCGCGTTTTTGAAAAGCCGGGTACCAGGCACGACCCGCTCAAGCAGTGTCGTGAAGGAGGTGCCTGAAAACAGAGGGTGAACAAGTTTTTCACAATGTATGGACCTCCTGGAGACTTTTAAATGCTTAGCCTTCGGTTCATGAGTGGCCGGAGGGCATTATGAGCAGCCCAATCAAGCTTAAGCTTTTTGAAAAAAACGTCCTGGAACATGCGCAACAATACTTGTTGGCGTATCAGGCCGGGCTTGCTCGCAGGTTGTCGCACTGGCGGGATGAACAACTGGCTCGCAAGGCATTGGCGCTGGCTGGCGAACCCGGACTCGTTCTTGATCTTCCTTGTGGCACCGGAAGATTTTGGTCATTGCTTGCGCAGAAACAGAACAGGATCATCATTGGAGCGGACAACTCGGGTGAAATGATTCAGGCCGCTTACGCCTCTCAACCTGCGCACATTGCAAAGCGCGTGCGGACGTTACAAGCATCCGCAGTTGATATCGATTTGCCCGACAATTCGGTCGATTGTATTTTCAGCATGCGTTTATTACACCACGTCGGCGAACCGCAACATCGATTGGGCATGCTTACCGAGTTTTATCGAGTTACCCGGGATGCGGTAATTATTTCCTTGTGGGTAGACGGTAACTTCAAATCCTGGCGGCGCAAGCACCATGAGCAGCGGCGGCGCGCCAGAGGAGATGGACTGGAACATCAGAACCGACTCGTTATTCCTAAGGCGGTAGCGGAGGCTGAGTTCATAAAGGCGGGGTTTCGAATTCAGGAACGACTGGATTTCATCCCGCTGTACTCCATGTGGCGAGTCTATGTCTTGCGCAAGATCTAAGGCTTCTACAGCGGGGGTTAAAGTGATCGGTGGTCAAGTGCAGGGCGACACTGAACATAGCCAGGCATATGCGCCGTTTAGGGTGGCGATCTGGACGGATACCCAATAACGCACGATGAGCATGGCTAATCGTGCTAATGGTTTAGCCAGTACCTATAACGCCGTTTCTATCGATGTCGATCACTCAAGCTGACAGTGCTTTTCCTATCAGATCAATCCGGCAACCCGGTTGTGCATCATGAACTTTGAGCGACATGTCATGTAATCGCGCAATTGCCGAAACCATACTTAAACCCAGTCCATTTCCTACCGTGTGGCGGCTGGACTCTGAGCGATAAAGGCGTCGGAACACGGCCTCTCGCTCGGCCTCCGGTATGCCCGGACCATTGTCGCTAACGCTTAGCCCGCTACGGGTCTCATCGGCAATAATATTGACGCGAACATGACCGTCAGGTGCAGAGAACTTGATGGCGTTATCGAGTAAGTTGCAGGCCGCATCGAATAATAGCTGAGGGTCACCCGACAGGTTGGCGGGCACTGAACTGGGAATGAATTCCAGGGTCATGCCACGCTCTTCAGCCAGAGGCTCGAAAAGCTCTGTGGCATCGGCGCCAATCCTGTTGAGATCGACCTGGGTAAAGTTGCTACGACGGGCACTGCCTTCGATTTCCGATATACGCAGCAGGGCGCGGAAGGTTTGCATCAAGCCCTTCGCTTCCGCAATGGCGGAATCGATGGCGCTGGCATATTCCTCTTGGCTCAGGTTGCGTCGCTGTGCACGCTCCAGTCCAGCGATCAGGCGGGTAAGCGGTGTGCGTAAATCATGGGCTATATCATCGCAGACACCTTTTACTTCACTCATCAATCGTTCAAGCGCATCAAGCATGCCGTTCACCACACTGGCGATACGATCGATGTCGTCGCGGTTGCCACGCGTGGGAAGACGTCGGCTTAGATCGCCTTCGACAATTTTCTTTATGGACCGACTGAGCGCATCCAGGCGTCGCCGGGCGGAATAACCCAGCGCAATGGCACCGAGCAGGCCTACTACCAATAACAGTGCTCCCCCGGAGATCAGGGCCTTGATCAATAGTTCGTCGAACTCACGGATGTCGTGGATGTCCTGGCCTATCAGCAAGGTTGTGCCATCTTCCAGGTGATGAGCAATAAAGCGCACAGGCCGGTCGTGGCCTTTGACTTTATCCCAGACAAATTCAGTGGGTTTGTCATAGTCGCGCAATCGAGGTAAGGACTGTAACGCTCCAGCGATGGGCTTGCCTTGGGTATTGAACAATGTGTAGGGGAGTCGCCCGTCCGGATCCTGCTCGGTATGTTTGAGGATTTCCTGCTGGCGCAAGACGGGCGTCTGTTGGCTGCGGTTATCCATCTCGTGATACAGGGCGGTGTCCACTTCGGATATGAGATACCCAGTGGTTTGCCAGTAAATATAACCAAACAAGGCCAAAAACGAGCACCCGAACAACGCCAGAAACATCAGTGCGGTGCGGAAGCTGATGGTGCGTGGAATTTCACTCAGGTGAACGGAGAACATAGCCGGCCCCGCGAATGGTTTGGAGCATGGGTGCTTCGCCATCGCTATCAATCTTGCGGCGCAGGCGACCAATATGGACTTCGATGACGTTGGTACGTTCGTCGTAGCTGTAGTTCCACACCGCCTCGAACAACATCGTGCGGGTCACAACTTGTCCTGCGTGCTGCGCCAGGTATTCAAGCAAGGCGTATTCACGGGGCAGCAAATCAATTTGCCGTTCTCCACGCCGTACTGAGCGGCGCAGCAGGTCAAGGTCAAGATTGCCAACGCGCAGACGGTTCTCGCGGTCCTGACCCGGTTGCAGGACGCGTCGTCGGCTCAGTGCATCCAGACGGGCGGTCAACTCGATGAACTCGAAGGGTTTGGTCAGATAGTCGTCACCCCCTGCGCGAAGGCCTTTGACCCGATCATCCAGTGCGCTTAAGGCGCTCAGAATCAGTACTGGCGTGGAAATGCCCGAGGCGCGTAAAGCGGTGAGCATGCCCAAGCCATCCAGAGCGCCAGGTAGCATGCGGTCCAGGATGATAATGTCAAATGTATCGTTGATTGCTTGCAGCAAACCGTCTCGGCCATTGTCGACCAGTGTCACGTCGAAGCCGTGATCCTGGAGGGCTGCTTCTATCTCGCGAGAGGTGACGGGGTCATCCTCAACAACCAATACATGGGTCATAAGCGTTAAGCGCAACTCTGTAGTTGATGTTTGCAGGTCGTGGCACTGGCTCTCGACCGGGTTGATGGCATAGTGTGCCAAATCGACATAGACGCAAAGGTCGCGGCAACATGAAAGAAAGTTTAGCTGCGCAGGCGCGGAGGTCTGCATGCGCATCCTGGTGATTGAAGACGATGCTCGTGCGGCAAGCTATCTGGTACGCGGATTGAGTGAGAGCGGGCATATCGTTGATGCGGCCGAAGATGGCCCAACCGGTTTGGCCTTGGCGCTGGAAGGTATCTACGATGCGTTGATTATCGATAGACGTCTGCCGGGTATGGACGGCTTGGCGGTGGTCCGGGAGTTGCGCCGCCAACACATTGCCATGCCGGTGCTGATGCTCAGTGCGCTGGCCTCGACTCAACAGCGAGTCGAAGGCTTGCAGGCTGGCTGCGACGATTATCTGGCTAAACCTTATGCTTTTGTCGAAGTCCTGGCTCGGCTGGATGCCTTGTTGCGTACTCGCGATCAGCAACCAGGGCCTGCGCGCAGTCTGAGGGTCGGTGACCTGTACCTCGACTGTGCTGTGCGCCAGGCAACGCGTCAGGGACGAACCATTGCTCTAGCCTATCGTGAAACCTTGATCCTGGAAAAACTCATGCGTCACAGCGGTGAAGTCGTGTCCCGCATGATGTTGCTTGAGAGCGCCTGGGACTATGAGTTTGATCCCAATGACAACGTCATCGATAAACATATCTATCGCTTGCGTCGCAAGCTGGACGAAGGGTTTGATCACTCTCTGATCATTACAATTGCAGGCGTGGGTTACCGGCTCGACGCAGGTGACGATGCATCCGGCAACGAAGCGGTTGATTAACACGCGGGTTATTCAGGATTGGAATGCCACTGGGTAGCCCAGTGGCATGATGCTCTAGAAGCTACGGTATTCCACGGTCAGGTGAGTCACCTCATGAACCGCGGCCAGTCGCTCTCGAATAATGTCTGCGTTGATAGCCGGGCTTGCCAGGACGCTTACAATCGCGGCCCGAGCCTGCGGGCCCACACGCCATACATGCAGATCGGTAATTTTGGCATCATCAGAGCCATCAAGGATGTCGCGAATTTCCTGAGCGACGTGATCATCTGTTTTATCGAGCAGGACCCCTGCGGTATCGCGCATCAGCGTCCAGGCCCAACGCGCAATCACCAGCGCACCGACAATGCCCATTGCTGGATCAAGCCAGACCCAGCCCAGGTATCGACCGGCCAACAAGGCCGCGATGGCAAGGATAGACGTCAGCGCATCAGCAAGAACATGGACGTAGGCAGACCGCAGGTTGTTGTCCTGACCATGGGCACCGTGGCTATGGTCGTGTGCATGATCATGGTGGTGGTCATGGCTACCGGACAGGAGAAGAGCGCTGACGATATTGACGATGAGCCCGACAATGGCAATAAGCGTCGCCGTACCGAATTGGACGTTGGCAGGTTCGAATAAACGCAGCACTGATTCGACACCAATCCCGACGGATACCAGGCCTAGTACAAGCGCTGAGGCAAATCCCCCCAAGTCACCTACTTTTCCCGTACCGAAGCTATAGGTAGAACTTGAAGCATGCCGCTTGGCATAACCATAAGCCGCCGCTGCAATACCCAGAGCACCGGCATGCGTGGCCATATGAAAGCCGTCCGCAAGCAACGCCATCGACCCGGTCAGATAGCCCGCGGTAATTTCCCCAATCATCATGACGACCGTCAGCGCGACGACCCAGAGGGTGCGCTTGGCGTTCTCATCATGTGACGCACCGAGAAATACATGGTCATGGGTGTAACTCATCTGTGGATCAACCATCTCAACACCCCCTATTTTGAATACCGGCGTATGGCTTCAAGTAATTCCTCGACGCCTTTTGCCCTTTCTTCATCGCTTAACTGCGGGTTTGCAACGTGCTCATGGGCATGAGCCTCAATGATTTCGTCCATCAGCCCATTGATGGCACCCCGTGTTGCAGCCACCAGATGCAGGGTTTTCGCGCAGTCATCGTCAGAGTCCAGTGCGCGTTCGACTGCCTGGATCTGCCCGGCGATTCGCTTGACGCGCTTGAGAAGCTCGTCTTTGCCGGCCATTACATGAGACATACCATACCCCCCCTACCTATATATGGCGGCGATGGTCACAGAAAGGCGGGGGCAGCACAACTCCTTTCGTCCTCTCAAAAACGTTGCGGTAGTGGCGCGATAGCTGGGGAGCAGGCCTATTGTTAGTCAGTGTTCAACGGATCTCTTGCCGCCGACATTGAGCCACGTCGAAACGTTTAAGCTGTGGTATGGGTAAATGTCGTGCAGGGTTTCAAGTGATAGTGGAAGGAATCAGGCTAATCACCTGGGGGAAAAGAGATGGGCGAACTTGCAAGTAGCTCGACCCGAGCCATTCCGCGCACGATCTGGGCGTTGGGATTCGTCAGCCTGTTCATGGATCTGTCGTCGGAGCTGGTGCATAGCCTCTTACCCGTATTTTTGGTGGGTACGCTGGGCATCAGTGTGATGACTATTGGACTCATCGAAGGGGTGGCGGAGGCTACAGCACTGGTCGTTAAAGTCTTTTCTGGAGCAATCAGCGACTTCATCGGCCGCAGGAAAGAATTGTTGCTCTTGGGTTACGGTCTTGCGGCGCTTACAAAACCGCTATTTCCGCTGGCCGCCTCTGCGGAACTGGTCTTCACCGCCCGAATCCTCGACCGGATTGGTAAAGGCATCCGCGGTGCGCCGCGTGATGCGTTAGTCGCAGATGTGGCCCCACCTGCCATTCGAGGTGCGTGCTTTGGGTTACGTCAGTCGATGGATACCGTGGGCGCTTTTTTAGGCCCCATTCTGGCCATTTTTCTGATGGCCTGGTTTGCCGACGATATTTCCCTGGTGTTGTGGTTTGCAGTGATTCCCGCAGTACTGGCAGTCATGCTGCTTTTTTTCGGGATTGATGAGCCGGAGCATGAAGCCGTACCGCGGCATTTCCGCTCACCCATACAAATGAGGTCATTGAGGCAGTTCTCAAAAAACTATTGGTGGGTTGTGGGCATAGGTGCGGCATTCACCCTTGCGCGTTTCAGTGAAGCTTTCCTGATCTTGCGTGCCCAGCAATTAGGGTTCTCTGCTACCTGGGTTCCTCTGGTCATGGTGGTGATGGCGGGGTTTTATATGCTGTCGGCCTATCCGGTTGGAAAATGGTCAGACAGTATCAGCCGCACGGCGTTACTCAGCGTCGGTCTGGTGCTGCTGATTCTTGCAGATGTGGTGTTGGCTTATGCCGGGTCCGTCAGCATGGTTCTACTCGGTGTCGCCTTATGGGGGCTGCACATGGGCTTCAGTCAAGGCATTCTGGCGACGCTGGTAGCGGACACGACACCTCCCAATCTTAAAGGCACAGCCTTTGGACTGTTCAATCTGGTCAGCGGGATTGCTTTGCTGTTGGCCAGCGTCATCGCCGGCGGACTCTGGCAGGTATACGGCGCCGAGGTAGCTTTCTACGCGGGGGCGGCATTTTCAGCAGCAGCGCTGATTCTACTGCTTATCCAACAACGCAGTGACGGGGCCAGGAGTCAAAGATAGCCAGCCTGGTTTTCGGTGGCTAGCTGGTGTTTGCGGTAATCGCCAGGACTCTCGGAGTACCCCGCAGTCCCGGCCTGAGGCGATATTTCACCGCCTCTTCCTCGCCGAATCCCACTGCCACAAGGCGAGTCAGCGATTCGGTTAAAGCATCGTTTGCGCAGTTGCCCGTCTGTATCCCATGACACCCCAAGCGCATGGCGATTAACGCGGCTGCCCAGTCGACTTGACCGGTAAAGCACTGTCAGTTTGAGCGTTCGACATCGCTGGAGGCGGCTTTCTGAGTGCTCGCTACAGCCTTGGCATGTTCAGACGTCTGGTAGTGCGCCATCGAGGCATCTCGCGCAGCATCCATCCGGGCCATTACCCGGTCGCTGCCACCTGCGGCCATCGCAGCCACAGACGCGCCCATCAGGGTAACGATCAACAATGCTTTAAGGGTTTTCATGGGGGATCTCCAATACTCGGGTTCTGCCAGCAAGAATGTTTGTTGGCTTAAGCTTTAGGCTTGAGCTCATCCTAGTGGCGCCCGTATTTCAGCCCGTTCCCCGCCACATGAATTTTTTGACAGGTTCGCCAAGCCTGACTTTTGCGGCTGTTCCCCCCAGGTCAAAGAGCAAACGGCGGTTAAAGCCGCAGGCCGCGTTGTACGTATAGGTGCACTCAAGTATGGAGAGATCGTAAAGTGGGGTGTCTGTCAGGTCCTCATCTCTCATCAAGGAGTATCGGGTGCAGTTTTTGTCAGTTCAGCAGGGCAGCTACGCCGGCGCCGCGCTATTGCGTGATGCTTTGCCGCGAGCCCGGCCATGATCAGCGCTGGGCTACTTTCGCCGCAAACCCTTACTGTCGGCTGGTTGTTGTACGTGCCGGTGCTGGTCTGGGCGATTCTGCGCTCGCCGTGGGTCGAGCTGTTCACTGATAGCCGCCGTCAGCATTTGCTGTTTGGTACGGTGTTCGCGCTGTTCATTTTGTGGCTGGTGCGACGGGACTTCGATACTGGCGTGTCTTACCACTTTATCGGCATGACCGCGGTGACCTTGTTGCTGGACTGGCCATTGGCAATCGTCGGTGGCTTGATCGCGCAACTCGGGCTGGTCGCGTTGGGCCGTCAGGATCTGGCGGCGGTTGGGGTCAACGGCACTTTGTTGATCCTGCTGCCGGTGCTGGTCACCGAATGCTGTGCGATCCTGGTGGAGCGAGCGCAGCCGCGTAGTCCCTTTGTGTATATCTTTTGCTCCGGCTTTTTTGCGGCGGCACTCTCGGCGTTGTTGTGTCTGTTGCTGGCGCTCGGCTTGCTGTGGTTCGACGAGCGCTTCGCCATGCCCGAATGGCTGGAGGATTTTGTCGGCTATCTGTGGCTGATCATTTTCCCCGAGGCCTTTATCAACGGCATGGTGGTGAGTGCGCTGGTGGTGTTCTGCCCTGAGTGGCTGGAGACTTTCAATCGCACGCGCTACCTGTCGGCACCGTGGAAAGACGACGGGCCACGGGAGTAAGAACCTTGATCCGGATCAAGGACTCAAATCACGGCTCCCGGCATGCTCTGGAAAATCTTCAGGAGCACGGTCATGAGTGTCTACGAATGGGCAAGGCAGGAACTGCGCAGGAGTCTGGATACGGCGCAAGAAGTGGGCTTTGATCCGGGGTTGAGTCTGCGCGCCTTGCTCAGTGCTGTGGTGCAGCAGAGCAAGGGCATACGCAGCGTCGAGGATCTGGCGGATGAGCTGCAGTTTCTGGCCGAGAACCTCGACGAGGGGCAGGATTACGGTTTTATGCGGCCGTGATTATCTAATTAGTGCGTACGAGGATCGAAGTCCTCGGAGAACATCTCGTCTTCGGCATCCGGGCTGACCGGGATCTTGTGTTCTTCGGCGGCCCAGGCACCCAGGTCGATCAGTTTGCAGCGGTCCGAGCAGAACGGCCGGTTGAGATTGGTTGCGCTCCATTCCACAGGGGCACCGCAGGTTGGGCATTCGACGGTCAGGGTTTGGCTCATGACTGGCCTCCACGCAAAGTAAGATAAAAGTGATGCAGGCGTTCGACCTCGCTGTGCAGCCAGTTTAGATCGCGGTCATTGACCAGTACATCGTCGGCATGGCGCAAGCGTTCTTCACGGCTGGCCTGGACTTTGAGAATCGCCTGGACCTGTTGCTCGCTGGTCTGGTCGCGCAGCAGGGTTCGCTCGATTTGCAGTTGCTCTGGCGCATCGATCACCAGGACACGTTGAGCCAGCGCGTACTGTCCGGATTCGACCAATAGCGGCGACACCAGAATCGCGTAAGGCGACTGGGCCTTGGCCAAATGACTGGCGATCTCCTGACCGATCAGTGGGTGCAACAGGGATTCGAGCCAGCGCCGCTCTTCAGGAACTTCGAAAATCAGCCTGCGCAACGCCGCACGATCCAGTTGACCATCCGCTTGCAGCACGCCCGCACCGAAGTGCTCGGCGATTTTCGCCAGTGCCGGACGCCCCGGCTCGACAACCCAACGAGCGGCATGATCGGCATCGACCAGATGCACACCGAGGTCAATGAAGTGCTGAGCCGCGGCACTTTTGCCGCTGCCGATCCCGCCGGTCAGGCCAAGAATCCAGGGTTTGATAACAGAGGTAGTCATTTGAAACCGACAGACTGCAAGTAGGAGTCGGTTATTTGACCACCCCAGAGCAACGCAATCCAGCCGGCAATTGCCAGATAAGGGCCGAAAGGAATTGGCGTCGAAGTTTGCGCGTTACGCACGCGCAGCAAAATCAGGCCCAGAACGGCGCCGGCCAAGGATGACAGCAGAATCGTCAGCGGCAGAATTTGCCAGCCGCCCCAGGCACCGAGCATCGCCAGGAGCTTGAAGTCACCAAAGCCCATACCGTCCTTGCCAGTGAGCAGCTTGAACAGCCAATACACCGACCACAGGCTCATGTAGCCGGCCACCGCGCCCCACAAGGCGTCGTGCAAGGACACGAACAGGCCGAAGCTGTTGACGATCAAGCCCAGCCAAAGTATCGGTAGAACCAAGGCATCTGGCAGCAGTTGATGGTCGGCATCGATCAAGCTCATCGCCAGCAAGCCCCAGCTCAAGATCAATACCAGCCCCGCCTGCCAGCCAAAACCGAAATGCCAGGCGACGAAGGCAGAAAGCAGTCCGCAGGCCAGTTCGGTGACCGGGTAGCGTTTGCTGATAGGGGCCTTGCACTTCGCACAGCGGCCTCTCAATAGCAGATAGCTGAGGACGGGGATATTTTCCCAGACCCGAATCGGCTGAGCGCAGTGCGGGCATTGAGAGTGGGGCAGCAGCAGGTTGTAGGTCGGGCCTGGCGCCTCTGGCGGTAAGCCCAACACATCATGGGCTTGCTCCCTCCATTCGCGTTCGAGCATTTTTGGCAGGCGCCAGACCAGCACGTTGAGGAAGCTGCCGATAATCAGTCCCAGGACCAGCACTGATACAACAAAGGCCAGCGGATAGTTGGCCAAAAAATCGTTCAAGGGCATATTCAGATCGCTGAGCCGAGTTGGAAGATGGGCAGGTACATGGCTACCACCAGACCGCCGACGATAACGCCAAGAGTCACCATGATGAACGGCTCCATCAGACTGGTCAGGTTATCGACCATATTGTCGACTTCACCCTCATAGTAAGTTGCGACCTTTTCCAGCATGTCGTCCAGTGCACCCGATTCTTCGCCAATGGCGGTCATCTGGATCGCCATGTTCGGGAAGACGCCGCAAGTGCGCATGGAGAAATTCAGCTGTATGCCGTTCGAGACATCCTGCCTGATGCGATTGACCGCGTTCGTGAACACGATATTGCCTGTGACGCCAGCCACCGAATCCAGAGCTTGCACCAGTGGTACGCCGGCAGCAAAGGTGGTGGAGAGTGTGCGGGCATAACGAGCCACGGCTGATTTGTACATCAGCGTGCCCACCAGCGGCAGTTTCAGCAGGCTGACGTCCAGCCAGTCACGCAAGCGTTGTGAACGTTTGCGCGTATGCCGGAAACCAAATACCACAGCGACAATCCCGACCAGCACCAGTAGCCACCACTGCTGCATGAACTCCGAGAGGGCGATGACCATCAGGGTGAAGGCCGGGAGTTGCGCACCTAAACCTGAAAATACCGTCTGGAATTGCGGGACCACCTTGACCAGCAGAATGCCAGTCACAATGCTCGCGACGAAGATCACGGCCAAGGGGTAGGTCATGGCTTTCTTGATCCTGGCTTTGAGGGTTTCACTCTTTTCCTTGTAGGTTGCCACCCGCTCCAACAAGGTTTCCAGAGCTCCGGCCTGCTCACCGGCGTCCACCAGGTTGCAGTACAGGTCATCGAAATACTGCGGTTTTTTGCGCAGCGCCGCGGCAAAACTGTTGCCGGCCGCGACTTCCTGTTTCACCTCGCTCACCAATTTGCGCATGTTGGGGTTATCGAAACCTTCACCGATGATGTCGAAGGACTGCAGCAACGGTACTCCGGCTTTCATCATGGTCGCCATCTGACGGGTGAACAGAGCGATATCCACGGGTTTGATGCGTTTGCCGGCGTTAAAGATCGAGCCGTTTTTTTTTCGTACTTTACCCGGGCTAATGCCTTGCTTGCGTAACTGCGCCTTGATCAGCAGCGGATTATGGCCGCTCAGTTCGCCGGTCATTTTGGTGCCTTTTCTATCGGTACCTTCCCACGCGTAAACACTGACTTTTACTGCTTTGACTGCCATCGTTCAGTCTCACCACTTTATCGATCCCGGCTCGCCCCACCGTGTTGGCAGGGTGTTGACCCGCAAGTCGATGGATTTGATTTATAGCGTAGTCGGTCAGATCAGCAAGCCAGCGGCAGGCGAGTGACAAAAAGTGTCATTTTGTGCAGTTTCTGGGGATAAGGGCGATGCGCCAGCAGCCTCGCGCACCCGCAGACAAAGGCCCAACGTGTTTGGCATGCACTGTGCGTTGACCTGTATAGGTCATCAGACTTCACTTAATGCCTGGAGCTTGTCTATGAATAGTCAAAAAGGGTTTACCTTGATCGAGCTGTTGATCGTGGTCGCGATCATCGGCATTTTGGCCACCTTTGCGTTGCCGCTTTATACGAAATATCAGGCGCGGGCCAAGAGTACGGCCGGTCTGGCAGAGATATCCGCGCTGAAAGTTTCATTTGAAGACATCATCAATCAGGGCACCGATCCGACATTAGCCTTGGTGGGCGGCACCGCTACTACGTCTAACTGCACAATGACCGCATCAGGTACCGCCTCGACGGGTGCAGGCACAATTGCTTGCACGATTCTGAATGCTCCGGGCCCTGTGCTGAGCAAAACCATCACTCTCACCCGCACACACGACGAGGGCTGGACCTGCTCTACCACTGTGGAGCCTGAGTACTCTCCAAAAGGTTGTGCTGCCAGCGGTACGTAGCGTTCTCGCAAGCCGGTAAACCAGTAAGAAGTGCCCCGGCTAGTGAAGTCAGGGCACTTCTTATGGGGAAAATCGAAGATGAACCGAGGGTGATCAGCGGAGTCGTTTCAGTCTATTCATAGCAGGTTAGATCAAACCGTAAATGGCCAGAAACTCAGGGTGTCAGGAACTTTTGTGATACTCGCAACTTGCATGCAGATTACATACAGGTCATGCAATCTGCACGATTCAGGAACTTTGCTTATATCTCAATACATTGATTTTCAAGTATTTATTTTTATCCTGGAGTTGGCACAACGCCTGCTATATCTCTGCTAGACCCTGTCGCCAAAGCACGGCGCAGGCTTTCTGGAAAAACAGGAGTTACTCGTATGAAGAGGTTCGCTATCGCTGCCGCTACGGCAACCGCTCTGACCCTGACCATGGCCAATGCTGCTTTTGCCCAGACCACTCAAACCACCCAGTCGCCAATGCTTGTGGCTGCTGGTGAAATGGCGAAGGTCAAGGAAGTCACTTCTGACACCTGGATCACGACTAAAGTGAAAAGCGATCTGGTAACCGAGAAAGGTATTCCTGGCACTGACATCAAAGTTGAAACCAACAAAGGCGTGGTTTCTTTGTCCTCGACTGTTCTTGTAACCGACGCACAGAAAAAAATGGCAGTGGATATCACCAGGAAAATCAAAGGCGTAAAAGCCGTATCGGCTGACGGTCTGAAAGCCGAGTAGGGTTCAAGCTTCTCGCCTGGGCTGGGAGAAGGGGACGACAGGCGCTCCAGCAGTACGTCTGTCATTCCTCCAAGGTTCATGCCAAAAGCCATGCAGACGTGGTCATTACAGACTCCGGCACTGAGTGTCGGAGCTTGTTTTATTTGAAGCGCAGCGTATCGGCCTGAGCCTGGCTGGCGGCAGAGGCCAATGCCAGGCTGAGCAAGAAGCGTGTTTGCATGTTTACTCGCTGTCCAGATGCAGCGGCGTGATTACCCGACCATCACTTTGAGCTTGCCCAAGATTAGCGTCGATGAAGTAAACCCGATCGTCAGCCAACTGCCCTTTGTCCACCAGAAAGTCCTTGATGCTGCTGGCCCGATCTTGTCCCAGTTGACGTAGGAGAACGTCGCTTTCGCTCCAGAATTTAATCAAACCCTCACGCAGCTTTGCCGTGCGTTCGTCGCGGCTCAGTTGCGTCCATTCGGCCGGTGGCTGTGTTTTCAGGCGGGTGCGATAGATGCCTTCGAGCAACGGCGCCTTTTCGCTGTCCGGCACCTCTAACAGCGAGGCTTGCGCAGGGACCTTCTCACCGCGGCGTTGAAGCATTTTGTAGTAGTTGTATTGATATTCACGCTCTAGCCGCTGTTCGGCGATCGGTGGGCCGTCACTGCTCTGGGCGCTGGTGCCTTCAATCTCCAGTTTCAGGGCCGGGCGCTCTTTCAGGGCGTTGGCCAGTTTGGTCAACGTCGATTCGGAGTCCTTACTCAGGTCACTGGAGCCTGGAGCGAACAACACGCTGCCGAGATCTTCCGAGCCGCCGCCGCCGCCGCTGACCAGACCGCCAATAAACTTGAACGGAGCTTCAACCGCTCGCAGCACCAGATTGCGCAGGGTCTGCCAGATGACCGGCATCACGCTGAACTGGGGGTTGTTCAAGTCACCGCTTATCGGGAGCTCGATGGAAATTTTTCCGTCCGAGTCTTTGAGCAGTGCGATTGCCAGGCGAATCGGCAGGTCTACGGCATCCGGGCTGTCGACTTTTTCACCCAGTTGCAGTTGCTCGACCACCATTTTGTTTTCGGCTTTCAACTGACCTTTGCTGATCAGGTAATGCAAGTCGAGATTGAGTCGGCCCTTGCGAATGCGGAAACCGGCGAACTTGCCGGAGTAGGGCGTCAGGGTTGTCAGCTCGACACGTTTGAAGCTGGCGGCGATATTCAGCGCCGCCATTGGGTCGAAGGGGTTCACGCTGCCTTTGATGGTGACCGGGGCGTAACGGTCGACCTTGCCGTTGATATCGACGCTCGCCGGCTTTGCCTGGCGGCTGTCGATGGTGCCGATCTGACCATTGAGCTGTTGAATGGCGGTGGCGAAGTTTGGTGTCAGGCTCAAGTCGGCGAAGTTGGCCGAGCCATCGTTGATGGCGATTTCACCAATATGGATACCCAGCGGTTTTTCGTTGCTGGTGGCGGCCGGTTTAACGGCGCTTTTGCTGCTGTTGTCAGCTGGCTGCGGGATCAACAGATCATCGATGTTGGTGGTGCGGTCATCGTTGATCATGAAGCGCACGTACGGCTGTAACAGGTTGACCTTGGTGATCGACAGGCTGTCGCCGTGTTGGTAATTCAACCCTTCGAGCACCAATTGCTGCCACTTGAGGAAGTCGCGGGTCTTCAAGGTATCCAGGGTGTGCAACTGATCGACCTGAGCCCGACCGGTGACGTTGAACGCCAACGGCTCGGTGCTTTTGAGATTGACTGCCAGATCACTGCCAAGCATGCCGCTGCGCAGCTCCAGGCGAATGAATGGACTGATATAGGACTGGGCGACGCGCAGGTCGATGTCTTTGGTCTGCACCTGCAGCCTGGCACTGACCGGGCTCAGATTGACTTCGCCGCTTGCCTGGATCTTGCCCTGCTTGCCCAGCCCGGTATCGAGCTTGAGGGTGAAAGGCGACTGATTGAGGCTGTCGAAGTTTTGCAGGTCCAGATTCAGCGGGCCGAGTTCCAGCTCCACCGCTGGTTGTGCCTGGCGATCCGCCAAATGGACCTGGTAGTTACGTAGTTGCACGTCCTTCAACAGGACCTTCCAGGGTTTGTTTGGGGCGCTCGGTGCCGGCTTGGGCGAGTCGGCTGCTGCCGGAGCACTGGCAGGCTCCGGTTTCGTAGCGGGCTTGGCCGGTTGGCTGGCAAAGAGTTTCTGCCAATCGAGTTGACCATCGGCTTCGCGGGCAGCCCAGGTTTCCAGTTTCTGGCTGCGGATCTTGCCGACGATTACTTGCTGCTTGAGCAGATCGACCGAGGTCTCGCTGACATCCAGCCGCTCCAGGCGTGCCAGTGGCCGGCCGTCGGGCGCTTTGATCGCAAATGGCGCCACGCTTAGCGAGGTGTCGCTGAGCAGCAATTCGGTTTCTTTGGCCAGGTTGAGTTTGTAATGAGTGCTGAGGTTCAGGATTCCGTCTTCGAGCAGCAGCGGCACGGCATCGCGCACGTACGGCCACCAGACTTTCATTTTGCCGTCGGTGACTTTCAGTGTGCCTTCGGAGGCGATCGGCACCAGGCTGAAATTGCCGGTCCAGTCGAGATGCCCACCTTCGGGACCTGCCGCGACCAGGGTCATGTCGGCATTGTCATTGGGCAAGGTGCTGAGGTTTTTCAGTTCGAGGTCGAGCGTGTTGTAAAGAAATTCGATGGGCTCGCTTGGGCGCGCATCCTGGAAATGCACATAGCCACCTGCCAGCTTGATGCGCTCAATGCGCAGCGGGAATGGTTTGGCTTGAGGATCGACAGGTGTCGGCTCGCTGGCGGGCAGTTTGAACAGTCCCAGCAGATTGAGCTTGCCGTCTTTGCCGAACAGGATTTCGGTCTTGGGCTTGTCCAACTCGACATCGGCCAAGTGCAGTGCACGGGTCCAGAGGCTGTCGATCTGCAGATTGGCGTACAACCGTTCGAAGCCGATTTGCTCCTTCCCCGGCTCACCGATATTCAGACCCCACAAGGTCAGCTCCAGACTGAAGGGGTTGAGCTCGATCCGATTGATGTGTGCCGGGACTGTTGCGTAGTTGGCCAATTGTTGATTGACGACTCGCAAGGCGATGCCCGGCAATATCAGAAACCCCAGCAAGCTATAAAGGGCGAGAGCGGTCAGCAAGGCGCCAATAGCGCGAATCAATCCTTTGGGCATCTGGGGTGTCATCTATCTGAATCGGAAGTGCGTTGGAGTATGGCACGCGTTTCCGGTTCCAAAGCAATCGCCGTTATCAGGATTTTTTCTGATTTTGACAGGCGACTCAAAGTTGCAGAATCAGCGTTTTCAAGGGTGGTTGCTGATCCATGGAAGGGAAGTCGCTGCCCGGGATCAGTACCTGCCAGTCGCGCACCGGACGCCCGGCCTTTTCAGCACAGCGCAGTACCTGTTCTCGCCAGTCGTCCATGCTGACCTTTGCCAGATTGTTGCAGCAGATCAGTACGCCATTTTCTGCGGTGCTCAGCAGGGCCGGTTTGAGCAGGCTTTGATAGTCGCGCAACAGGTCAACGGTGCCAAAAGCACTTTTGGCCCAGGCGGGTGGGTCGAGCAGGACCAGGTCGTATTGGCGCTGTTCCAGGCGTGGATAGCTCGGCAATTTGTGACGGCGCTGAATGATTGGCAAACCGGCCAGTTGACGGATCGCTGCAAAATAGTCGGACTGAATGAACTGCATTTTCGGCAATTGTGGATTGAGCTGGCCGTTCTCACGGCCGACCGCCAGATTGCCCTCGGCAAAGTCCAGATTGCACACCTCGCTGGCGCCGCCAGCGGCTGCGCTCAAGCCGACGCCGCAGGTGTAGGCGAACAGGTTCAGTACGCTTTTACCGGCGCTGTGATCTTTGACCCAGCCACGAGCATTACGCAGATCAAGAAACAACAAAGGGTCCTGTCCGGCATGACGGCCGCGGACGCGGTAGTTCAAACCCCATTCGTGGCCGATCATATCTTCCAGGGCGGCGTCTTCGGCACGGTAGACCGAGTCTTCCCGATCGATGCGCGAATTGCCCCGGGAGCGGTCGTTGTAGACCAGCAGGGTGTTCAGGTCCAGATGCTGATTGATGGTTTCATGCAGTTGCAGCAGTGCGTCGCGCTCCAACGGCTGGTGAAAGCTTTGCACCAGCAGTTGCGGGCCGTAACGGTCAATGGTCAGGCCGCCGGCACCTTCCTGGCTGCCATGGAACAACCGATAGCAGTCGGTGCCTTGCTGATGCAGTTCAGCGAGCAGGTCTTTGCGATGATCGAGGGCGGCGCGCAGCGCCTGATTCAAGGAAGACATGCCGGGCGCCTTGCAAGGTGATTGGGCGCGGCAGTCTATCAGTTTCACCGCAGCCCCTGTAGGAGCAGCCGGTCGACGCTCCTGCAAGGCGGGGAGAACTAGCGCTCGATCGCCAATGCCACACCCTGACCGCCACCGATGCACAAGGTTGCGAGGCCTTTTTTCGCATCGCGTTTGATCATCTCGTGGAGCAGGGTCACCAGCACACGGCAGCCTGAGGCACCGATCGGGTGGCCGAGGGCAATGGCGCCGCCATTGACGTTGACCTTGCTGGTATCCCAACCCAGTTCCTTGCCGACCGCCAATGCTTGTGCGGCAAAGGCTTCGTTGGCTTCGATCAGGTCCAGTTGATCCAGCGTCCAGCCGGCCTTGTCCAGGCAGCGACGTGTGGCGCTGACGGGGCCGATGCCCATGATTGCCGGGTCAACGCCTGCGTTGGCATAAGCGCTGACTTTCGCCAGCACTGGCAGTCCGAGAGCGCGGGCTTTGGCGGCGCTCATCAGAATCACTGCGGCGGCACCATCGTTCAGTGACGAGGCGTTGCCGGCGGTGACCGAGCCGTCTTTCTTGAAGGCGGGTTTGAGCTTGCTCAGGGATTGCGCCGTGGTATGGGCCCGTGGCTGCTCATCGGTGGTGAAGGCGAGCGGGTCACCTTTGCGCTGGGGGATCAGGATCGGAGTGATTTCATCGACGAAACGCCCGGCTTCGATGGCCGCCACAGCTTTCTGTTGCGAGGCTGCGGCGAACGCATCCTGTGCTTCACGGCTGATGTCGTACTTGGCCACCAGGTTTTCCGCGGTGATCCCCATGTGGTAATCGTTGAAGGTATCCCACAAGCCGTCGCTGATCATGGTGTCGACGATCTGGCCGTGGCCCATGCGCAAACCGGTGCGTGCGCCGGGCATGACATAGTTGGACAGGCTCATGTTCTCCTGACCGCCGGCAATGATCACTTCGGCATCGCCGCAGCGAATGGCCTGGGTCGCCAGATGCAGCGCCTTGAGGCCCGAACCGCAGACCTTGTTCAGGGTCATGGCGGGAACGGCGTGAGGCAGGCCGGCCTTGATCGCGGCCTGACGGGCAGGGTTTTGCCCGGCGCCAGCGGTGAGGACCTGGCCCATGATCACTTCGTCGACCTGCGCACCGTCCAGACCGGTTTGCGCCAGCAACTGAACGATCACCGCAGCGCCCAGATCAACGGCAGAAATATTCGCCAACGAACCCTGGAAACTACCCACAGCGGTCCGGGTGGCGGCAACGATTACGACGTCTTGCATGGCACAGGTCCTCTTTATTGTTGGATGTCACCTCGGTTCGCGGCCGACCTTGTGAAGCGGGGAGCTCGTGCCTGAGGCGTTGACGATCAAGACCGCATGGTTGCACACAAAACCTGAGCGGTTCCAATCGCGAACCGGCCGGTCGCGTTTTGTTCATGCCGTCTCAGGTCTGCAAACCCATGCGGCGCCGGGCACGATGCACCGAGCCGTTGCGCACCGCCCAGCGCAGCAACGGCGCACTGCGGTTGACGCTGGCGCGGATCAATTGGCGTTGCAGCGAGCCTTGGCTGACACCCAGCATGTCGCTCGCCCAGTCTGGTAACAAATCGATACCGGCCTGCATCATCAGCGCACCGAAGGGCTTGGCCAAACGGCTCGGTGCCGGGGCGTCCAGCAGTAGGCGCAGCACTTCGTGGCTGCGCTCATCGCACACCAACTGTGGGCGGATTCGTACAAGGTAGTCGGCAATTTCCTGGCGTGAACGCGGTACATCCTGGGCACCAAGGCGCTCGGCGACCACGGCGATTTCCGCGTAGTAACGATCCTGATCGGCCGGCGACAGATTCGGGTTGCGGTAGCGCAGGTGAGCGGTGAGGAAGTTGCTCACCTCAGCCACGTGCACCCAGGTCAGCAGCTGCGGGTCGCTGGCCGCATAAGGCTGGCCATCGGGCGCGGTGCCGACCACTTGCAGGTGGATGGTGCGAACCTTGTCGATCAGCCACTCGGCGTCCTGTCGAGAGCCGAAGGTAGTGCCGGAAATAAACTGCCCGGTACGGCGCAGTCGGCCGAGCATGTCCTCACGGAAGTTCGAGTGATCCCAGACCCCGGCCAGCGCCAGTGGATGCAGGGCTTGCAGCATCAAGGCGCTGATGCCGCCGATCAACATGCTGCTGAAGTCACCATGCACTTGCCAACTGACCGAATCCGGGCCGAACAGACCGGGATCGCCCTTGGGGTTCTCCAGATCAAGCTTGCCGAGGGACAGGCCGCTCAGGCTCATGATCTGGGTTTCGATACGACTACGAATGAATTCCATGACTGCTCGGTTGTTACAGCGCTAAGCAAGGCGCGGCGTTGGCCGCGCAGGTTTATTGGTTCAGGCGTTTGTCGATCAGACCCTCGACCACGCTCGGGTCGGCCAGGGTCGAAGTATCGCCCAGGCTGTCCAGTTCATTGCAGGCAATCTTGCGCAGAATCCGTCGCATGATCTTGCCCGAACGGGTTTTCGGCAAGGCCGGTGCCCACTGGATCAAATCCGGTTTGGCGAAGCTGCCGATTTCTTTGCTGACATGCGCCAGTAGTTCTTTCTTCAGTGCGTCACTGGGTTCGATGCCATTCATCGGTGTGACAAAGGCATAGATCCCCTGGCCTTTGACGTCGTGGGGGTAACCGACGACTGCGGCCTCGGCGATGCTGTCGTGCAGAACCAGCGCGCTTTCTACTTCAGCGGTGCCGATGCGGTGCCCGGACACGTTGATCACGTCATCGATACGCCCGGTGATCCAGTAATCGCCGTCGTCGTCGCGACGGGCGCCGTCGCCAGTGAAGTAATAGCCCGGGTAGGGTTTGAAGTAGGTTTCAAGCATGCGTTTCGGGTCGCCGTAGACGCTGCGGATCTGCGCCGGCCAGCTGGCCTTGATCACCAGTATGCCGCTACCGGCGCCGCTGATTTCCTTGCCTTGTTCGTCCAGCAACACCGGTTGTACGCCGAACATTGGCTGGGTGGCGCAGCCGGGTTTGATTCGGCGGGTGCTGACCAGCGGGCTGAGCATGATGCCGCCGGTTTCGGTCTGCCACCAGGTATCGACGATCGGACACCGTTGCTCGCCGACGGCATTGAAATACCATTCCCAGGCTTCCGGGTTGATGGGTTCACCGACAGTGCCCAACAACCGCAGGCTGCTGCGCGATGTCTCTTGCAACGGCTCTGTGCCTTCACGCATCAGCGCGCGCAATGCGGTGGGCGCAGTGTAGAAGATGTTGACGTGATGTTTGTCGATGACCTGCCAGAACCGCGAGCTGGTCGGGTAGTTCGGCACGCCCTCGAAGATCAGTGTGGTCGCGCCATTGGCCAACGGCCCGTAGACGATGTAGCTGTGGCCGGTGACCCAGCCGACATCGGCGGTGCACCAGAAGACTTCGCCGTCACGGTAGTCGAACACGTACTTGAAGGTCATCGCCGCTTGCAGCAGGTAGCCGCCAGTGGTGTGCAGTACACCTTTGGGTTTGCCGGTGCTGCCAGAGGTGTAAAGGATGAACAGTGGGTCTTCAGCGCCCATTGGTTCGGGGGGGCAGTCGTCACTCATGCTGCGCAGGGCCTGGTGATACCAGAGGTCACGGCCTTCGACCCAGTTGACCTCACTTTGGGTGTGCTCGACCACTAGCACCGTGCTGACGTCCGGACAGCTGAGCAGGGCTTTGTCGACGTTCTTTTTCAGTGGGACAAGCTTACTGCCGCGCACGCCTTCATCGGCGGTGATCACAGTGCGACAGTCGGCGTCGAGAATCCGGTCACGCAGGGCGTCCGGGGAAAAACCACCGAAGACCACCGAGTGCACCGCGCCAATGCGTGTGCAGGCGAGCATGGCGTAGGCGGCTTCGGGAATCATCGGCATGTAGATACAGACCCGGTCGCCTTTTTTAACGCCACGACTTTTCAGTACGTTGGCCAGGCGGCAGACGTTGTGATGAAGTTTTTTATAGGTGATCTGCGCCGATTCGGCGGGGTCGTCGCCTTCCCAGATGATCGCGATCTGGTCGCCGCGCTGTTCAAGATGGCGGTCGATGCAGTTGTAACTGACGTTCAGTTGGCCGCCCGCGAACCAGCTCGCCGCGCCGGTTTTCAGATCCGCGTGGTGAACGCTTTGCCACGGTGTTGACCAGTCGAGGAAACGCTTGGCCTGATCAGCCCAGAAGATGTCGGGTTGCTCGATGGATTGGCGGTACAGGCGCTGGTAGTCGTCCTGACTCAGTTGCGCAGCCCGGCGGACGGCATCGGCTTTGGGGAAAGTGCTGATATCGAACATGACGGTTCCTTATTCTTGTTTTGCGACAAGTGATAAAGATGCGCCGAGTAGCAGGTGGGTTCAAGAGGGGGAAGAAGCGACTCTGTAGGAGCCGAGCTTGCTCGCGATGAACGATAACGCGGTGTACCTGATACACCGCGGCGTCTGCATCGCGAGCAAGCTCGGCTCCTACGGGAGCAAGTTTCAGATTACCCGCGGTGACGACCGCGGAAGTAGTTGATCAGGCCCTGGGTGGATGCGTCTTCGGCCAGGGTTTCTTCGCTGCCGACCAGACGGTTGTAGACGCCTTTGCCCAGCTCTTTACCCAGCTCCACACCCCATTGGTCGAAGGCGTTGATGCCCCAGATCACGCTTTGCACGAAGACTTTGTGTTCGTACATTGCCACCAGTGCGCCGAGGCGACGCGGGCTGATGCGTTCGACGACCAGCGTGTTGCTTGGACGGTTGCCCGGGATCACCTTGTGCGGCGCAAGCTTCTGCACCTCGTCCTCGCTCATGCCCTTGTCACGCAGTTCGGCTTCGGCCTCGGCGCGAGTCTTGCCGAGCATCAGCGCCTGGCTTTGCGACAGGCAGTTGGCGTACAGCCATTGGTGATGGTCGGCCACCGGGTTGAAGCTGACGATCGGCACGATGAAGTCGGCCGGAATCAACTGGGTGCCCTGGTGCAGCAACTGATGGTATGCATGCTGACCGTTGCAACCTACGCCACCCCAGATGACCGGGCCGGTGTCGGTGGACACCGGTGTTCCGTCCTGGCGCACGCTCTTGCCGTTGGATTCCATGTCCAGTTGCTGCAAGTGCTTGGTGATGTTGCGCAGGTAGTGGTCGTACGGCAGGATCGCGTGGCTTTGCGCGCCCCAGAAATTGCCGTACCAGACGCCGAGCAACGCCAGCAGCACCGGCATGTTCTTTTCGAATGGCGCGCTCTGGAAGTGCTGGTCCATGGTGTAGGCGCCGGACAGCAACTCCTTGAAGTTGGACATGCCGATGGCCAGGGCGATCGGCAAGCCGATGGCCGACCACAGCGAGTAACGCCCGCCAACCCAGTCCCACATCGGGAAGATGTTCTCTTCGCGAATACCGAACGCCACGGCGGCGGCATTGTTGCTGGAGACTGCGATGAAGTGACGATACAGTTCGGCTTCAGAGCCACCCTGGGCCAGATACCAGGCACGAGCGGCCTGAGCGTTTTTCAGGGTTTCCAGGGTGTTGAAGGATTTCGAGGAAACGATGAACAGCGTGGTCTCTGCACGAATCTTCGCCGACAGCTCGTGGAACTCGCTGCCGTCGATGTTCGCCAGGTAATGGCAGCGCACGCCTTTCTGGGCGTAGGACAGTAGCGCTTCGGAGACCAGCTCCGGACCGAGGAACGAGCCACCGATACCAATGTTCACCACGTCGGTGATCGGCTTCTCGGTGTAACCGCGCCACAGACCGTCGTGGATCCGGCCGACCAACTCAGTGATCTGGTTCAGAACCTTGTGCACTTCCGGCATCACGTTGACGCCGTTCACCGACAGCTTGTCGCCTACCGGGCGGCGCAGTGCGGTGTGCAGGGCAGGGCGGCCTTCAGAAGAGTTGACCAGCTCGCCAGCGAACAGCGCCTTGATCGCGTCCTGCAGACCGGCTTCGTTACCCAGGCCCACCAGCAGGTCGCGGGTTTCTTTGTTGATCAGGTTTTTCGAGTAATCGAGAAAAAGCCCACAGCCGCTCAAGGTGAATTCATTGAAGCGCTGGGGGTCGGCATTGAACGCTTCGCGCATGCTGAAATCCTGCATGGCTTCGCGGTGTTGATTCAACGCTTGCCAGGCGGGCAGAGCGGTAACGTCGTGAGGAGTGCGGTAGTACGCCATCGCAGCGGGTTTCCTTTTACTTGAACTGCCTTTTGGACACTAAAAAGCCCGGAATGTCCTGCTCAGTCACAAGACAATGTCCAGTCAACCTGCGTTAACACGATTGAAAAGCGCAGGGCGAATACAGTAAACCTCGCGTCTTGATCTGTCTTGGCTTTGTCTGACCGGTGAACGGTACTTTTTTATAACATCGCGACCGGCGGACATGACCGCCAGGCTTTCAGTGTGGAGAAATGCGCGGTTGGTCAGGCGACCTGAACCGGGATGGCATTGCTGGTGTGGCTCAGTTCATTGCCCGGCGCCATGTAGAGCATGCGCGGCTTGAAGTTGAGCAGTTCAGCTTCGCTGTAGTGGGCATAGGCGCAGATGATTACCCGATCACCGACCTTGGCTTTGTGTGCTGCGGCGCCGTTGACCGAAATCATGCGTGAGCCTTCTTCGCCACGGATCGCATAAGTGGTGAAGCGCTCGCCGTTGTCGACGTTGTAGATCTGGATCTGTTCGTACTCGCGGATTCCGGACAAGTCCAGCCATTCGCCATCGATGGCGCAAGAGCCTTCGTAGTCGAGCACAGCATGGGTGACTTCGGCGCGATGCAACTTGGCTTTGAGCATGATGGCGTGCATGAATGTTTCCTTGGTCAGATCCGAACGGCGGGGAGTTTGCCCGAAGCCTTTGAGGCGGGCAATATGTGGGAAGGGCCGGGCGACGTTCGCTTGCTCGCGATAGCGGTCTGGCAGTCAACATCTTTGTTGAATGTTAAGCCGTCATCGCGAGCAAGCGAACGTCGCCCGGCCCGCTCCCACAAGTATGTGGCGGAGCCGCTTTCTTTTACGCGTCGAGGTTCAAATGCAGGTTGTCGATCAGCCGGGTGGCGCCCAGATAGGCTGCGGCGAGGATCACCAGGTCGCGGTCATCCGCGGTGGCCGGACGCAGGCTCAGTGCCTGGCGGATTTCCAGGTAGTCGGGGCGAAAGCCGGCCGCTTCGAGCTTTTGGTTATGCATTGACAGGAGCTTGGGGTAATTGCGCTCGCCTTGTTCGATGGCTTCGGCAATCTGGCTCAGGCTGCGGTACAAGGCCGGTGCGATGGCGCGTTGTTCCTCAGTGAGGTAGCCGTTGCGCGAGGATAGCGCCAGACCATCAGCGGCGCGGACAGTCGGCTCGCCAATAATCTGGATCGGCAGGTTCAGGTCGTGGACCAGGGCGCGAATGACCGCCAGTTGCTGGAAGTCTTTCTGGCCGAAGATCGCCAGATCTGGCTGGACCATATTGAACAACTTGCAGACCACCGTCGCCACACCCTCGAAATGACCGGGACGGCTGGCGCCGCACAGACCTTCGGACAGTTGCGGGACGCTGACCCGAGTCTGGCCGGCCATGCCGTCCGGGTACATTTCTTCAACGCCTGGGGCAAATAGCAGATGGCAGCCGGCCTGGAGCAGTTTCTCCTGATCGGCGGCCAGGGTCCGCGGGTACTTGTCGAGGTCTTCACCCGCGCCGAATTGCAGCGGGTTGACGAAAATGCTCGCCACCACGAAATCCACTCGCTGGGCCGCCTTGGTCACCAGCGCCACATGGCCGCTGTGCAGGTTGCCCATGGTCGGCACGAAGCCGATACGCTTGCCTTCGCTGCGGGCGCGGGCTACAGCGGCGCGCAACTCGCGCACGGTCTTGACAGTGTTCATGCAGAGAATCCGTGTTCAGCGCCAGGGAAAGTTACGGCTTTGACTTCAGTGACGTATGCGTTCAAGGCCGCCTGAATGTTATCTTGACCCGCCATGAAGTTCTTCACGAACTTCGGTGCACGGCCAGTGAGGGACAGGCCGAGCATGTCGTGCAGAACCAGCACCTGGCCGTCGGTGGCGCTACCGGCGCCGATCCCGATTACCGGAATCCTCACTGCCTGGGTGATCTCTTGTGCCAGTTCGCTCGGTACACACTCAAGCAGCAACATGGCGGCACCCGCCTGCTCCAGGGCAATGGCGTCGGCGCGCATCTGCCGGGCCTGGTTCTCATTGCGGCCCTGGACTTTATAGCCACCGAGGATGTTCACCGACTGCGGCGTCAACCCCATGTGTGCACATACCGGTACGCCGCGCTCAGCCAGCAGGCGGATCGACTCCGCCAGCCAGACTGCACCTTCGACCTTGACCATATGGGCCCCGGCCTGCATCAGCTGTGCGCTGTTGGTCAGGGCCTGTTCGGTGGTCGCGTAGGCCATGAACGGCAGGTCCGCGAGGATCAGTGCTCCGGTGTTACCGCGTTTGACGGCTGCAACGTGGTATGCCATCTCAGCGGTGGTCACTGGCAGTGTGCTGTCATGCCCTTGCAACACCATGCCGAGGGAATCGCCCACCAGCAGCACTTCGACGCCAGCCTGGCAGCAGGCGTGGGCGAAGGTTGCGTCATAGCAAGTCAGCATGGTGATTTTTTCACCTTTTTGCTTGAGGCTTTGCAGGGTGGTCAGGGTGATGTCTGGCATGAAAAAAGTCCTCATTCAGGCGCTGTGGAAACTACTGCGAGTAACGCGCGTGATTCATCATTTATACAGGCGCACCCTCTTTCGTGGTGCTTATATGGCCTGGATTGCGCCCTTTAGCGCCGGGTTGGCGGCAGCGGGACGCCTATAGTCGTGAGGAGAACTCTGGAAGTCAATTGTGTGTGTTACCGCATTGTTACGGCGATGGTGTTACCGACGTTACTGATGCGATTCAGCACCTCGCGCCTGCAAAAAATCAAACCTGCGCCAGACGTTCGAGTCCGATAAATGGACAGTTGGCGAGCAATTCGCTGAGAAGTCGGCCATCAGCCAGTTGCAGGCCTGAGGGGGCCAGTTCGGCCAAGGGGTAGAGCACGAAGGCTCGGGCCTGCATGTGGTAGTGGGGGACTTTAAGGCGCGGTTCGTCGATCAGTCGGTTACCGAACAGCAGGATGTCCAGGTCCAGCGTGCGTGGTCCCCAGCGTTCATTGCGCTCGCGGCCCTGATCGTTTTCGATGGCTTGCAGCGCATCGAGCAGCTCCAGTGGCGCGAGTCTGCAGTCCAGCGCGGCCACGGCGTTGGTGTAACGCGGTTGACCGGGGAGCAGAGAGTCGCTCTGGAAGAAGGCTGACACGCCGACCAGTTCGGACTGCGGCAACTGCGCCAACGCATCGACGGCGTTACGCAATTGCTCCACCGGGGCTGCCAGGTTGCTGCCCATACCTATGTAGATGCGTTCCATGAACTTACTCGCCCGACGCGCTCGGTGTACCGGCAGTGGCACTGCGCTTGCGCTTGCTGGCACCGCTGCGGCGCCGTTTGCGCGGGGCACCGCTGGCGCTATCGTCCTTGCTGCTGAGGTCGCGGATCATGTCGCGGCGCTCGCTGTCGTTGCCGTCCTGATAATCGGTCCACCAATCGCCCAGGCCATGGGTCTGTTCGCCGGCACTTTCGCGCAGCAGCAAGAAGTCGTAACCGGCACGGAAGCGCGGGTTGTCCAGCAGTAGATCGGCCCGTTTGCCGCTGCGCCGAGGCAGGCGTTCCTGCATGTCCCAGATCTCGCGGATCGGCATGGTGAAGCGTTTCGGAATCGCGATGCGCTGGCACTGCTCGCTGATCAGCTCGTGAGCGGCTTCCTGCATCGCCGGAATCGGCGGCATGCCACGGTCCTGCAGACGCAGCACGCGGGCCGGCAGGGCAGGCCAGAGCAGGGCGGCGAACAGGAACGCTGGGGTGACCGGCTTGTTCTGCTTGATGCGCAGGTCGGTGTTGATCAAGGCTTCGCTGATCAGGGTGTGGGTGTACGTCGGGTTGTGTTCCAGTGCTTCGGCGCTGGCCGGGAACAATGGATCGAACAGCTGAAGGTCCACCAGCATTTCGAAGGTGTCGGCGGCATGCCCGGAGAGGAACAGCTTGAGCACTTCTTCGAACAGTCGGGCCGACGGGATTTCCCGCAGCATCGGCGCGAGCTCACGAATAGGCGCGGCGCTGTGCTTCTCGATGCCAAAGTCCAGTTTTGCGGCGAAACGCACGGCCCGCAGCATCCGTACCGGATCTTCCTGGTAACGTTGTCGTGGATCGCCGATCAGACGGATCAGGTGGTTGCGGATGTCGTGTACGCCGTTGGCGTAGTCGAGAATGCGTTCGCTGACCGGATCGTAATACAGGGCATTGATGGTGAAGTCGCGACGTTGAGCGTCTTCTTCCAGTGTGCCATAGACGTTGTCCCGCAGTATGCGCCCGCTTTCGTTACGAGAGGACTGGTTACTGTCTTCCTCGTCGTCGTTTTGCGGGTGATTGGCGCGGAAGGTCGCGACTTCAATGATTTCGCGGCCAAAGTGGATGTGCACCAGTTTGAAGCGACGGCCGATGATCCGCGCATTACGAAATTCGGCGCGAACCTGTTCCGGTGTGGCGCTGGTGGCAACGTCGAAGTCTTTGGGGGTGATGTTAAGCAACATGTCGCGCACACAGCCGCCGACCAGATAAGCCTGGTAGCCGGCGTTCTGCAGGCGTTCGACGATGTTTACCGCATAACGGCTGAACTGGGCGCGTTGCAGCGAATGCTGGCTGCTGTTGAGCACTTCAGGCGTGCTGCGAATGTGTTGCGTACGACGCAAGGGAGAACGGAATGACTGGAACAACTTCTTCAGCATGGGATGCACTGTTTGAAGGAATGTTCGGCCATAACGAAGAATGACCGCATGATGGGCGGGGATTCTAGCATTTAGTCGGGGGATGGTGTAGGAAGCTGCGCCACGCTGATACGGATAACTCTTAAGAGCTGAGGCGGCGGGTTCTGATCGCGGTGTCAGGAATCGCAGAAACTACAAGGGGAGCCGAAGCTCCCCAAGAAGTAGTTGCATGCTCTATTTTTATTATTGGTGTTGGGCTTTTTGTTTTTGTTGATCGCCCTTGCCACGAGGTTTTGCCTTCGTGACCCTCCCAATCGGGAGCCAAGAGCAAACGGATTGCTTTGGTCGCTGTGTTGCATGATCCAGTGATCCAACCAGTTCAGGCTCTGTCTTAGGACAGTTTTTTGTTGTTCTCGGCCTGGTTGCGGGGCAAGCCCCAAATACAACGCCTCTCCAAAAGAATCAGTTAGCTGCGCCTCCGCCGTGTTGTTTTTATTGTGCGTGAGCCGATTCGTCTTATTTTTATTGTCTTTTACGTTGCTTGTTATTGTTTTTGTACTAAGCATATAGCAGGTGTCGTGCCAACTTTTGAGAGGCTCAGTAAAACAAGGGGTTAGCCGGTAGGTGGAGGTTTTTCAGGGCATAAAAAAGCCGGGGCTTCGTTACCGTAAGCCCCGGCTTTTGTTACGTGAAAAAGCTTAGGTAACAGTTTTTTTACGTATGAGGGTGTTACCCGTGTGGCTGAGCGGACTCAGCTCTCGCTGGCAACCCCGGTCTTGCGCCGTGGAATACCCAGGCGCTGGCGCCGTTCCCACAAGCATTTGCGGCTGACCCCGAGCTTGCGGGCCAGTTCGGTCTCGGTCATGTGATCCTGATGCTCAAGGACGAAATGCTGGAAGTAGTCCTCCAGTGACAAGTCTTCCGTGGGCTCGTGGCTGGTGTTGTTGGCGCTGCCCTGTTGCGGCGCCAAACCGATGAAATCGTCATCTTCCAGGTCGCTAAGCTCGATATCGATTCCCAGTAGCTCGGCGGAAATCTGTGGGCTCTCGCACAGAATCACCGCACGTTCGACCGCATTTTCCAGTTCACGAACGTTACCCGGCCAGGAGTAATGACGAATCGCTTGCTCGGCATCCGGGGCGAACTTCAGGTCAGTGCGGTTGACCCGGGCGCTTTGCCGGGCGAGGAAGGCGTTGGCGATTTCGTTGACGTCGGCTCCACGCTCACGCAGGGCTGGCAACTTCAGGGCAATTACGTGAAGACGGTAATACAAGTCCTCACGGAACTGGCCTATTTTGGCCAGACTCTTGAGATCACGGTGAGTCGCGGCGATCAGGCGTACGTCGACCTTCTGCGATTGCACCGAGCCGACCCGGCGGATTTCGCCTTCCTGCAACACGCGCAGCAAACGAGCCTGAGCTTCCAGCGGCAACTCGCCGATTTCATCGAGGAACAAAGTGCCGCCGTCAGCGGCTTCGACCAAGCCCGCACGGCCAGCGCTGGCGCCAGTAAAGGCGCCTTTCTCGTGGCCGAACAGTTCGGACTCGATCAGGCTTTCCGGAATGGCCGCACAGTTCACCGAAATCATCGGCGCTTTGGCGCGTCTGGACAGGTTGTGCAGGGCACGAGCGACCAGCTCTTTACCTGTACCGGACTCACCCTGGATCAGCACATTGGAATCGGTAGGCGAGACTTTGCGGATCTTGCTGTAAAGATCCTGCATGGGCGGACAGGAACCGATGATGCCGATTTCGCCGTTGCTGTTATCAACACCGGCTTTCTCTGCGCCATTGGCCGCTTTGCCGGCAGGACGTTCACCCGCAGCGCTCTGTGCCGATTGCCGGTCACGCAGAATGCGTGCGACGGCCTGAAGCATTTCGTCGTGATCGAAAGGCTTGGCGATGTAGTCCACCGCGCCCATCTTCATCGAGTCGACTGCCGAGCGCAGGCTGGCGTAGCTGGTCATGATCAGCACTGGAGTGCCCTGGCCGAGCTTGATCAGCTCGGTGCCAGGTGCGCCCGGTAGACGCAGGTCACTGACGATCAGGTCAAACGTGGGAATGCTGAAACGCTCTTGTGCTTCCTGCACGGAACCGGCTTCGCTGACCTGGTACTGGTTACGTTCCAGCAGGCGGCGCAAGGCGGAGCGGATAATTGTTTCGTCTTCGACGATCAAAATGTGCGGCATTGATTCGATTCTCTCGACGGTCTCAGTTCACAGCGGACGTCGCTTCGACATGACGCGGTAAGGTCACCCTGATACGGGTGCCGCGTTGGCTTTCGGAGTCAGCCGGGCTGTCGATGGTGATTTGTCCATAATGCTCTTCAACGATGGAATAGACCAGTGCAAGGCCCAGACCGGTGCCTTCACCAGGATCCTTGGTGGTGAAGAAGGGTTCGAACAATCGGTCCATGATGTTCTTCGGGATACCACTGCCTTCGTCTTCGACGATCAAATCGACCGTGTGTTCGCCGGCTTCGCTTTTGACCCGTACTGCACTGCCGGCCGGTGAGGCGTCGCGGGCATTGGACAGCAGGTTGATCAGTACCTGGGCGAGCCGCTGTGGGTCGCCGTCGACCCAGTGCTCGGGGTCGCACAGGTTGAAAAATTGCACTTCGAAGTTGCGTCGGTTCAGTGCCAGCAAGCCAATGGCGTCCTGCGCCACTTCGGCCAGGCACACGGGCTCGTCGCTGTGCTGATGGCTGCCAGCGTGGGCGAAGCTCATCAGCGACTGGACGATGCGTGAGACGCGCTTGGTCTGTTCAAGGATCTGGCCGCTGATTTCGGTCAGTTCGCTGTCTTCTTCGCGCTCTTCACGCAGGTTTTGCGCCAGGCAGGCGATACCGGTGATCGGGTTGCCGATTTCATGTGCCACGCCGGCAGCCAGTCGGCCGATGCTGGCCAGCCGCTCGGAATGCACCAGTTTGTCCTCAAGCATCTGGGTTTCGGTCAGGTCTTCGACCAGCAGCACCAGGCCGCTGTTGCCGGGCGCCAGCGGCTCGTCGATGGCGGCTTTGTGCAGGTTCAACCAGCGGGTCTGGCCGTCGAGGGCCAGGTGATGCTTGTGCAAATGCTCGTCCGGCAGGTTGATGAAGCCTTGCAGCAATTCTTTCCACGGATCGTTAATAGTGCTCAGACGCGAACCCACCACACGCTGGGCGGCGATGCCGGTCAGCTCTTCCATGGCTTTGTTCCACATGAGGATTTCCTGGTCCTTGGCCAGCGAGCAGACGCCCATCGGCAGTTCCTGCAAGGTTTGTCTGTGATATCGACGCAAGGCGTCGAGCTCGGCCGCCAGGCCGGTCAGGCGCGAGTGGTAGTCCTCGAGGCGGCTTTCGATGAAGTGGATATCTTCAGTGACATAGTTCTCACCGCCGGCCTTGTATGGCAGGAAAGTCTCGACCATATCCTGGGCCACGCTCGGCCCCATCAAGCCGGAGAGGTTGGCCTCGATACGATCGCGCAACCGGCGCAAGGCGTAAGGACGACGCTCATCGAAGGGCAGATAAAGGTCGCGCAACGCCTGTTCGACTTCTTTCTGTGCGGCTTTGGCCCCCAGCGGTTTGGCCAGTTGCGTGGCGAACTCCTGTGGCGAGGCCGCGTGAAGTTCTCGGCGTTGCGGGCGACGGACGTTATCCACTGCACAGGCTTCAGCGGCGCTGGCTTCTTCGGTGCTGGCATTGGTGAACAGCGAGATCAGGGTGAACATCAGCACGTTGGCGGCCAGCGAGGCGATGGCCGCCATGTGCCAACTGGTGTCATCCAGCACGTAGATCATGTTCAGCAGCGGAATATAGAAGCCCTGCAGATTGCCGATCAACGGCAACAGCATCGTCACCAGCCACACCAGCGTCCCCGCCAGCAACCCGGCAATGAAGCCGCGGCGGTTGGCCGTAGGCCAATACAGCACCGACAGCACGCCGGGCAAGAATTGCAACGTCGCGACGAAGGCGACGATGCCGAGGTTGGCCAGATCCTGCTCGGCTCCCAGCAATAGATAGAACGCGTAGCCGGCCATGATGATCGCGACGATCAGCGCCCGGCGGGTCCACTTCAACCAGCGATAGATGTTGCCTTCGGCGGGCGGCTGATAGAGCGGCAGCACCAGGTGGTTCAAGGCCATCCCGGACAGCGCCAGGGTGGTGACGATGATCAGCCCGCTGGCGGCCGACAGCCCGCCGACATAAGCCAATAGCGCCAGTGCCTTGCTGTTGGCGGCAATGCCGACACCCAGGGTGAAGTATTCCGGATGGGTGGTGGCACCCAGTTTCAGGCCGGCCCAGAGAATCAGTGGCACCGCCAGGCTCATCAGCAGCAGGAAAAGCGGTAGGCCCCAGCTTGCGCTCACTAAAGCGCGCGGGTTGAGGTTTTCGGTGAAGGTCATGTGGTACATGTGCGGCATGACGATTGCCGAGGCGAAGAAAACCAGCAACAGCGTGCGCCATGGGCCTTCTTGCAGAGGTGTGTGCAAGGCGGCGAGGGCGGTCTGGTTTTGCAGCAGCCATAGCTCAAGCTGTTGCGGACCGTCGAACACACCGTACAGGGCATACAGACCGACGCCGCCGATGGCGATCAGCTTGATCACCGACTCAAAAGCGATCGCGAACACCAGCCCTTCGTGCTTTTCCCGGGTAGCGATATGCCGGGAGCCGAAGAAGATCGTGAACAGGGTGATCAGCGCACAGAAACTCAGGGCCACGCGATGCTGTACCGGCTCGCGGGTGAGGATGCTGATGGAGTCGGCGACTGCCTGAATCTGCAGCGCCAGCAATGGCAAGACGCCGATCAGCATGAAAATCGTCGTCAACGCGCCGGCCCAGGTGCTGCGGAAACGGAATGCGAACAGGTCGGCCAGCGACGATAGCTGGTAGGTGCGGGTGATTTTCAGAATCGGATACAGCAACACTGGCGCCAGCAGGAAGGCCCCGGAAACTCCGAGGTAACTGGACAAAAAGCCATAGCCGTACTGATAGGCCAGGCCGACCGTGCCGTAAAACGCCCAAGCGCTGGCATACACACCCAGCGACAAGGTGTAGGTCAGTGGGTGGCGAATGATCGAGCGCGGGATCATCCCGCGCTCACTGATCCAGGCCACTGCGAACAGCACCGCCAGGTAGGCGGCGCTGATCAGGATCATCTGGGTCAGGCTAAAGCTCATCGGCATCTTTTTGACTCTGCAGGATGAAGGTCACGACGATCAGAATCAGCCAGAGCAGATAAGGGCGATACCAGGCGCCAGTGGCGTCGATCCACCAATCCATGATGGCCGGGGAGAACAGATAGATCCCGACTACCAGGAGCAGGACCAAACGATAGATGTACATCCTGGCCTCTCTTTATTGTGCGCGTGCCCGAAAACGTGCGGCGATGGTAACGGATGGGCGCCAAGCTGCAAGCGCCGTCAGCGTATTTGCGCTTCGGGCAGGGTCAGTGTGCGCGGGATCTGCAAAGCATCCCAGTGCTTAATGCCCCAGTTCAGCACTTCCCGGGGGCTGGCGTAGTCGAGTTCGCTAGCGGGTTTCTGGCCCAGGGCACGCAGTGCTCGGAGTAACAGTGGCGTGGCTTGATCGTCGGCCAGCGGTGCTGAACGGTAGGATTTTCCCAGCTTGTGGCCGTCCGGTTGTGTTATCAGCGGCACGTGCAGGTAGCGCGGTTGCGGCAGTCCCAGCAATTCTTGCAGGTACAGCTGACGCGGTGTGGAGTCCAGCAGGTCGGCGCCGCGGACAATATCCGTCACACCTTGCCAGGCGTCATCGAGCACTACGGCCAGTTGATAGGCGTAAAGCCCGTCGCGGCGGCGAATGACGAAGTCACCGACGTCGCGCCCCAGATGTTGACGAAACTCTCCCTGCACCCGATCTTCAAAATGGTATTCAAGCTCGGGCACCCGCAAGCGGATTGCGGCGTTGTCACTGGCGTGGCCAGCATTGCGACACAGGCCGGGATAGACGCCGTGATAGGGCTCAAGCTGTTTGCGTGAGCAGGTGCAAGCGTAGGCCAAACCATGGTTGAACAGGCGATTGAGCACTTCGGCGTAAGCGTCGTGACGGTCACTCTGTCGGACCATTTCGCCATCCCATTCGAAGCCGTAGTGCTCCAGAGCAGCAAGGATCGCAACTTGGGCGCCGGGTTCTTCCCGTGGTGGGTCAAGATCCTCCATGCGTACCAACCAGTGTCCGCCTACCGAGCGGGCATCGAGGTACGAGGCCAGGGCAGCGACCAGCGAGCCGAAGTGCAGGTAACCACTGGGAGTGGGGGCGAAGCGCCCGATGTACGCGGGGGATTTAATGGTAGTCATGGGTGCGATGTTACGTTGTCTGTTCCGGTAGGCGCACGGCTTGCCGGCGATGGTGTCCTTGAAATCGACATCGTCGGAACGCCGCCCGGACCAATCGAGCGTCGACCGGCTGCTCCTGCGGGCGCTCAGGCGCCAGAAACAAAAACGGAGCGTTTGCACGCTCCGTTCTTCGTTCAAGTCGACTGTTACTTGCCGACCTGCTTTTCCTTGATTTCCGCCAGCGTTTTGCAATCGACACACATGTCGGCGGTAGGGCGGGCTTCCAGTCGCTTGACGCCGATTTCGACGCCGCAGGACTCGCACCAGCCGTACTCTTCGTCTTCGATCAGCTGCAGGGTCTTGTCGATTTTCTTGATCAACTTGCGCTCGCGATCGCGGGCACGCAGTTCAAGGCTGAATTCTTCTTCCTGACTGGCACGGTCGGCCGGGTCAGGGAAGTTGGCCGCTTCGTCTTTCATGTGATCAACAGTGCGGTCGACTTCCTGCATCAAGTCCTGTTTCCACTTGTTCAGGATCTTGGTGAAGTGCTTGCGCATGGGCTCGCCCATGTACTCCTCACCCTTGGTTTCAACGTAGGGTTCGAAGCCACTGATCGACTGGCTCTGCTTTTGCTTTGCTTGGGTGGGCATGAATGGACCGCCTCTACTCTTGTAATCCATTGCGCAGGAATGTTCCATACCGACACCTGCCGGCCCTGCGGCTGCAAGCGGGCGAACTTACCAGATCAAAACGGGCCGCGCTACTCCCGGTTGTCGAGCCTGCGGTCCGTGATGTTTGCAAAAGGTTGAAAAGTCTGGCCTGGTAGGTCTGGAGCCTGCTCAATTAATGATTTTAGTCAAACTTGAGCCAGACGTTCGAGTTGTTTGATCTTGCGATCTGATGGTTCAAACTGCTTTAAGCTCTCCCTCGATCCAGTCGTTGGGTAGAATCAGTTTTTTGCTCCCCATTGAAGGAATGGCTAATGGCTCAGCCCTACAGTGCGCGCAGCCGCGCTATCGAACCTTTCCACGTCATGGCGTTGCTGGCACGCGCCAATGAGTTGCAGGCGGCCGGCCACGATGTCATTCACCTGGAAATCGGTGAGCCGGACTTCACCACGGCTGAGCCGATTATCAAGGCTGGCCAGGCTGCGCTGACAGCGGGGAAAACCCGTTACACCGCCGCCCGTGGAATCCCGGAGTTGCGAGCCGCCATCTCTGGTTTTTACCGGCAGCGTTACGGCCTGGACATCGATCCCGAGCGTATTCTGATCACCCCCGGTGGCTCGGGTGCGCTGCTGCTGGCCAGCAGTTTACTGGTCGATCCGGGTAAACACTGGCTGCTGGCGGACCCGGGTTACCCGTGCAACCGGCACTTTCTGCGATTGGTGGAAGGTGCAGCGCAGCTGGTGCCGGTGGGTCCGCACACGCGTTATCAACTCACCCCGCAGCTGGTCGAGCATCATTGGGATCAGGATAGCGTCGGTGCGCTGGTGGCTTCACCGGCCAATCCGACCGGGACCATTTTGAGTCGTGACGAATTGGCCGGGTTGTCTGCTGCGATCAAGGCGCGTAACGGTCATCTGGTGGTGGACGAGATCTATCACGGTCTGACCTATGGCACTGACGCGGCCAGCGTGCTGGAAGTCGATGACAGCGCGTTTGTCCTCAATAGTTTCTCGAAATATTTCGGCATGACGGGCTGGCGCCTGGGTTGGTTGGTGGCGCCGCAGGCGGCCATCGGTGAACTGGAAAAACTTGCGCAGAATCTCTATATCAGTGCACCAAGCATGGCCCAGCACGCCGCATTAGCCTGCTTCGAGCCCGACACGCTGAGCATTCTTGAAGAGCGGCGCGCCGAGTTTGGCCGTCGTCGTGACTTCCTGTTGCCAGCCCTGCGGGAGCTGGGGTTCGGTATTGCCGTGGAACCGGAAGGTGCGTTTTACCTATACGCGGATATCAGCGCGTTTGGTGGCGATGCCTTTGCTTTCTGCCGGCATTTCCTTGAAACCGAGCACGTCGCCTTTACGCCGGGGCTGGACTTCGGCCGTCATCAGGCCGGCCATCACGTGCGCTTTGCCTATACCCAGAACCTGGATCGTTTGCAGGAAGCAGTCGAGCGGATTGCTCGCGGTTTGCGGAACTGGCAAGGCTGATGCGCTTTCATCCTCCACTCGAAGAAGGTCGTTTGCTACGTCGCTATAAACGGTTTTTGGCGGATATCGAAACCATTGGCGGCGAGTTGCTGACCATTCACTGCCCCAATACCGGCTCGATGTTGAACTGCATGGTGGAAGGCGGGCAGGTCTGGTTCAGTCGTTCCAATGACCCTAAACGCAAATTGCCCGGTACCTGGGAAATCAGCGAAACCCCACAGGGGCGGCTGGCGTGCGTCAATACGGCACGGGCCAATGGCTTGATCGAGGAGGCTTTGCGCGCCGGTTTGATCGCTGAGCTCAATGGCTTCACCGGGCTGAAGCGCGAAGTGGCTTACGGTCAGGAAAACAGCCGAATCGATTTCCGCCTGGATTACCCAAGTGGCCCGGCGTTTGTCGAGGTCAAAAGTGTCACGCTAGGCTTCAATGGTTCACCGATCGCCGCGTTTCCCGACGCCGTGACCGTACGCGGCGCCAAGCATCTGCGGGAGTTGGCCTGTCTGGCGCGGGACGGTATTCGTGCGGTGCAGTTGTATTGCGTCAACCTGACCGGCATCGAGGCAGTGCGTCCGGCCGAGGAGATCGATCCGGGTTATGCCGCGGCGCTGCGTGAGGCGATTGCGTCCGGGGTCGAGGTGTTGGCTTACGGCGTGCGGCTGAGCGCAGAAGAGGTTTGCATCGACCGGCGTCTGGAGGTCATCCTGAACGGCTAGAGTTGCACCCAGATCCCATGGCTATCTTCCTTGCAGGGGACGGTGGTCAAGGATTGCCCGGCACAAGGGCCAGCGATGCATTCACCGCTTTCAATCAGGAACAGTGCGCCGTGGGTGGCGCACTGGATCAAGCTGGCGCTCTGGTCGAGAAACTGATCGGGCTGCCATTCCAGCGCAACGCCCCGGTGCGGACAGCGGTTTACATAGACGTAGACCTGGCCGTCACGGCGTACGGCGAACAGCTTCTGGCCGTCGATATCAAAACCGCGGCTGCTGGCATCGCCCAGTTCGGCGTGGGTGCAAAGAAACTTCATGTCTATCCTCAAATGCCGAAGGCTCTATGCTCGGGCTGCCATGGTGTGATGTGACGAAACATGTCTGTGCTTGACGCTCAAATGCAAGCAATTATCAAATGCGCGCTTCGCTCGTTGTGCATGCACTCGCTGATTACGATGCCGAGGGTCCTCGGCATGTCACATTGACGCGTAATCCAGTGGGGCAGCCACTCAAAGGAAAACCTCTTATGCGCCTGAGTTCCAGCGCTATTGTGTTCTGTGTCGGACTTTTGCTTGCCAATGGCGCCGTAGCGGCTCAATTGCCGCAACGTTGGGTCAGTGCCGGTGGAGCGTTGTCGGAGTGGGTCAGCGCATTGGGGGGCGAGTCGAAGCTGGTTGGTGTAGATACTACAAGCCAGCACCCGGAATCACTCAAGGCACTGCCCAGTATCGGTTATCAGCGGCAGTTGTCAGCTGAGGGCATTTTGAGTTTGCGCCCGCAGATTCTCGTCGGCACCGAAGAAATGGGCCCACCGCCGACGCTGTCGCAGATTCGTAGCGCAGGCGTGCAGGTCGAGCTGTTCTCGGCGCAACCTGATTTGCCGACCTTGCAGGGTAACTTGCAGCATCTGGGCAAGCTGTTGGGCACCGAAGACAAGGCCGCGCAATTGTTCCGGAACTATCAGCAGCAACTGGAACAGCAGAGGGCCTGGATCAGCCAGCTGCAGACCCGGCAAAAAGCACCGGGTGTGCTGTTGTTACTGGGGCATGCGGGTGGCAAGCCCTTGGTTGCCGGCAAGGACACGGCAGCTGACTGGTTGCTGCAGGAGGCCGGCGGCCAGAATCTGGCGACTCATAGCGGCTACAAACCCTTTTCAGTCGAGTCCCTGGCCAGCCTGAATCCCGAAGTACTGGTCTTCGCTGACCGCAGCTTGACCGGCGAAGCTGCGCGCGCCGCACTGTTCAAGGAGAACCCGATCCTTGCCTCAACCCGTGCAGCCAAGGGCGGGCAAGTGTTTGAGCTCGATCCGAGCTTGTTGGTAGGCGGTCTCGGTCCACGGTTGCCGGAAAGTCTGGTGAAATTGTCGGCCAGCTTCTATTCCATTGAATCAGCCAAGGCTAAAACTGCCCTATGAGCACTCTGGTAAAGCCGCGAGCGTTGTTTATCAGCTTGAGCCTGTTGTGTGTATTGGCGATTTGGCTGTCGTTGGCGCTGGGGCCGGTCAGTTTGCCGTTGCTGGATACGTTGCGCGCAGCATTGCGCTTGAGCGGGTTGCCAATTCCGGCAGAGGGGCTGGAGCAGGCCGAACTGATCCTCGGCCAGATCCGTCTGCCACGGACGTTGCTCGGCCTGGCAGTGGGCGGGGTACTGGCGTTGTCCGGCGTGGCGATGCAGGGTTTATTCCGCAATCCGTTGGCCGACCCAGGGCTGGTCGGCGTATCCAGTGGTGCCGCGTTGGGCGCTGCGATCGCGATTGTTGGTGGCGCGGCGCTTGGCGGGCTGCCTGAGGCGATAGGTCCTTACCTGCTTTCGCTGTGTGCCTTTCTCGGCGGGCTGGGGGTGACGGCGCTGGTCTATCGCCTCGGCCGTCGTAATGGTCAAACCAGCGTGGCGACCATGTTGTTGGCGGGGATCGCCCTGACCGCGCTGGCCGGCTCGGCAGTCGGTTTGTTCACTTATCTGGCGGATGACGCCACATTGCGTACGCTGGCTTTCTGGAATCTGGGCAGCCTTAACGGCGCCAGTTATTCGCGACTGTGGCCGTTACTGCTGGTGAGCGCAGCGGTGGCGCTGTGGCTTCCGCGTCGGGCCAAGGCGCTGAATGCACTGTTGCTGGGCGAATCGGAGGCCAGCCATTTGGGCATCGACGTTGAAAGGCTCAAGCGTGAATTGGTGTTCTGCACGGCGCTCGGAGTCGGCGCGGCGGTTGCGGCGGCCGGGATGATTGGCTTTGTCGGGTTGGTGGTGCCGCATCTGGTGCGGTTGTTGGTCGGGCCGGATCACCGGGTTTTGTTGCCTGCCTCGGTGTTAGCGGGGGCGAGTCTGCTGCTGTTTGCCGATCTGGTGGCGCGTTTGGCCTTGGCGCCCGCCGAGCTACCGATCGGGATAGTCACGGCGTTTATCGGTGCACCGTTTTTTCTGTATTTGTTGTTACGAGGGCGCGCCTGATGCTGCGAGCGGAAAACCTGCAGATCCATCGCGGCAAGCAGACGGTGTTGGCGGATATCAACCTGGAGCTCAAACCGGGCGAAGTGCTCGGCGTGCTCGGGCCGAACGGTGCGGGCAAGAGCACCTTGCTCGGTGCATTGTGCGGTGAGTTGCGTCCCGCTCAGGGAAAGGTCTGGCTGGATGAGCGTGAGTTGGGACACTGGGATGGTGCGCAAAGGGCACAACGCGTGGCGGTATTGCCACAGACCTCGACATTGGATTTTGCCTTTCGGGTCGAAGAGGTGGTCGGTATGGGGCGTTTGCCCCACCAAAGCGGTCGAGTCCGCGACGACGAAATTATTGCCGCCGCCTTGCATGCAGCCGACGCCGGACATCTGAGCGGGCGCAGTTACCTGGCGTTGTCCGGTGGTGAGCGGCAACGGGTGCACCTGGCGCGAGTGCTGGCGCAGCTGTGGCCGGGGCAAGTCGGGCAAACCCTGCTGCTCGACGAGCCGACGTCGATGCTCGATCCGCTGCATCAACACACCACGTTGCAGGCGATTCGCGAGTTTGCCGACCACGGCGCGGCAGTGTTGGTGATCCTGCATGATCTGAACCTGGCAGCGCGCTATTGTGATCGTCTATTGTTGCTTGAGGGCGGACGCCCTCATGTGCTGGACAGCCCGGCGCGGGTGCTGCGACCGGAACCCCTGAAAGCCGTTTTTGGGCTGGATGTGCTGGTGCAGCAGCATCCGGAGCGCGGGCACCCGTTGATCATCGCCCGTTAAGAGCACCCTCGGAGTGAGAGCATGCGCGCAATTCTGATACTGGCTCTGATGCTCCTCGGTGCATGTCATAACGCGGCGATATTGCCGGACACACCGGTTTCAAACAGTTCGAAAGAGCCAACTGCCGGTGTGATCCGTGATCTCAATAATGGACAGGTGCTGACGGTGGATGAACTGGTCGGTCACTTGGCCAAGGCTTCGCGGGTCGTCGTCGGTGAGCAGCACGACAATCCCGATCACCATGCACTGCAATTGCAGTTGTTAAAGGCGTTGGCTGATCGTCGTGCTCAAGGCAGTCTTCTTCTGGAGATGTTGATGCCGGATCAGCAGTCACGCGTCGACAAGGTCCGCATGGGGTTGAAGGCGTCTGGCTGGCCCGGCGATCTACCTGGGGCGTTGGCGTGGCAATCCGGTTGGGACTGGACGCTGTACGGTCCTGTCGTGCGCTTTGCCCTGGCTCAGCCTTATCCGTTGTTGGCAGCCAATCTGGACAGAAGTGAAGTACGGCGAATATATACTCAGGCGCCTGCGTTGAGTGGTGTTCGTTCGAACTCGGCTTTGGTAAAGGACGAACTGCTGGCACAAGTACGCGAATCTCATTGTGGTCTGCTACCGGAAGCGCAAATGCCCGCGATGCTGGCTGTCCAGCAGCAACGTGATCGGCGGATGGCTGAGCGCCTGCTGGCGGCCCCCATACCCTCGCTGCTATTTGCCGGTGCTTACCACGCGCGCAAGGATGTTGGAGTACCGGTCCATCTGCTTGACCTTGGGGCGGCGAGCGGGACGGTCGTATTGATGCTGGCACAGGAAGGTGTCGAGGTTGCTCCGGAAACGGCGGACTATGTCTGGTATACCGCCGCCATGCCGGAACGGGATTATTGCGCTCAGTTGCGTCAGTAAAATCCTGACTGGCCATAAAACTCACCCAAATGCTTCGCCGGGGCTTGTGGTGTGCCCACGGACGGGCCAGGAATCCTCCCTTGATCCAGTAGCGCGAATTGAAAAGCCGTTCAGCGCGGATTTTGGCCACTTTTCGACAGGTAAAAAAAGACCCGGCAAAAGCCGGGTCAAATAACCGTGATTAGCCTGATGAGGAGATAAGCTGAGAGTCCGAACCACTGGTCTTCCAGGTTATCGACTGATCTCGCGACCAGTTGTGGTAATCATAACGATTCTCATTACTGTGTCAACAGCTGTTTTCTCATTTCTGTGAATTGAGCCAAGCGCTCTTTCTGATCGCCTATATGCAGGGGCTTCAAGCTCTTCTCTTTGAGCGAATAGAAGCGGATGACTTCTTTGATTGCCCGGAAATGACGTCGAGAGGTCTTCGGTCGATTCAAACCGGAGCACCTCACTGCATGGCATAAGGTCCTTCAGCAACGGATTTCGAATCCGTTGTAGTCGAACGATCAGTACGTCGGCGCAGGCCGGTTGCTTCCCGAGTAAATACATGAAAATCCTGCCCGCTCAAATCTTATGGCGTGACGATATGGCATCCAGCTGTTTGTTCAATGCCTCTTTGCGCTCTGCCGGGATGTCGTTCCAGTGCACGTCCATCAGCGCGCCTTCGATTGCATAGAGCAACACCTTCGATGCACGAAACCCCCGGGTTCGCACGGCCCGATATGCATCCACCGCCCCCAGGCGGCGTAAGTCAGAAGCGCTGTGGATGCCCACGGCGTGTAACCATTGCGCCGACGTCTTGCCAAGGTTTTTCAGGTGCTGCAGTTCATCATTCATCAAGCCTCCTTGCGACGGCCGAGCGGTGCGTGGGCGAGCTTCAAAGGAGTGTAGCGGTCAGTAGGAAAAGCGTGATTGTTTGGTAGGTTTCGATGAAAAGCTTCTAAGCCGGGAGTTCAGAGAGCTATAGAAAGGGCTGTAAACACAGTGGGAAGGAGGTTGAGAGCGGGCACGCTGGTTGACAGTGGAAATCACGATGCACAGTCCAGCGCATAGTAAGGGGGCGCCGGACTTCAGGTGAGTGAATTACTTGGTGCGGTAGCGCAAGCGCGTGCCGAAATTCACCGACATGAGAATCTCATCGGCTGTCAGCTCTGGTGGGAAGTAAGCGCCAGAGATTTGTGCATGTGCCAGGCTCGCGCCTTCCATGGAAGAATTGCGCAAATCCAGGCCGCGCAAATCAGCTGAGCGGAAATAGGCGTCAGTGAAATCGATACCTTCGGCGTTCAGATCACGTAGGTCGAGCCCGCGGAAATCACCGCCACGCATGTCGATAGGTCCGCCGTTAGGCCTTTCTCTATTGAAACCTTCGATGTCGTCTTTGTGCAGCAACGTGTAAAGCGGCGTGTCTAGAAATTTCGGCTGGCTCATGGGGGCGTCACCTGTTGGATTTATGGCGCCATTATAGTGCCACTATTTTGCAGCCGTGAAGCCGATACCGGTTTCACGGCTGAAATAGTTGCTTACAGGCCCGGCAAGCGTTGGCGAATGTGTGCGACCAAGCTGTCGAGTGTGCCACTTTCATTGGTCTCGACACGTTTGCTGCACAGAATTTCCGCAGCGGTCAGGGGCTCACGAGTAGCTTGCTGAGCTTCGATAACTGCCATGGTTGCGTCGGACGGATCATTTTTTTCCGCCTGACGCTGTGCGAGCCAGCTCTCGATGACCGCGTGCGGAGCATTGCAGTCAAGGATCAGGAACGGCGCGCCGGTGGCTTCGGCGATTTTCGAAGCGGCATCGCGTTGCTCGCGCTTGAGGTATGTGGCGTCAATCACTACGGGGAAACCGGCACGCAGAATTACATCGGCAATCTGATGCAGGCGGGCGTAGGTGGCAACACTGGATTCGGCGCTATAAATGCCCGCCTCAACGTTGTTTTGCACCTGTTGCTCGCCAAACAACCGCTTGCGTTCGACATCGGAGCGTAGGCGGATCGCGCCCAATGCTTCCACCAGGCGCATGGCTACATGACTTTTGCCGACAGCCGAAACGCCGCAGGTGATCGCCATGAAACGTGAAGGAATGGTGCTGTAGCTTTCTGCCAGATTGGCGTAGTTGTGGTATTGCTTCAGCGTGGCCGCTCGCTGTACCGGGTCGGCTTCGGCCGGCATGCTGAACAGGCTGACTTTGGCGCGAACCAGCGCGCGATAGGCTTTGTAGAAGTTCAGCAGTTCAAGTCCCTGGTAATCGCCGGTCAGCTCCAGGTACTGGCTGATGAAGCGCCGCGCCAGGCTTTTAAGGCCGCGATCTTCCAGGTCCATCGCGAGGAACGCGGTGTCGGCGTATACGTCGGTGAAGCGGAACGGTTCGTTGAACTCGATGCAGTCAAAGATCACTACGTTGCCGTCAATGACGGTGGCGTTGCCCAAATGGATGTCACCGTGACACTCACGGATAAACCCCTCGACCTTGCGCTGGGCGAGCAGTGCCTTGAGACGCTCGAAGCTGCTTTCTGCCCAGGCTTGCAGGGCGTCGAGTTGCAGCAGGTCGGCCTTGTCGCTGAGGAATGGGCGAATTTGTTCGAAGTTCTGCCGGACCGGTGCCATGACGCTTTCGGGAGTGCCGGCCTCGTGGGTTGCCGGAACCACTGGTGCAGTGAGGTGGAACTGAGCGATCTGTTTGGCCATCGCATCGATGTGCGCAGTCGTCAGCTCGCCATTGGCTTGCAGGGTGCTAAGCAATTGGCTTTGCGGGAACTGACGCATTTTCAGCGCGTAGTCGATCACCGGACCACTGCCAGCCAATTGCGGAGCTTCGGCGCTGCCGGTAATCGGCAACACTTCCAGGTACAAATCATGGGTCAGGCGCTGGTTCAGGCGTAGCTCTTCGCCGCAGAAGTGTTCGCGAGCCTCCAGGCCAGTGAAGTCCAGGAAGCCGAAGTTGACTGGCTTCTTCACTTTATAGGCGTAGGGGCCGGTGAGCAGCACCCAGGAGATATGCGTCTCGATGACCTGAAACCCTTCTACGGGATGAGGATAGAGGGCCGGATTTTGCAGGGCGGCGATCAGGGACTGGCTCACAGGCGATCCTTTGGAGTCGGGAAAAATTCAAGGGCGTCATTATGGCTGCAAGCGGCGGGAGTGCAAACCTGGGAGGGCTCCTGTTGAGTCTCAATAAAGTGCGTATAATCCGCCGCCATGACTCGTACTCGATCCCCCCGTTCCGCTAAAAAACGTCCCTCTGGTGGCCTGCGCCCCTGGTTAGGCTGGGCTCTGAAGCTCAGTCTGGTCGGCCTGGTGGTGCTCGCCGGCTTTGCGGTTTATCTCGATGCAGTGGTTCAGGAGAAGTTCTCCGGCAAGCGCTGGACCATCCCGGCCAAGGTTTATGCCCGGCCGCTGGAGCTGTTCGTCGGACAAAAGCTCAGCAAGGAAGATTTCCTGACTGAACTCGATGCTCTGGGTTACCGGCGCGAAAGCGTCGCCAATGGTCCCGGCGCAGCATCGGTCAATGGCAACACGGTCGATTTGAATACTCGCGGTTTCCAGTTCTATGAAGGTCTGGAGCAGGCCCAGCCGGTGCGGGTGCGTTTCTCCGGAGACTATGTGGCCGAGCTTTCGGCGATCAATGGCTCGAAAGTCTCGGTTGTGCGTCTGGAACCGCTATTGATCGGCGGTCTTTACCCGAAAAACCTCGAAGATCGCATCCTGATCAAGATCGATCAGGTGCCACCGTACCTGCTTGATACGTTGGTAGCTGTGGAAGACCGGGACTTCTATCACCACTTCGGGGTTTCTCCGAAGTCGATTGCCCGGGCCGTTTGGGTCAACACCTCGTCGGGGCAAATGCGTCAGGGCGGTAGTACGTTGACCCAGCAACTGGTCAAAAACTTCTTCCTGACCAACGAGCGCAGCCTGTCGCGTAAGTTGACCGAAGCGATGATGGCCCTGCTGCTTGAGATGCATTACGACAAGCGCGAAATCCTTGAGGCTTACCTCAACGAAGTTTTCATCGGTCAGGACGGTCAGCGGGCGGTGCACGGTTTTGGGCTGGCCAGTCAGTTCTTCTTCAGCCAGCCGCTGTCCGAACTCAAACTGCATCAGGTCGCGTTGCTGGTGGGCATGGTCAAGGGGCCGTCCTTTTATAACCCGCGTCGTTACCCTGAACATGCGCTTGAGCGTCGTAACCTGGTACTCGATCTGCTGGAGCAGCAAGGTGTTGCGACTGCCGAGCAAGTGGCAGCAGCCAAGAAGATGCCGTTGGGCGTAACCACGCGCGGCAGTCTGGCTGACAGCTCGTTCCCGGGTTTCCTTGATCTGGTCAAACGTCAGTTGCGCGAAGACTACCGCGACGAAGACTTGACCGAAGAAGGGCTGCGGATTTTCACCAGTTTCGATCCGATTCTGCAGATGAAGGCAGAGGCCTCGGTCAACGATACCTTCAAGCGTCTTGCCGGCCGCAAGGGGTCGGATGAGGTCGAAGCCGCGATGGTGGTGACCAACCCGGAAACGGGGGAGGTCCAGGCCATGATCGGCAGCCGTCAGGCAAGCTTTGCCGGTTTCAACCGGGCACTGGATGCCGTGCGGCCAATCGGCTCGTTGGTCAAGCCTGCGGTTTACCTGACTGCACTTGAGAAACCGAGCCAATACACATTGACCAGCTGGCTCTCCGATGATGTTTTCTCGGTGAAGGGGGCTGACGGTCAGATCTGGAAGCCGCAGAACTATGATCGCCGTTCCCACGGCACGGTCTTCCTGTACCAGGGGTTGGCGCATTCCTACAACCTGTCGACCGCACGTCTGGGCCTGGCAGTCGGCGTGCCAAATGTCCTCAAGACACTGGCGCGCCTGGGTATTACCCGCGAGTTTCCAGCCTTCCCGTCGATGTTGCTGGGGGCTGGTGGCTTGAGTCCTATGGAAGTGGCGACTATGTATCAGACCCTGGCCAACGGCGGTTTCAATACGCCGATGCGTGGGATTCGTAGCGTGTTGACCGCCGAAGGCCAGCCGCTCAAGCGTTATCCGTTCCAGATTCAGCAGCGTTTCGATCCGGGTTCGATCTACTTGATCCAGAGCGCCATGCAGCGGGTGATGCGCGAAGGTACCGGCAGTTCGGTCTACAACGTCCTGCCGAAAACCCTGGCGCTGGCGGGCAAGACCGGCACCAGTAACGATTCACGAGACAGTTGGTTCGCCGGTTTTAGCCAGGATTTGCTGGCAGTGGTCTGGCTCGGTCGCGATGACAACGGTAAAACACCCTTCACCGGTGCCACTGGCGCCCTGCAGGTCTGGACCAGTTTCATGCGCAAAGCTGACCCGTTGCCGCTGGATATGCCGCAGCCGGAAAACGTTGTTCAGGCTTGGGTCGACTCCCGTACCGGGCAGGGTTCCGAAGCGAGCTGCCCGGGCGCGGTGCAGATGCCGTATATTCGCGGCAGTGAACCGCCTCCCGGTGCCGCTTGCGGTGGCGCAAGCCCGGCTTCCGTTGAGTCGGTTATGGATTGGGTCAAAGGCTGGATGAATTAAGCGAAGAGGGATTTAAGTGAACAAGTGGTGGATTCCAGCTATTACAGCTCTGGCTTTGCTCAACGGTTGCTCCAGCGTGCAGCGGGGCGCGATTCCGGTGGTGGATTCCGGCAGCGCCGTTTCCAACAGCGAGAGGATTTCGGCCAATGGCGGCTTCCGTCAGACGACTGTCAAGCGCCCGACGCAAGCTCAGACTCAGGCCGTCCCGCAAGACTCGGGCGTGGTGGTGATGATTCCGGGCGGTGGCGCGACCACTTCGGCGCCGATCAGCAGTGCGCCGATTACCCCGGGGCCGATCACTCCAGGGCCGATCGATACATCGCCTGTTCAGTCGGCACCGATCAATCAGGGCAATTACAGTATGCCGTCGACGCCGAGCGGGATTCCTTCCGCCAGCACCGGTGGTTTGTCCGCTGACGAGCAGTTGGACGGTCCTGTGCTGGCCTTGCTGACCACCGCCCAGCAGCAACAGGCGAGCGGTGACCTGAACGGTGCCTCCTCCAGTCTGGAGCGCGCCCAGCGTGTCGCCCCGCGCGAACCGCAAGTGCTCTACCGTTTGGCGCAGGTGCGCATGGCTCAGGGTGATGCGGCGCAAGCCGAGCAGTTCGCTCGTCGGGGCCTGACCTTCGCCAATGGTCGTCCGGCTCTTCAGGCGAACCTGTGGGAGCTGATCGCTCAGGCGCGTGAGAAACAGGGTGACCCCGCAGGCGCGGCACTGGCTCGTCAGAAGGCCAAGGTTTCTCTCTGATGGATGCACGCTTTCCGAAAATTGCCGAACAACTCCTGTTGATCGAGCGTGAGCTGCGGGTTCAGGGGTGGTGGGGTGAAGTCTCGCCATCGGCAGAAGCTCTGCTCAGTGTCGAACCGTTCTCGATCGATACCCTGGACTTCGAGCAATGGCTGCAATGGATCTTCCTGCCGCGGATGAAAACGATTTTGGAAAGCGATCTACCGCTGCCCAATGTCTCGGGTATTCAGGAGATGGCCGAAATGGTCTTCGCTGCCCGAAATGTCCAGGGCAAGGATCGACAACTGCAGGTCTTGCTCAAAGAATTCGATCTGCTGATCACCGCCTCTCGCTGAATTGGAGGCTGCCAGTACCTGCTGGCAGATATCTGCAATCTGTTTCTGTGCTTCGGTGATGCGTTCCTGACGTTGTTGGTCGGTCAGGCGGCGCATCTCACCGTCGACCCATTTCCTGGTCATGGGTTGCGCAATTGAAGCTAACACAGCTGCTGTTTAAAGGTTTTTTCTTGCTTTCTCATGTACTTGGTTTGAATAAAGCACATTGACGACTTGACTTGGAGAGGGCGAATCAGAACAATCCAAAGTCCGCTGTAGAGGGACTGCCAGAAGCAGACCCGCTCAGTAGATCATGAGGCGCACATCCGCGCCGACCTGTTACACCCGCAACGCGTTACCTCGCGCTGGGTGGGAAAACCCCGCAACACTTGGGGAGCTCCCAATACTTGCTCAGTCAGTGCTGACGTAGTCGGCGACCACCGTCGCTCATGCTCTGCTAAGCAGTAAACCTATTAAGACCCGTTCCCTTTTTAGTGGACGGTATTCTGGCGTTTTAGAGGTGAACAACGTGGAGCTTTTATCTGGCGGTGAGATGCTCGTCCGCTTTTTGCGTGACGAAGGCGTCAAATATATTTATGGGTACCCGGGTGGTGCTCTCCTTCATGTTTACGATGCCCTGTTCAAAGAACCGGAAGTGACCCACATTCTGGTTCGTCATGAACAGGCCGCGACCCATATGGCTGACGGCTACGCTCGTGCCACCGGTAAAGCCGGTGTGGTACTGGTGACCTCCGGCCCGGGCGCAACCAATGCCATCACCGGTATTGCCACGGCCTACATGGACTCCATTCCGATGGTGATCATTTCTGGTCAGGTGCCTAGCACCATGGTTGGCACCGATGCGTTCCAGGAAACCGACATGATCGGTATCTCCCGGCCGATCGTGAAGCACAGCTTCATGATCAAGCATGCGTCGGAAATTCCGGAAGTCATGAAGAAGGCGTTCTACCTGGCGCAATCCGGTCGTCCTGGTCCGGTCGTGGTCGATATCCCGAAAGACATGACCAACCCGGCCGAGAAGTTCGAATACATCTTCCCGAAGAAAGCCAAGCTGCGTTCCTATAGCCCGGCTGTTCGTGGTCACTCCGGCCAAATCCGCAAAGCGGCAGAAATGCTGCTGGCGGCCAAGCGTCCAGTTCTTTATGCGGGCGGCGGCGTGATCCTCGGTGGCGGCTCCGCACCGCTGACTGAACTGGCGCAAATGCTCAACCTGCCGGTGACCAATACATTGATGGGCCTGGGTTCATACCCTGGCACTGATCGTCAGTTCATCGGCATGCTTGGCATGCACGGTAGCTACACCGCCAACCTGGCGATGCACCACGCCGACGTGATCCTGGCAGTCGGTGCGCGTTTCGACGATCGCGTGATCAACGGCCCGGCCAAGTTTTGCCCGAATGCCAAGATCATTCACATCGACATCGACCCGGCTTCGATTTCCAAGACCATCAAGGCAGACGTGCCTATCGTTGGTCCGGTCGAGAGCGTCCTGACCGAAATGGTTGCGACCCTCAAGGAAATCGGCGAGACCCCGAACAAGGACTCCGTTGCCAGTTGGTGGAAGCAAGTCGAGGAGTGGCGCGGTGATCGCGGCCTGTTCCCTTATGACAAGGGCGACGGCAGCATCATCAAGCCGCAGACCGTGATCGAAACCCTCTGCGAAGTGACCAAGGGCGATGCCTATGTGACCTCCGACGTGGGCCAGCACCAGATGTTCGCGGCGCAGTACTACCGGTTCAACAAGCCTAACCGCTGGATCAACTCCGGTGGCCTGGGGACGATGGGCTTCGGTTTCCCTGCTGCCATGGGCGTCAAGTTGAGCTTCCCTGATGCTGATGTTGCCTGTGTCACCGGTGAAGGCAGTATTCAGATGAACATTCAGGAACTGTCGACCTGCCTGCAATATGGTTTGCCGGTAAAAATCGTCAACCTGAACAACGGCGTGCTGGGTATGGTTCGTCAGTGGCAGGACATGAGCTACGGCAGTCGTCACTCGCACTCTTATATGGAATCGCTGCCTGACTTCGTCAAGCTGGTCGAGGCCTATGGTCACGTGGGCATACGCATCACTGATCTGAAGGATTTGAAGCCGAAGATGGAAGAAGCGTTCGCCATGAAAGATCGCCTGGTGTTCCTCGATATTCAGGTCGATACCAGCGAACACGTCTACCCGATGCAGATCAAAGACGGCTCCATGCGCGATATGTGGCTGAGCAAGACGGAGCGTACTTAATCATGCGGCACATTATCTCCTTGCTTCTGGAAAACGAACCGGGCGCCTTGTCTCGCGTTGTTGGCCTGTTTTCCCAGCGTAACTACAACATCGAAAGCCTGACCGTGGCACCGACTGAAGACCCGACTCTGTCGCGTTTGACGCTGACCACTGTTGGCCATGATGAAGTGATTGAACAAATCACCAAGAACCTCAACAAGCTGATCGAAGTGGTCAAACTGGTCGACCTGTCGGAAAGTGCTCACATCGAGCGTGAACTGATGCTGGTCAAGGTCAAAGCCACCGGTGCCCAGCGCGCCGAGATCAAGCGTACTACCGACATTTATCGTGGGCAGATAGTCGATGTCAGCGCTAGCGTGTATACCGTTCAATTGACCGGTACCAGCGACAAGCTCGACAGCTTCATTCAGTCGATCGGCACTGCCGCGATTCTGGAAACCGTACGCAGTGGCGTCACCGGGATTGCCCGTGGCGACAAAGTGCTGAGCATCTAACTCAAATTAGCGAATGGCCTGAACGGCCTGGATATATAGGGGAAATTCATGAAAGTTTATTACGATAAAGACTGTGACCTGTCGATCATCCAGGGCAAGAAAGTAGCCATCATCGGTTACGGCTCCCAAGGCCACGCACAAGCTTGCAACCTGAAAGACTCTGGCGTTGACGTGACTGTTGGTCTGCGCAAAGGCTCGGCAACCGTTGCCAAGGCGGAAGCTCACGGCCTGAAAGTGACTGACGTTGCCAGCGCTGTCGCCGCTGCCGACCTGGTCATGATCCTGACCCCGGACGAGTTCCAGTCAGCTCTGTACAAGAACGAAATCGAGCCGAACATCAAGCAGGGCGCAACCCTGGCCTTCTCCCACGGCTTCGCGATCCACTACAACCAGGTTGTGCCACGCGCTGACCTCGACGTGATCATGATCGCGCCGAAAGCTCCGGGCCACACCGTGCGTTCCGAGTTCGTCAAGGGCGGCGGTATCCCTGACCTGATCGCTATTTATCAGGATGCTTCCGGCAACGCCAAAAACGTTGCTCTGTCCTACGCTGCTGGCGTTGGCGGCGGTCGTACCGGCATCATCGAAACCACGTTCAAAGACGAAACCGAAACCGACCTGTTCGGCGAACAGGCTGTTCTGTGTGGCGGTACTGTTGAACTGGTTAAAGCTGGTTTCGAAACGCTGGTTGAAGCTGGCTACGCGCCAGAAATGGCCTACTTCGAGTGCCTGCACGAACTGAAGCTGATCGTTGACCTCATGTACGAAGGCGGTATCGCCAACATGAACTACTCGATCTCCAACAACGCTGAATACGGCGAATACGTGACGGGTCCTGAAGTGATCAACGCCGAATCCCGTCAGGCCATGCGCAACGCCCTGAAACGCATTCAGGACGGCGAGTATGCCAAGATGTTCATCAGTGAAGGCGCTACCGGCTACCCATCGATGACCGCCAAGCGTCGTAACAACGCCGCTCACGGTATCGAAATCATCGGCGAGCAACTGCGCTCGATGATGCCGTGGATCGGTGCCAACAAGATCGTCGACAAAGCCAAGAACTAAGTTCTAGCCTTGAAGAGAAAACGCGGCTTAGGCCGCGTTTTTTCGTTTGTGTAGACAGGTTCTGGTATAAAGCTGGATCTGCGTGCGAACCGTTGTCGCAGACACCTGTCGAAACTTTCCACACCGTTGTAAGGTAATGTCCATGAGCGAACGTCCCGAAGAGCCAAACCAGGCCTCTGACGCCGAAAGCCTGCTACCGATCGATGAGCATGTCGAAGAAGGACATGACGCTGAAGGCCGTAAAGTCCGGCATCGTGGTATCTATCTTCTGCCGAATCTGTTCACCACCGCGAACCTGTTTGCGGGGTTTTACTCCATTATTAATTCCATGAGCGCACAGAGCGCTTTGAGTGCTGGTGACGCGATAAGCGCGAGCAAGTATTTTGCTTTTGCCGCGATCGCGATCTTCGTCGCCATGGTGCTCGACGGCCTTGATGGTCGCGTTGCCCGGATGACCAACACCCAGAGTGCTTTCGGCGCTGAATATGACTCGTTGTCCGATATGGTCGCCTTTGGCGTCGCGCCCGCGTTACTGGCATTTGGCTGGGCCTTGGGTGATATGGGCAAGGTAGGCTGGATGGTCGCATTCGTCTATGTAGCGGGCGCGGCATTGCGTTTGGCGCGTTTCAATACTCAGGTGGGTACTGCAGACAAACGTTATTTCATCGGTCTGGCCAGTCCGGCCGCGGCAGGTGTGGTAGCCGGGATTGTCTGGGCGTTCAGCGATTACGGCATCCAGGGCTCCAAAATGTCCTTCCTTGTTGCTCTGATGGTTGCTGCCGCTGGCATGCTGATGGTCAGCAACATCAAGTACAACAGCTTCAAGGAGCTGGATCTGAAAGGGCGAGTGCCTTTTGTTGCGATTCTGGCGGTGGTGCTGGTGTTCGCTGTAGTTTTCAGTGACCCGCCGCGCATTCTGTTGCTGGTTTTCCTCGCCTATGCCGCCTCCGGCCCGGTGCAATATTTGTTACGTCTTCGCCGTCACAAAAACGTCGAGTGATGTAATTTCCCCCATACTCCGCAGTCTATTGGCGCATCAGTCCTCCAATGCTGCGGAGTTGTCATGTTAATCAAATTGCCCAAGTCGTCCGATTGCCAAGAGTCGGATGTTACGCCTGAGTCCCTCTACTTCTCTCGCCGCAGTATTCTGGGCGGTGCTATTGCCGGACTGGCATTCAGCAGCCTGCCGCGCTGGGCGAATGCGCAAGATGCCGCTCGTTATGCGGATGTCGAGCCAGGCAAAACTCCGTCCTGGTTCGCGCAGAAACTGCCGGCGACCAAATGGCAGGCCATCACCGTCAAGGATGAGGCGATTACGCCATTCAAGGATGCGACCCACTACAACAACTTCTATGAATTCGGCACTGATAAAGGTGATCCGGCACAGAACGCCGGTGCGCTGAAAACCGAGCCGTGGAGCGTTGTGGTGGATGGCGAGGTGGGTAAGCCCGGGCGTTACGCTCTGGAGGATTTCATCAAACCCTATCAGTTAGAAGAACGGATCTACCGTCTGCGTTGTGTGGAGGCCTGGTCGATGGTCATTCCCTGGATTGGCTTTCCCATCTCTGCATTGCTCAAGCAGGTTGAGCCGACCTCCAAAGCCAGGTTCATTCGTTTCGAAACCCTGGAGGATCCCAAGAGCATGCCCGGTCAGCGCTCTGGTTTTGCCTTGATCCATTGGCCTTATATAGAAGGGCTTCGTCTGGATGAGGCGATGAATCCTTTGGCGATTCTTGCGGTGGGTATGTATGGGCGCGAGCTTCCCAATCAAAACGGTGCGCCGCTGCGTCTTGTGGTGCCGTGGAAGTATGGCTTCAAGAGCGTCAAATCCATTGTGCGTATCAGTCTGGTCAGTGAGCAGCCGAAAACCACCTGGCAGAGCATTGCATCCGATGAGTACGGTTTTTACGCGAACGTAAATCCTGAGGTTGATCACCCGCGCTGGACTCAGGCGCGGGAGCGTCGTCTACCGAGCGGGTTGTTCAGTCCCAATGTGCGCGAGACACAAATGTTCAACGGCTACTCCAATGAGGTCGCTTCCTTATATGCCGGCCTCGATCTACGGAAGAATTACTGATGCGTTATCCGTTGTGGCGCATTGGCGTCTTTATAGTGGCGGCGGTTTGGCCGCTGCTTTGGTTGTATCAGGCCTGGATCTTCGCCCTTGGGCCGGATCCGGGGAAGGTGCTGGTTGACAGGCTAGGGTTGGGCACGCTGATCCTGTTGTTGATTACTCTGAGCATGACGCCTTTGCAGAGGCTGACCGGTTGGGCGGGGTGGATTGCCATACGACGGCAGTTGGGTTTGTGGTGCTTTGCTTATGTGGTCATGCATTTGAGTGCCTACCTGGTGTTTATCCTTGGCCTTGATTGGTCGCAACTGGGAGTGGAGTTGCATAAGCGGCCTTACATCGTTGTCGGCAGTCTTGGGTTTCTTGGATTGTTAGTGTTGGCGGTCACCTCTAATCGTTATAGCCAGCGACGCCTCGGTAGTCGCTGGAAAAAGTTGCATCGCTTGGCGTATGTGATCCTGGGGCTTGGATTACTGCATATGCTTTGGATCGTTCGTGCGGATCTGAAGGAGTGGGCTATGTATGCATCTATAGGTGCGTTGCTATTAGGGTTACGTATCCCGCCTGTCACGCGTCGAATCCCCCGGTTAATAGCGAAAAAAGCCCCCTCGGCAACAAAAGTGTAATTAACCCTTGACGGCAGAATCTGGAAGTCTATAATTCGCCCCACTTCCGGCGCAGTCGAAACGGAAAACTCCTTG